>JBGQLU010000154.1:0-8721 GCA_041500265.1 Acidobacteriota bacterium | reverse complement strand
GCGCGTCAGATCGAACGAGCCCACGATCGTGTGAAGAACGCCCGGATCGTTCCAGCGGGAGGCATCGACCTCTCCGTACATGGGACCCGTGGCGAACGGCCACACGTAATTCGATCGCGGGTAGAGTGCCGGCTGCCTGAGTTTCGAGGCTTGCTGCTGCTGTTGCGACGCGGCGCCGAATTTCGCGGCCGGCGACGCTGCCGTCGCCGATGCCTTCGCCGTGTCCGCAGCGGCAGGCGCGAAAATCAGGCTCGCGAGTGCTGCCGCCGTCAAAAGACGCGTGCAGCCTGCGAGGATGCGAATCTGCATACCCTCCTCCTGCGTGGGAAAAAAAGTGGAAACCAACGGAGACAGTCCCCGAATTACCAACACACACGCCCCCCAAATGGGTTGCGTTGATGTACGGTGACCCCCCGGGCTTGTCAACCGATTTCGAAACCGGCAATGCGGTGAATGGGACCGCAAAATCGAGCGATTTGCCATGCTACGATGCTGCCGCGATCATGCCCGCCGGCACCCAATCCGACCCTTCGAACACCGATTCCCTGACGGCCCGGCGCGCCCTCGCGGTCGCCTCCCTCCGCCGGTGCGGCCGCCTCGCCGTCGCCCTGTCCGGGGGGGTGGATAGCGCGGTGCTGCTCGCCCTTGCCGTCGAGACGGTCGGGGCTTCCGCGGTCGTCGCCGTGACCGGCCGATCCGACGCGGTCACGCCACGGGAGCTCGAGGACGCCGGGAAGGTCGCCGCGGCCTTGGGAGTCCGCCACCACGTCGTGGCGACCAGGGAAATGGACCGACCGGAGTACCGGGCGAATGCCGGGGATCGGTGCTTTCATTGCAGGACCGAGCTGTTCGAGCTCCTCGGCGAGTTCGCACGAAACGAGCGGATCCCAGCGATCGCCTACGGGGCGATCCTGGATGACCTCGGGGATCATCGACCGGGAATGGAGGCGGCCCGCCGGCACGGCATCGTGGCGCCGCTCCTTGAAGCAGGCATATCCAAGACCGATGTTCGCGCCTTGGCAAGATCATTCGGTTTGCATGTGAGCGAGAAGCCGGCCAACCCGTGTCTCGCATCGCGTATCCCGACCGGCACCGAGGTCACACCCGAACGGCTCTCCCAGGTGGCGCGGGCCGAGACCGCTCTCTGGGATCTGGGATTCCGAGAGCTGCGGGTTCGCCACCACGGCGAGATCGCCCGTCTCGAGCTGGGAGACCTGGAATCGGCTCGACTCGACTCGAGCGCATTCCGCTCCCTCGTCGTCGAGGCCGTCCGTGCCGCCGGCTTCCGGTTCGTCGTCGTCGACCTCGAGGGGTACCGGCCCTCCGGCAACCGGGACGCCGACGCCCCGCCGCTCCTTTATTCGATCGAGCCCATCCGGGACACCGGCCAGTAGCGCCACAGCACGCGGCCGCGGATCCGATGGCGGGGCACGGGGCCGAACGCGCGACTGTCGGAGCTTGCCCCCGGATTGTCTCCCTGGACGAAGAACGTGGGCTCGAGTGGGGAGTCCGGCGCCAGCACCGAGGGAGGCGATCCCCCCTCCGGGGTCCGGGACACGCGCTTCACGAGCGGTTCACCGGCCGGCCCGTCGAGGAGGACGATCTCGCCGTCGCGCGGCGTGCGGCCCCGAAGCGACCAGAGGTCCACGATCACCCGGTCGCCGTCCCGGAGCGTCGGGTCCATCGACGGCCCCTCGACCATCCAAGGCACCGCGATCCAATGCTCGGCCCCCCAGACGGCCCCCGCGATCCCCGCGAGGACGATCGTGAGGTCCCGCAGGAAACGGCCGAAACTCAGAGGGCGCGCGGGCGTGGGTCCAGCCAATTGCGAACCCCTTCCGCCAGTCCGTTCCAGCCGTACACCGTCACGAACAGGGCGAGGCCGGGAAAGAGCGCGAGCCACCACGCCGTCCCCATGTGCCGCATCGCCTCGAACAGCATCTCCCCCCACGACGGCGTGGGGGGGGAAATTCCCACGCCGACGAACGACAGCGCCGCTTCCCCCAGGGCCGCGGCGCTCGCGCCGAAGGCGATCGTCACGAGGATCGGAGCGAGCGATCGAGGGAGGAGGTGGCGGACGACGATCCGAAGGCCCGACGCTCCCGCCGCGCGGGCCGCGAGGATCTCCTCCCCGGTCTTGAGGCGCAGGAACTCGGCGCGCAGGTAGCGCGCCGAGGGGGTCCAGCCGAGGAACCCGAGCGCCGCCGCGAGACGGAGGGTGTCCGGGAGCCGGGCGAGCCATGGAGGCGCCAGCGAGAGAATCGCCAGGGCGATCAGCAGGCCGGGAAAGCACAGGGCGGCTTCGATCGCCCGCGACACGGCGCCATCCCAGACCCCGCCGCGGTACCCCGCGACCGCTCCCAAGGGGAGCCCGATGAGCGCCGCGACCAGCGCCGTCACCACCCCCACGCCGAGCGACACGCGGGCGCCGTGCGCGAGGCGCGACAGGACGTCTCGGCCGAGGCCGTCGGTTCCCAGCCAATGGTCGGTCGAAGGAGGCGCCAGGACGCTTTCGAGATCGATCCGGTTCGGCTCGGGGGCGAGCCACGGGGCGGCGACCGCCGAGACGGCGATGATCGCGAAGGCGACCACGGCGAGGCGCGGACCCAACCGTTCACCTCCCATGGCGCACCCTCGGGTCGGCCCACGCCGCGAGAAGGTCCGCTCCGGTGATCGCCGCGAGCGTCACCGTCCCCGACAGGAGGGTGAGGGCGAGCACGACCGGCACGTCGCGTCCGAGCACGGAGTCGAACAGGAGGCTTCCGAGACCTGGGACGTTGAAGATCTCCTCGACGAGGAGCGACCCTCCGACCAACCGCGGGATGAGGAAGCCAGCCAACGTCAGCAGGGGAACGGCCGCCTGCCGGGTGCCGTGGACGGTCACGTAGCGCAGCGCCGTGGCCCCTCGTGCCCGCGCGGGGCGTCCGCCGTCGCCGGCCGCCGCGTCGACGAGCGCCGTTCGAACGAAGCGCGACACGTACGCCAGGGAGCCGTAGGAGAGACAGGTGACCGGCAACACGAGGTGACGGAAAATGTCCGCGGTCCGCGCCAGACTCCCGCCGGCGCGCTCGTCGCCCTCGATCCCGAAGAGCGGGAGCCAGCCGAGCCGGACGGCGAACAGCCACTGCAGGAGGAGCGCCATCCAGAAGACCGGCACGGCGTAAAGGGCCGTGGTCGCCGCGAGCCCCGCTCGATCCAAGCTGGAGCCCGGCTTCCACGCGGCGCCTATCCCGAGAGGGGTGGCGATCATGATCACGACGGCGAGCGCGGCACCGTTCAGGGCGAGCGAGGCGGGCAGACGCTCACGCAGGATCGCGGCGACCGGGCGGTGCTCGCGGAGCGACGCCCCGATATCGCCCCGCGCAACGTCGCCGATCCACCGCGCGTAGCGGATCGCCAGAGGATCGTCGAGGTGGTACTGAGCCCGAAGAGCCGCTCGGTACTCGTCGGGGAGGCGGCGTGCGGTTTCGTCGTCGCCGGACGCGTCCCCGGGAAGGGCGACGAGGAGCGCGAAGACGATCAGCGTGACGAGGACGAGCGTGACCGCCGCGGTCACGAGGCGCCGCGCCGCGGCGGTCATCGCGCTCACCGGGAAGGGGTCGCCCCCGCCCAGTGCCAGGCCCGCGGACCGGGGGTGAAGGAGAACAGGCCGACGGGAGAGGCGGTGACCCCGAGAAGATCGGGGTCGTGGAGCACCGGCTGGGAGAACTGGAAGAGCACCGACATCGGCTCGAGCTCGTGCAGCCGGGCCTGCAGCTTCCAGTAAACGGCGCGCCGGGCCGCGGGGTCGATCGTCATCCGGCCGGCCTCGAGGAGGCGGTCGGTCTCCGGATCGGAGAACCCGCCGTAGTTGAAGCCGCCGTTCCTCGCCGAAGAGTGGTAGAGGTCGAACTGGTCCGGGGTCGGGTCGACGACGTTCGAGGCCATCGCCGCCTCGAAACGGTGGGTCTTGCGGCGCTCCTGGAAGGCGCGCCACTCGAGCTTCTCGATCCTCATGTCGACGCCGACGGCGCGCACCGATTCCTGCATCCACGCGGCGATCCGATCGGCGATCTCCTGGGACCCCGCGACCAGGAGCATCGTGAAGGCGAGCGGCTTTCCGTCCTTCACCCGCACGCTTCCCGGCGCCGGGAGGTGCCACCCGGCCTCGTCGAGCAGGCGTCCGGCCTCGGCCGCATCGAACGGGATCGGGGCGATCGACGGATCGGTCCACGCCGACTCCGGCAAGTAGCTCCCCGCAGCGGGGCGGGCGAGACCGTTGACGACCGTGGCGGCGAATCGCTTCCGGTCGAGAGCGAAGATCAGGGCGCGGCGAACGCGCGGATCGGTGAAGAACGGGTTGCTCCCGTCCTGGTTCCAATCGATCTTCCAGAGCATCAGCCGGTAGTAGACGAAGCGCGCAAGCCGCACCGCGCGATGGGACGACAGCGATTCTCGCCAGAGATCCGAGGGGACCGCCATCAGGTCCACATCTCCGAGCAGCAGGGACTCGTACCCGGTCCGGTCACTGGTCACGATCCGGACGACAAGGCGGTCGATCGACGGCCGCCCCTGCCAGTATCCGTCGAAGGCCTCGAGGATCACGTTCTGGCCGGGCTCATGGCTGACGAAGCGGAACGGACCGCAGCCGACCGGATGGTGCGCGAAGGCGCCGTTCAGGAAATCGGAGTCCTTGGAGGCGAGGTGCTCGGGAAGGAGCGGTACCCGCCAAGCGTCGAGAGCGTCGGCGTACGGCTTGGAGTAATGGACGATCAACGTCCGATCGTCCGGGGTCTCGAGCCCGGTCACGTCGGCGAAAAGCGACACCCACGAGCGCGACTGGACGGCCGGGTCGCGGACCTTGCTCAGGGTGAATGCGACGTCGCGGGAGGTCACCGGCGTTCCGTCCTGCCAGCGGACGCCGTCCCGGAGGTGAAAGGTGATCGTCAGTGCGTCGGGGGCGACGTCCCACGAGGCCGCGACCATCGGGGCGAAATTCCCTCGCGCGTCGTAGGCCACGAGACCGTCCGAGATCATGCTGGCGATCTGAGCCGAATTGTTGTCGGGGTTCCCGACGAGAGAGAGCGACGACGGCTCCGCGTAGATCACAACGCGGGCGTCGGTTCGGGGGTGAGCCGCCGGCCCGGCGCATCCGAGCGTGAGGGCCGCCAGGGCCAGCGCCGCCGCGCCGAAGATGCGACCGCGACTCACGGCGAAGGTACCGGAGCCTCGGCGGAGTTCCCGGCGGCGTCGGTGGCGCGGAGGGTCCGTGCGGCGGCGGGGCCGGCGTCGGCGGCGCTCAGCCGAAACGTCTCGCGCGGTCCGTCGCAGACGCCGTCGGCGGGGCGAGGCGCCGCGATCGCGCGTCCGCCGTCGAGCACCTCGAGCCGCGCGATCGGCGACAGGGCGTCGGAGACTCTCACCTCGACGCCGCCGCCCGCGACGCGCTTCGCCTCGATGACGGGAGGGGTCCGGTCGATCCGCACGACCACCCCGAGATCGACCTTCGCGTCCTGCCCCTCGCCGGCCGGGTTCGCCCCCTGGTCGGAGGCGACGGCGCGCACGTCGTAGACCCCTTCGTCCCATGTCGTCGTGTCCCAGGTCGTGCGCCCGTCCTTGAATCCGCCGTCGTTGCCGGCGCCCGGGTCGCCCCCCTTCGGGGGCGAGGGGTCGAGGCGTGCGGCGCTCTTCCAGTCGGCGGAGCCCGCCTTGCGCGCTTCCACGTCGACGACCACCGGATCTCCGTCCGGGTCGGAGGCCGACCAGCGAAAGGTCGCCTTGGCGCTCACGGATCCCGACCCCGGCTCGACACGCAGGTCGCGGAGCGCCGGCGGACGATTCCGCGTCGCGTAGGTCGCCGCGACCGCCGACACTCTCGGTCCCTCACCCGGACCGCCGGCGATCCGGAGACGCCACTGAAGGTAACGCCCCGCCGGGCTCGCGATCGGGCTCCCGTCCGCATCGACGCAGGCGGGGCTCCACGGCGACCACGTTCCGTCGGGGTCCTCGCTATTCCCGCTCCGGGTCTGAAGCTCCACGCGTCCCGTCTGACCTTCGGCGCGCCACGAGACCGTCCCCCAGCGCGCGAGGCTGCCGGCGTCGGTGGGCGGGGACGCGTACGAACCCGCGTCGGGATTGTCCCGGTCGAGCGTGTAGGTGGCTTCGGGATTGCTCGTCACGATCGCGAGGGTACGCGGGCCGCGGAGCAACGCGGTGGCCTGCGCCTCCTTGAGCGTCGTGAGGAGCGCCACGTCCCCTGGTCCCTCGACCCGCCACAGGCGCGCGGGCTCGCCGGTCACGAACAGCGCCCGGCCCGACGCGTCCTGCGCGAGCGAGAACGGAGCCTCGGCCGCCGACGTCCACAGCTCGGTGGCGGCGCCGTCCGGCCCCACGCGCACGATCTTGCCGCGAAGCCTTCCCCCCTCGCTTCCCTCCTCCCGCGAAGGAAGCCCCTCGATCACCCCCTGGATCGAGGAGCCCGACCGGTCGTCGAGCTCGCTTCGCGCATCGCCTCCCGCACCGGCGCCCGCGACCCGGATGCGGACGGACGGTTGCCGCTTCTCGGGAGCAGGGGCGGCGTCGAGCGCGACCAGGAGGGACCCGTCCTGCTGAACGGCGAGAGCCTTCGCCTCGGGGAGATCGTCGTCGTCGTAGACGACCGCCGCATGGCCGCCGGCGTCGATCCGGTACACGAGGCCGTGCGAGGCGCTCCCCACCCACGTCCCCCCGTCCGGCGCCGGAGCGAGGCTGACGAGGTGCGCCTCGTCCGAGTCGAACAGGATCGACGCGTTGCCGCCCCGGTCGATCTTGAGAAGGCGCCCGCGATCGCCGGTCGCCGCGAGGACGGAATCCTCAGGCCCGGGCGCAAGCGCCCAGACGTAGTGTTCCTTGGTCTCGCACCAGACGGTCGCGCGGCCGTCGGGGCGCACCTTGAAGATCTTCCCCGAAGGAGCGGTCGCGGCGAGGATCTCTCCGGTGGTCTGGCGGAGGAGAGCGGTGACCAAGGGGTCCTCCGCGCGAAAGAGCACCGAGGTCTGTCCGGTGGGGGAAACCTTCACGAGCGCGCCGTCGGGGCCGGTCGCTAGGTAGAGGCTACCGTCCGGATCAAAAATCGCGGCGAACGCCTGGGCGGGATCGCCGTCCGCGAGCGGCTTGCCGAGCGGTGTCACGCGCGGTGCCAAGAACAATCGGCCCCGCGAGGAGACGGCCATCCCCGAAGCCTCCCCCCGCTGGAGCTCGGAGGCGGCGGTCGTGGCGATCCGGGTCTGCTCCGCGCGAGCCGTCGCGTAGAGCGCGGCGCACACGGCGGCGCCGGCGGCGGCGCGCCATCGGCCGGCGCGGCGCGTCATCGGGGCTCCACCTCGAGCGCGACCCGCGCGAAGCCCTCCAAGGCGGCGTCCGCGGCGATGTCGTCCTCGAGGATCCCTCGCTCCGGCACGTACGTGTAGTTGCCGAACGTCCGCGGGCGGGTGAGCAGCGCGGTCACCGAGGGCGGCAGGTTGGGGAGCCGCGCGCCGCCGACGTAGGCGCCGCTGTCGCTTCGCGAGGCGAGGATGTAGAGCCGGTCGTTCCGCCGGAGGCGGTTGATGAGCACGACCAGCTGATCGAGGCTCCGCGGCATGATGGGGCCGTCGACGTCGTCCGCGCGGTTCATCGACGCGGCGTTGCCGATCTGAACGGAGAGGAGGCCCGCCGGCGTTTCGACCGGGATCGCGATCTCGCGGGTGAGAACCTGGTCCGGGCCGCGAAAGGGCGACAGGAGGACGTGGGCGGTCACGGAGTCGCCCGCCTTCACGCGGTAACGGTCGAGCGTGACCCGCCGGATCGCGGCGGTCCGGGGCTCGCGCTCGTAGTCGAGGAGGAGGTTGATCCCCTTCACCTTCGGGGCCGACCAGTCGTTGTTCATCACGAGGTAGAGCAAGAACGCCGACAGCCCGCTGGCGTCGGTGGCGGCGCCGTCGCCCGCGAACAGATTGTCGAGCCTCACGTCGTCGATGCCGTCGAGCTTGATGACCGATCCCTCGCGGAGTCGCACCGTGGCGCTCCCGAACGTCCGTTCGACGGTGCCGAGCACCCCGTTCAGCGAGGCGTAAAGCAGGAGCGGCGCCAGCAGCGGATCGTCGGCGACGTCGAAGGCGAACGTCTTCCGCTCCCCGCTCCCATCCTTCATCTGCAGCCGCACCGGGATCATGACGGGCGAGACGCCCAGCTGGCCGAAGATGGCGCTCGCGCGGTCCTGGCGGAAGGCGCCGACCTCCTCGAGCGGCGAGGCGATCTTCGCCGACTGGTCGAGGCTCGGCAGGAGCGTCTCGACGCGCGCCGCCGTCAGCGGGAGATCGACCTCGCCGAGTCCGTAGAGCGGGTGGCCGAACGCGTAGAGCGCGTCGCCGTCGACCCAGGTCACCGTTCCGGTCGCGGTCATGTCGACGTCCCCGCGCACGAGCTTCACCCCGACGGGAGATCCCGGTTCGAGAGGCCGGGCCGGAGCTCGCGTGGGGCCGCCCCCGCCGCCCGCCTGCACGGGTAGGAATCCCGCGCGGACGAGATCGGGGGTGATGCGGGCCAGGCCGACGGTCCCCACGCCGGAGACGGAGAGGGGGAGCGCCGAAGACGCCGAAGCCGGACGCGCCGCCAGCCGATCGAGCCGGTCGGCGAAGAACGAGCCGAGTCCTTGGGGTCGTGCGAGGACCCGGAGCGCCGCGTCCCAGGGAATCGCGGCGGCCGGCCGGGCGCGTCGCGGCG
>JBGQLU010000153.1:0-8722 GCA_041500265.1 Acidobacteriota bacterium | reverse complement strand
TGGCGAGCACGGCGCGCGCGCGCTCCAGATCTCCCTTCGCTTCGTAGTCCTCGACCAGCGCGTAGAGAGGGCGCGCGTCGTCTTCCTTGAGATGGTGCGCCTTGCGGTGGTACTCGATCGCCTCGTCGTAGCGCTCCTGCAACCGCAGGACCTCTCCCACCTTGAGCAAGGTGTTGAAGTGCCGGCTGTCGCGCTCGAGCACGGCGCGGAAATGGGCGAGCGCCTCGTCGTCGCGTCCCTCGAGGACGGAGGCCAGGCCCCTCGCGTACTCTTCCTCGATCTCCTCCGACGTGCGGGTCGCCTTTTGCCGGCGCCAGCCCTCCATCACCTTCGACGCTTCGCGCGTCAGCCCCGCGAGCAGCGTGATGAGCACCCCGGCGACGAGGAAAAGCAGGAGCGTCAATCCGACCGGCAGGTCCACGTCGCCCCAGAAGTGGATCTCCCGCCGCAGCAACACTTCGCGATTGGCGACGAACAGCGTGATCATCGCGTAGGCCACGCCCATCGCGACGAGGATGTAGAGGAACGTTCGAAGCTTCATCGCCGGTCCCGCGGTTCGGACGGTCGTCCGAAGGGGAGATTAGTGCAGCCCCCGGGGAGCGTCAACTCGGCCGATCCCTATTTATGGTACGGAACGCGGTGCAAAATCGTGACCGCGCGATAGATCTGCTCGATGAGGACGAGCCGGGCGAGATCGTGGGGAAGCGTCATGGCGGACAGCGCCAGCCGCTGATCGGCCCGCTCCCGGAACGACGGGGCAAGGCCGAGCGGTCCCCCCACGACGAACACGGCCGCGGGGCGCGCCCACGACCGGAGGCGCCGCGCGAACGCCGGCGAGTCCAGCGAGTCTCCCCCCGGCGTGACCGCGATGACGGTGCCCCGCGACGGGAGCGCCTCGACGAGCGCCGCCGCTTCCCGCTCCATGACGTGGGCGTCGCTGTAACGGCCTCCCGGCTTCACCTCGCGCACGTACCGCGCGTCGAGCGTGACGCCGAAGCGGCGAATCCGGGCGGCGTAGTCCTCGAACAGCGGGCCGAAACCGGTACCGCCCGGCCGTCCCACCGAAAGGACGACGACGTTCACGAGCCTTCGTGCCCGCCGAAGGCGCGCAGCTTCTCGTGGAGCGTCTTGCGATGGATGCCGAGGATGCGCGCCGCGGCGGACTTGTTCCCGCGGGCGAGCGCGAGGACCTCCTCGATGTACGCTCGCTCGACCTCGGCGAGCGTGCGCCGGTGCCCCGCCGCTTCCCGCAGCATCGGCCCTTCGGCGAGCGACATCGAATCCGGGAGGTCACCGGGCAGGATGTCGGTCCCGGCGGCCAGGACGGCCGCGCGCTCGACCACGTGGCGGAGCTCGCGGACGTTGCCCGGCCAGGGGTAGGCCGTCAGCCGGAGGAGAGTCTCGGCCGGCAGCCGGCGCTCGGAGAGGCCGTGGCTGCGGACGATCTCCTCGAGGAACGCCGCCGCGAGCGGGGCGACGTCCCCCGGACGATCGCGGAGCGGCGGGATTTCGATGCGGAGCACGTCGAGGCGGTAGAGCAAGTCGTCCCGGAGCCGCCCGCTCGCGACGAGCTGCGAGGGGCTCTCCCGGGACGACGCGATGATGCGGGTGTCCACCTCGACGGTGTCACGGCCGCCGACGCGCTCGAAGCGCTTGTCCTCGATCGCTCTCAAGAGCTTGGCTTGGGCGGAGACGTCGAACTCCTGGATCTCGTCCAAGAACAGCGTGCCGCGGTGCGCCTGCTCGAGCTTGCCGGCGTGCGCGTGCTTCGCGTCCGTGAACGCCCCCGGCTCGTAGCCGAACATCTCGCTCTCGAACAGCTCGGGCGGGACGTTCGCGCAGGCGATCTCCACGAACGGCCCGCCGGCGCGGGGACCGCGCTCGTGGAGGAAACGCGCCATGCGGTTCTTGCCGACCCCGGTCTCGCCGAGGACGAGGACGCTCGCCGACGAGCCGGCGGCGCGCTCGGCCACGCGCAAGACCTCGGCGAACGCCGGGTCTCGCGTCGTGAATCCGGTCATCGGGCGGGTGAGGCGGGCGCGCGCCTTCAGCGCGCCGCGCCGGGCCGGCGTCGCGCCGCGCGCGCTTCGAGCGTCCCCGGGAACGACACCCGGGGGGCGTCCCCCCACAACCGCTCGAGTCCGTAGAAGTCGCGCTTGTCCCCGAGGAAGACGTGCACCACCACGTCGAAGAAATCCATGAGGACCCAGTCCCCGACCCGGCGTCCCTCGACGTGCTTCGGCCGCAGGCCGTCCTCGGCGCGAAGACTCTCTTCGATCGAGTCGACGATCGCCACGACCTGCCGGGACGACGAACCGTGGCAGATGACGAAGTAGTCGGTGAAGTCGCAGAGTCCGTTGAGGTCGAGTACGAGGACGTCGTCGGCCTTCTTGTCGAGGGCGGCGTCGACGATGTGCTTCAGGACGGCTTTCAGCGGAAGGGCCTCCTCACCGGTACAGCCGGTGGCGCTGAATATACCGGGCGACGCGGGCCGGAACAAGCGCGTCGATCGGGTCTCCCGCCGCCGCGCGCTCGCGGACCTGGCTCGACGACACGGCGGGCGGATCGAGCGGGACGCGCACGATGCGGCCCCCGCGCCCCAAGGGCGCGCGCGGATCGAGCGCGTCTACGTCCGTGAGGCGGCGGGCCACGTCGTCCGGAAACGGCGGCGCCGCCGGGCTTACCGGGTCCCGGGACCGCATCACCGCGGCGAAATCGAACTCCGCGAGGAGCTCGGCGTAACGGCGCCAGGTCTCGATCTCCGCCAGGGCGTCCGACCCGATCAGGAAGACCGGCTCCTCGCCCAGCTCCCTGAGGGCACGGAGCGTGTCGATCGTGTAATGCACGCCGCCGCGCTCGATCTCGAACGGCAGGACCCGCAAGCCCTCCCACCCTTCGGCGGCGAGGTAGAGCATCTCCAACCGGTGGTAGGCGGCGCTGATCGGAAGGTTCGGCTTGTGGGGAGGCACCGAGCACGGAAGGAGCGCGACCCGCTCGAGCCGGAGCGCCGCGGCCGCCCCCGCTGCGAGGGCCAGATGGCCGCGGTGCACGGGATCGAACGTCCCGCCGAGGACTCCGAGAGCGCTCATGCCGGAGCGCTTCTCCGCTCCTCGTCGCGAACGGCGGCTACCGCGTCGGCGGCGGCCCCGAGCAGGGCCGGCAGGCCCTCGCCGGTCACCGCCGAGACGACGTGCAGCTTCCTTCCGCGACGCTCCGCCGCCAGGCGCGCCTCGGCGACCGGCTCCTCGTCCTGCAGCGCGTCCTTCTTCGTGAGCACGAGGATCTGCGGCTTGTCGGCGAGCTCGGGGGCGTAAGAGGCCAGCTCGCGGTCGATGGCGTCGATCGCGTCCTCGACGGAGCCGCGGTACGAGGTCGGATCGACCAGGTGGAGAAGCACCCGGCAGCGCTCGACGTGCCGGAGGAACCGGTCGCCCAGCCCCGCTCCGGCGTGAGCCCCTTCGATCAGCCCGGGAATGTCGGCCACGACGATCGTCCGATCGCCGCCGGCATAGGCGACGCCCAACATCGGGGCGAGCGTCGTGAACGGGTAGTCGGCGATCTTGGGCCGGGCCGCCGAGATCCGCGAGAGGAGCGTGGACTTTCCCGCGTTCGGGAACCCCACGAGCCCGACGTCGGCGAGCAGCTTCAGCTCGAGCCGGAGAATCCGTTCCTCTCCTTCGATGCCGGGCTCGTGGCGCCGGGGCGCCCGGTTGGTCGACGAGGCGAACCGCGCGTTGCCCCGTCCTCCGTGGCCGCCTCGAGCCACCACCAGCCGGTCTCCGGCAAGCGCGAGGTCGCCCAGGGCGACCTCCCCGGACACGTCGAGCACGAGCGTGCCGACCGGGACCTTGACCGTCAGGTCGGACCCCGACCGGCCGGTGCGATTCGCGCCTTCGCCGTGCCGGCCGCGCTCGGCCTTGAAGATCGTCTCGTAACGGAACGGAAGAAGGGTGTTGAGCTCGGGATCGGCGACGAGGATCACCGATCCGCCGTCCCCGCCGTCGCCGCCGTCCGGTCCCCCCTTCGGGACGAACTTCTCGCGCCGAAAGGAGAGGCAGCCGTTTCCGCCGTCTCCGCCTTTGACCGTGATCCGGGTTTCGTCGACGAACATGAAGCCGCTCCCGGCCCGTTCGGGCGGGCGGAAGCGTTTACTCCGAGGGGACGATGCTGACGAAGCGCCCCATGCGGCCGCGGTCCTGGAACTGCACCGTCCCGGTCACCATGGCAAAGAGGGTGTCGTCCTTGCCGCGACCGACGAACCGTCCGGGCTTCAGGGGGGTCCCGCGCTGGCGCACGATGATCGAGCCGCCGCTGACGACCTGTCCGGCGAAGCGCTTGACGCCGAGCCGCTGGGAATTGCTGTCGCGGCCGTTCCGGGAGCTGCCGCCTGCTTTCTTGTGAGCCATCGCGTCCTCCCGATCAGCCCTGAATCGCTTCGATCTTGACCGCGGTATACGACTGACGGTGCCCGTTGCGGCGGCGGCTCGAGTTCTGGCGGCGGCGGTAGCGGAACACGATGAGCTTGTCCCCGCGTCCCTGCTCCAGAACCGTCCCCGAGACCTTGGCGCCGGCGACCGTCGGCGTGCCGAGCTTGACCTTGTCCCCTTCGCCGACCGCCAGGACGTGATCGAAGGTGACCTTCGAGCCCGCGTCGGCGTCGAGGCGCTCCACGCGCACGACCTCCCCGATTTCGACGCGATGCTGCTTCCCGCCCGTCTGAATCACAGCGTACATGGACGAACTCCTGAGGTGGAAACCCCGGGACTATAACAGGAGGGGACGGAGTGTCAAGGACGGGGGGTCAGCGGTTCTTGAGATCGATGAGCACGTTCTTGACCACCGCCTTGAGCGTCTCGAACACGCCGGGACCCTTGAGGGCGACGGCCTCGAAGACCGGCTCGTCCTTGAGCCGGAGAGCCTTGATCATCTCCTGCGACGGAACCGCGGACGGGAGGTCCCGCTTGTTGAGCTGGAGGATGTAGGGGACCTTCTCCAGGGAATAGCCGTGCTCGCGCAGGTTCTCCTTGAGGTTCCGGATCGACTCCACGTTCGCGTCCATCCGCGCTTCCTGGGAGTCCGCGACGAAGACGACGCCGTCCACCCCCTTCAGGATCAGCTTCCGGGACGCGTCGTAGAACACCTGCCCCGGCACCGTGTAGAGGTGGAACCGGGTGCGGAAGCCGCGGATCGACCCGAGCTCGATCGGCAGGAAATCGAAGAACAGGGTGCGCTCGGACTCGGTCGCGAGGGAGATGAGCTTCCCCTTCGCGCCGGTGCCGGTCTTGTCGTAGATGTATTGGATGTTCGTGGTCTTCCCGCAGAGCCCGGGGCCGTAATAGACGATCTTGCAGTTGATCTCGCGGGCGGCGTAGTTGATGAACGTCATGAGGGTGCCCGGGGATTGAGAAAGCCGGCGGTATCAGCTGAACAAGGCGTCGATGTCGTCGTCGGTGATCTCTGCGAACGGGGCGGCGGATCCGACCATGGAAGCTCGCTGCGACTGCGAGCGCCCGATGATATCGGAGACGATCCCGGCCAGCTCCCCGGTCGCCTTCTTGACGCGCAGGCGGACCAGGCCGAGGGACGAGCGCTCGTCGAACAGCACGACGAGGATGGCCGTTCCCGAAACCACGTTGATGTGCAAATTGTCGTGCTCGCCCTCGTGGAAGAGGATCGAGAATTCGCGCTCGCCCAGCAGCTTGGCCAATCCGTCGGTCGCGGCGACGTTCCCCGCCGTCAGCGACGCGAGGGAGGTCGGGTCCAGGCCGTCCATGTCGCCGGCCGCGGCGAGTTGCGCGCCGTTCTTGTCGATCAGGAACACGATCTTCGCGTTCGCCTCGTGGCGGAGGCGCTCCAGGACCGACGCGAGCCGCGTCTGGTCGGCTTCGAGAAGAATCAGGTCCGAGACGGACATGCTTCGAGCATACCTCCGGGCGCGCGCCCCTACCGGCCGCGGCCCAATCTAGCGCCCGGAATTCCCAATAGGCAAGAGCGCGTCGTTTCAGTAGTCCCGGCGCCCCTCGAACGCCCGCTGCAGCGTGAGGTCGTCGGTGAACTCGAGGTCGGCTCCGGCGGGGAGGCCCTGGGCCAGCCGGGTGGTCCTGACGCCCGAGGGTTTGAGAAGCCGCGACACGTAGACGGCGGTGGCTTCCCCCTCGACGTCGGGGTTGGTGGCCAGCACGACCTCCTGGACCCCCTGGGATCGGACTCGCTCGACCAGCTCCTTCACGCGGAGGTCGTCCGGCCCCACGTCGTGAAGCGGCGAGAGCGACCCTCCGAGGACGTGGTAGAGGCCGCGGAAGGCGTTGGTCCGCTCGAGCGCGAGCACGTTCACCGGCTCCTCGACGACGCACACGACGGTCCGGTCCCGTCGCGAGTCGCCGCAGATCGCGCAGACCTCTCCTTCCGCGAGGTTGAAGCAGATCGAGCACGCCCGCGTCTTCTCGCGGAGCTCCCTGACCGCGGTCGCGAGCGCCTCGGTCTCTCCCGCGGGGGCCTTCAGCAGGTGGAACGCGAAGCGCTGGGCGGTCTTGCGCCCGACCCCGGGGAGCTTCGTCAGCTCGCCGATCAAGCGCTCGAGGGGCGGCGGCAGGGAGGAGGCCACGGGGGCTTACGACATCCCGGGGATCTTGAGGCCCCCGGCTAGACCCTGCGTCTTCCGCTGGACCTCGGCGTCCACCTTCCGGCCGGCCTCGTTGACCGCGGCGAGGATGAGATCCTGCATCATGCCGAGGTCGTCGGGGGTCACGGCCTCCGGCGTCAGCGTCAATCCCGTCAGCTCCTTCTTGCCGTTCATGCGCGCCATGACGACGCCCCCTCCCGCGGTGGCCTCGACCTCCATCGTCTCGACCTCCTCCTGGAGCTTGGCCTGCATGCGCTGGAGGTCCTTCATCATCTTCTGGATGTTCATGAGCTCTCCTCGAGGATCGGGCCGGCCTCGCCGGCCAAGGCCGGGGTCGTCAACGGCCGGACGTCGATGATCTGCGCGCCGAAGGCGTCGAGGATCTTCTTGACGGCCGGATCGCTCCGCGCGCGGTCCATCAGGGACGGGGCCCGGGGCTCTAAGGGGGTCCCGGCCGGACGGGCGGCCGCCTGCGGAGAGCCCGCGCCCGCGGGCGCTCCCTCCTCCGGGGCGGAGATCCGGAGCGAAAGAGGCCGGCCGAGAACTCCCGCGGCGAGGGCCTCGATCGTCTTGACGTTCTCGTCGGCGGCGAGCATGCGCCGGACGCGGTCGTCGGCCGCGGCGTAGGACACGGAGAGGACTCCTCCGACCACCACGAGCGACGACGCCTGCTCGAGCATCGCCCCGAGCAACGGACGCGCCGCGGCGACCGCGGCGATCACCGTCTCCCGGATCTCGCCGAACGCTTCCGCGACCGGTCCCGAAGCGCTGGCGCCGGCCGGGATCACGGGTCCCGCGGGCCGCGGTTCAGGGTCGTTTTTTTTTTGAGGAGCGGCGGGCGGTGCGGCCCCCGTCCGGAGCGAGGCCAGGATCTCCTCGATCGGCGCGACGCTCGCCAGGCCGGCGATCCGGATCAGCGCCCCCTCGAAGAGGAACCGGGGCTGGCTCGACCCCTTCAGGCCGAACTCCAGTCCGGAGAGGACGTGGAAGACGCGAGTCCAATCCTGCAGCGCCAGCGGCGCGGCGGCGGCCCGAAGCGCTTCGGCCTCGTCCGGGGGGCGCCCCAAGGCATCGCCGGCGGCGGGCCAGGCCGCGAGGAGCAAGACGTCCCGCACGACTCCGACGATCTCCCCCCAGAAGTGCACGAGGTCGTGCCCTTCGTCCACGACCCCGTCCAGGAGCGTCAAGAGCGCGGCCGCGTCCCGCGCGGCGGCGGCCCGTACGAACTCCAGGAGCACCTCGGTGCGCACGGTCCCCAGGACCCGGCGGGCGTCTTCGTCGTCCACGGTGTTTCCGCAGAAGGCGAGGACTCGCTCCAGCACCGAGAGTGAGTCCCGGACGGAGCCCTCGCCGGCGCGCGCGATGCGATCGAGGGTGGGGCCCGAGATCGTGATCCCCTCGACGTCCGCCACGTGGCGAAGGTGTCCGGCCAGCTCCCGGATCGGGAGGCGCCGGAACTCGAACACCTGGCAGCGCGACAGGATCGTCGGCAGCAGCTTCTGCATCTCGGTGGTCGCGAGCACGAAGACGACCCGGGGCGGGGGCTCCTCGAGGGTCTTCAGCAACGCGTTGAAGGCCGCCTTCGAGAGCATGTGCGCTTCGTCGATGATGAGGATCTTGTAGCGGTCGCGCACCGGCGCGTAGGCGACGACCTCTTGCAGCTCGCGGATGTTGTCCACACCGGTCCGCGACGCCGCGTCGAGCTCCATCACGTCGAGGGCGCGCCCCTCCGTGATCTCGACGCACGAATCGCAGCGGTTGCAGGGGATCGCCGTCGGTCCGGTCGCGCAGTTGAGGCTCTTCGCCAGAATGCGCGCGACCGTGGTCTTCCCCGTGCCGCGCAATCCGGCGAAGACGTAGGCATGCGCGACGCGGGCGGAGGCGAGAGCGTTCCGGAGCGTTCGCACGACGTGCGGCTGTCCGATCAGCTCCTCGAGGGACTGCGGCCGCCACTTTCGTGCGAGGACCTGGTACATCGGGCTTCGTCCGTTCCGTGGTCTCCGAGGAGACTGATGGGGCCCAAGTGGACCTGCGGCGCTTGGGGCGGTCCGCTTACCGTTGCTCCCTTCCGGGTCTGGCGGGGTTCACGGTGCCACAACG
>JBGQLU010000152.1:0-8824 GCA_041500265.1 Acidobacteriota bacterium | reverse complement strand
GGGCGCCGACTGGGCGGGGATGGCGGACCTAGCGCAACTGGCGTCTCCCGGTAGCGACGACGAACGGCTGCTCGGTCAGCTCGACCTCGCGCGGCTTCCCCGGCATGTCGCCGTCATCATGGACGGGAACGGCCGCTGGGCGCGCAAGCGACGGCTGCCGCGCATCGCCGGACACCGCGCCGGGATCGCTTCCGTGAGGGAGATGGTCGAGGCGTGCGGGCACCTCGACGTGCCGGTGCTCACCGTCTACGCCTTTTCCAAGGAGAACTGGAAGCGCCCGAAGGCCGAGGTCGACTTCCTGATGGAGCTCCTGCGGGAGTACATGCGCAAGGAGCTCCACGATCTCCGCGCGAACAACGTGCGGGTGGGCGTCATCGGGCGGATGCACGAGCTGCCGGGGGCCGTCCAGGAAGAGCTCCAGGACGCGATCGAGGCGACGGCGACGAACACGGGGCTCCTGTTCAACATCGCGCTGTCCTACGGCGGGCGGGCCGAGATCGTCGACGCCTGCCGCAAGATCCTGCGGTCGGGGATCGCTCCCGAGGATCTCGACGAGGCGGTGGTGGGCCGGTATCTCTACACCTCGGGCCAGCCCGATCCGGATCTCGTGATCCGCACCGGCGGCGAGATGCGCATCTCGAATTTCCTCCTCTGGCAGATCGCGTACGCGGAGCTCGTCGTGACCGACGTGCTCTGGCCGGACTTTCGCAAGCGGGACCTCCTGTCCGCCATGATCGAGTTCCAGCGGCGGGAGCGCCGGTTCGGCGGGGTCTCTCCCAAGGAATCTCCCGAAGGGTCCGAGGCCCTCGTTCGCGGATGACGCGGCTTCTCACCGCGGCGTTCCTCGTCCCCGCGACCTGGTACCTCTGCAAGCGCGCCCCCTTTCCGGTCTTTCTCGCGGCGGCATTCCTCGTCGCGGCGGTGACGTCATGGGAGGCGTACCGGCTGCTCGCGGCGCGCGGCTCCCGGCCGATCCGGCTCCTCGGCATCGGGTTCGGGCTCATCGTCGTCTGGGCCTTCTCGGCGCTTCCGCCCCACGTCGACCCGGCGGCGGTCCTGGCGGCCGCCGCGCTCGCGATCCCGGTGGCGGCGATGGCGCTCCGGGAGGATCCGCCGGCGATGATCGACGCGATGGCCTCGACGATGGGGCCCGTCGTGTTCGTGACGTTCACGCTCGCCCACTGCGTCGGACTTCGCGCGGTGCCGGGGGAAGACGGCTCCGACCTGCTCCTCCTGCTCCTCGTCTGCGTCACGCTTTCGGACACCGGCGCGTACTACGTCGGCTCCGCGTTCGGCCGCCACAAGCTGGCGCCGGTCCTTTCACCCAAGAAAACCTGGGAAGGGGCGGCCGGCGGGCTTTTCGGGAGCGCTCTGGGTGCTTCCATCGCCCACCTATGGTTCTACCGGAGGCTCCCGATTCCGCACGCGGCGGCGATCGCGGTGCTCGTCTGGGGGGCCGACGTCCTCGGAGACCTCGTCGAGAGCGCCTGGAAGCGAGCGGCCGGCGTGAAGGACTCCTCGGGGCTCCTTCCCGGGCACGGGGGGCTCCTCGACCGGGTGGACGGCCTGATGTTCGCGGGCCCCGTCCTCTACTATTACTGGCGGGCATTCCTCGCGGGTTGACGGCGTGAAGACTCTCACTCTCCTCGGCTCGACCGGTTCGATCGGAACCAGCACGCTGGACGTCGTCCGGGCGCATCCGGGGGAGCTCCGGGTCGTGGCCCTGGCGGCCGGACGCAACTTGGACCGGATCGAGGCCCAAGCGCGGGCGTTCCGGCCGGAGCTCGTCGTGGTGGGGGACGCCGCCGCCGCGGGGGCGCTTGCGGGACGGCTCCCGCCGGGCACGCGGCTCCTTCACGGCATCGACGGGCTCGTCGCCGCGGCGCGGCATCCCGAAGCCGAGATCGCCGTCTGCGCGCTGGTCGGCGCGATCGGGGTCGAGCCGACCTACGCGGCGATCGACGCCGGAAAGACGATCGCGCTCGCCAACAAGGAAGCCTTGGTCGTCGGCGGGGCGTTCCTGACGGCTCGCGCGAAAGAAACAGGATCGGCGATCCTCCCGGTGGACAGCGAGCACAACGCCATCCACCAGTGCCTTCGCGGGGAAAGCCCGGCCGAGATCAAGACCCTCTGGCTGACGGCGTCGGGAGGCCCGTTCCGCGGTTTTAGTCACGAGGCGCTTCACGCCGCGACGGCGGCGGAGGCGTTGAGGCACCCGACCTGGGTCATGGGGCCGAAGGTGACGATCGACTCGGCCACCTTGATGAACAAGGGGCTCGAGGTCATCGAGGCCCACTGGCTGTTCGGGGTCGACGGGGCGCGCATCCGGGTGGTGATCCACCCGAAGAGCGTCGTGCACTCCCTGGTCGAGTTCGTGGACGGATCGTGGAAGGCCCAGCTCGGCGCGACCGACATGCGCCATCCGATCCAGTACGCGGTGACCTGGCCCCGGCGGCTGCCGGCGCCCTCGCCCCCCTTCGATCTGGTCGCCGCCGGCCCGCTGGAGTTCCTCCACCCCGATCCCGAGCGCTTCCCGTGCCTCCCGCTCGCCTACGAGGCCCTGGCGGCGGGGGGGGCGGCGCCGGCGGTGCTGAACGCGGCGAACGAGGTCGCGGTCGAGGCGTTCCTCGCGGGGCGGGCCGGATTCCTCGAGATCCCGGTCGTCGTCCGCCGCGCCTTGGAGCGGCACGCGGGCGCTCCGGCCCGCTCGCTCGTAGACTTGATCGAAGCCGACCGCGCGGCGCGCGCGACCACGGTGAAAGCCCTCGCCTCGGGAGTCCAGTCGTGAGCCACGTCGTCTCCGTCCTGCAATCGGCCCTCTCGTTCGTCGTCGTGCTCGGGATCCTCGTCTTCGTGCACGAGTTCGGGCATTTCATCGTCGCCAAGGCGTTCGGGATCGGCGTCCCCGTCTTCTCGCTCGGCTTCGGCCCCCGCCTGGGCGGCTTCAAGCGGAAGGAAACCGACTATCGGGTCTCGGCGGTGCCGCTCGGCGGCTACGTTCGCCTGGCGGGCGACGAGGCCGACGAGGCGCGTACGGGGGGTCCCGACGAATTCCTTTCTCGCCCTCGGTGGCAGAGGTTCCTCGTCTTCGTCGCCGGGGCGACGTTCAACGTCGTGCTCGCGATCCTGGTGATGACGGCCCTGTTCTGGATCTGGGGGAAGGACGAAGTCCAGCCGCTCACGTCCCCTCCGGTGGTCGCCGAGATCCTCGCGGGCTCCCCGGCCGAGGCGGCGGGCCTGAAGGTCGGGGACAAGATCGTCGCGATCGGCGGCAAGGACGCGCGTCAGCCGGACACGCAGGTCGACGAGATCGTGCTCTCCCCCGATCAGACCAAGTCGATCTCCCTCCTGCGAGACGGACGGCCGATGACCGTGGAGCTCCGGACGGGGCAGGACCCGCTCTACCACTTGGGCGCCCCGGGGTGGCGTCTCTTCAACGACAGCGCGGGCCCGCCGGTGATCGAGTTGGTCCTCGGCGACTCTCCCGCCGACGCCGCCGGGCTCGCCCGGGGCGACAAGATCGTCGCCATCGACGGCCACGCCCCCCAGGGCGAGCTCGAGCTGCGCGCGATGCTCGAGAAGAGCGCCGGGCGCGCCGTGGCGCTTCGCATCCAGCGCGGCGCGGAGATGCGGGACGTGTCGGTCACGCCGCGGGACGACGGCGGGAAGGGGCGGATCGGAGTCCAATTCTCCGACGGGAATCGCGTGCACCGGAGCCTGGGCCCCGCGGCCGCTTTCGCCGCCTCGCTCGACTGGGCGCGGACCGTCACGGGAAGCGTCTTCACGACCCTCGGAAAGCTCCTCCGCCGCGAGATCGGCGTACGCGCGTTCTCGGGACCCCTCGAGATCGCGCGCGTGTCGCGCGCGGCGGCGCAGACGCTCGAAGGGTTCCTCGGATGGCTGGCGTTCATCAGCCTCCAGCTGGGGATCTTCAATCTCCTTCCGATCCCCGTGCTGGACGGGGGACACATCCTGCTCCTGGGCATCGAGGGGACGATCCGCCGCGACATCCCCGACCGCGTCAAGGAGAGGGTGACGATGGTCGGCCTCGTGGCCCTCCTGGTCTTCTTCGTGGTCGTCTTCTACTTCGACGTCGACAAGCTCCGGCACATCTTCGCCGGCTGATCCGTGCGCGACGTCCTCGAGGCCCTGGTCGAAGAGGCGCGCTCGGGGCGCCGCACGGTGCTCGCGACGATCGTGCGGGCCTCCGGCTCGACTCCGCGCACGCTCGCCGCTCGCATGCTCGTGCGCGCGGACGGCACCCAGGTGGGGACGATCGGGGGCGGCGCCTTCGAGGCGATGGTCGTGGCCGACGCCCTGACCCTTCTCGCCCGGCCCGCTCCGGCGCCGGAGGTGCGGCGGTACGTCTTCACCGAGCACGGAGAGGACGCGCTGGGGATGGCCTGCGGCGGCACGGCGGAAGTGCTCCTCGAGGCCGCGGCGACAGGACCGCGGCTCCTGATCTTCGGGGCGGGGCACGTGGGGCTCGCCCTCGCCCGCCTGGCCGGCCCGGTGGGTTTCGCCTGCGAGATCGTGGACGACCGCGAGGAGTTCTGTGCTACGGCGGAGAGGGCCGGCATCGCCCGCGTGCACCGCTGCGACGCGGAGTACGGTGACGGCGTCCCCGCAATCGACGAGGGGTGCTACGTCGCCGTCGTCACCCGGTGCCATCGAACCGACCGGCTCGCCCTCAAGACGGTGCTGAAGCGCCCGGCGGCGTACGTCGGGTTGATCGGAAGCCGGAGGAAGAAGTCGGTGATCTTCCGCGAGCTGACCGAGGCCGACGGAGTCGACCCCGAGGCCCTCGGGCGCGTCCGTTGCCCGATCGGGCTTCCGCTCGGAGGGGAGACCCCCGAGGAGATCGCCCTCTCGATCGTCGCCGAGCTGCAGCAGACCCGGTATCGGGGACAGTAACCGAATTTCGCGGGGCGAAATTCGGTTGCTGTCCCCTTCCCGGACACCGCGGACGGACGCCGGACGTCGAAAGCGCGCGGTCTCGCGCCGCTCCCCATGGCATCCCGGTTGCCCTACGGAACGCAGGCGCGCGATTCCGCGCGCCCCAAGAACCGGAGGCCACCATGCAGCGCAAGACCCGCATCGTCACGATCCTCGTCCTCGCCGCGTCGCTCACCGGCGCGCTCGCCGTTCTCCCCGAGGCCCGGGCGGCCGCGGCTCCCGCCGCCGCCGTCGCGAGCGAAGCGCGTCCGGTGGACATCAACACCGCGGCCAGCGAGGCGCTCCAGTCGGTTCCCGGCATCGGGAAGTCGCTCGCGCAGAGGATCATCGCCTTCCGCGAGAAGAACGGAGCGTTCCAAAGCGTCGACGACCTGCTGAAGGTGCAGGGGATCGGCGAGAAGTCCCTGCAGAAGCTCCGCCCCTACGTGACCGTCGCCAAGTCGAAGTGAGCGGGCCGTGGCGGCATCCAAGGGATACTCGCTGGCCGAGCTGTTGGCCGTGCTAGCCGTCCTGGCGATCGCCGTCGCGGTCACCCTCCCCGCGGCCGCGGAGATCCGCGACGCGGGGCGGGCCGCGGCGGGGGCGCGGCGGATGGCCACGCTGTTCTCGGCGGAGCGCTGGAAGGGGGTGACCCGAGGACGCTCGATCGGCTTCCAGTTCCGGAGCACGCCCTCGGGGTGGGTCTGGCGCGAGGTTGCCGACGGCAACGGGAACGGGTTGCGATCCGCGGAGATCGCGCGCGGCGTCGACGCGGTGGTGACGGCCGAGACGACCCTCGAGGCTTCGGTGCCGCACGTGACGCTCGGCTTTCCGCCGGGCGGCCCGTATCCCGAGGCGCCCCCCGGGACAGGCGTCCTTCGCGCCGGGGACGATCCCGTGCGCTTCGGCCGCTCGACGATCGTCTCCTTCAGCCCGGTCGGCTCGGCGACCAGTGGAACGTTGTACGTCACCGACGGCCAGTCCGGCCTCTACGCCGTCGTGCTGTTCGGCCCGACCACGCGCCTGCGCGTGTGGCGATGGGACCGGCGGGAGCTGCGATGGACGCTCTGATCGAGCCGCGCCCGGCCGCGGGCGAGACGGAGACCGCGCGGCGCCTCCGCGCGTTCCGCGCGACCGACCACTTCGCGCTCGCCGTCTGGCAGGAGGTTCGCGCCTTTGCCCGCACGGAAGGGGAGGCGCTCGCGCGCGAGATCCGGCGCGCCGTCGCGCGGAGCGGAGGGTCGCTCGTCGCCGCATCGTCGGCCGGCGAGGACGGCGATGCCGGACGGCGCGCGATCACCTCCGCCCACACCGGGCTCTTGGAGGTCCGGTACTACCTGTACCTCGCCCGCCGGCTGGGCTGTCTCGATCTCAAGCGCTACCGCCAGCTGACCACCCTCCAGGACGCCGCGCTGAGGGAGCTCGCCTCGCTGCTGGAATGATCCCGGAATTCCGAGGAATCGCCCCGGGTCCCGACCTTTTCTGTCCCGTCGCCCCGAAGACAGGCCTCGCGTTCCCTGGTACTCTCCCCCCGTGGCCCACGCCCTGTTCCTGGCAGCTCTGGCACTGCTCGTGATCGGCGCGACGCTCGCGGTCATCGCGGAGCTGAGGCGCCTCGAGCCTCTGGCGCGCTCCGGCGCGGGCGCGCTCTCCGCCGCCTGGGCCCTGCAGCTCGCGGGGCTCGTCACCGTGGCGGTCACCGACGGGACCCTTCCGATGCGGACCGGCCCCGAGTACCTGCTCGTGCTCGGCTGGTTCGTGCTCTCCCTCCACTTGCTCCTCTGGTTCCGGTCGGGGATCCGGGCTCTGGCCCTCGTCCTCCCGCCGATCGCGGCGGTGATGGTCGCCGCGGCGCATTTGATTCCGACCTCCGGCATGCAGGTCGGCAACGGCCCGCAACGCGGCTGGTTCCTCTTCCACACGTCGGTGGCGACCGCCGGCATGGGCGCGCTCGCCGTGTCGTTCGCGATGAGCGTTCTGTTCCTCGTGAAGGAGAAGGGGCTCAAGGGGAAGAAGCCGCTGCGCGTGCTCGACCGGCTCCCCTCGCTCCAGACCGTCGACCGGATCGGCTTCACCGCCCTGATGTGGGGGTTCCCCCTGCTCACGGTCGGGATCGTCACCGGAATGGTCTACAACGCGGAGCTCCACGACCGGATTTGGACGCCCGGGATGAAGCAGACCTTCCCGCTTCTCGCGTGGGGGATGTTCGCGATCCTCCTGTGGGCTCGATTCTCCCGCGGCATCCGCGGGCGGCGCTCGGCGTTCCTCTCGATCGCGGGATTCGCGCTCGGGCTTCTGACCCTGCTCGGCATGGTGCACTGATGATCACCCTCGTCGGCATGAACCACCGCAGCGCGCCGCTCGAGCTTCGCGAGCGGGCGTGCTTTCCCGAGGACGGGCTCCCTGAGACGCTGGCCCGCTTCAAGGAGAGCATCGGGGCGCCCGAGGCGCTGATCATCGCCACCTGCAATCGCGTCGAGCTCGTGGCGCGTTCCGCGGATCCCGGGGGGACCGGAGCGAAGATCCGCGCGTTCCTCGCGAGCGAGCGGGGGTTCGACGCCGAAACGCTCGAGCGCCATGTGTACGTCTACGAGGGCCTCGAGGCGGCCCGGCACGTCTTCGCCGTCGCGTGCGGTCTCGACTCGATGGTCCTGGGCGAGCCGCAGATCCTCGGTCAGGTCAAGAAGGCCTACGCGATCGCCCGCGAGTCGGGCGCGACCGGCCCCGTTCTCGACCGGCTGCTGCAGCACGTCCTCGCCGCGGCGAAGCGCGTCCGGACCACGACCGGCATCTCCCGGCACGCCGTGTCGGTCGCCTATGCGGCGGCCAACCTCGCGCGCGGCATCTTCGACGACCTGCACGGCCGGTCGGCGCTCGTGCTCGGCGCGGGGAAGATGACGGAGCTCGCCGCCCGGCACCTGGTCGCCCAGGGGGTCACCGATCTCGCGATCACGAACCGCACCTACGCGCGGGCCGCGCAGCTGGCCGCCTCGCTCGGCGGGACGGCGATCCCGTGGGACGAGTTTCCGCGAGCCCTCGGACGGGTGGACATCGTTCTCACCGGGACCGCCGCGCCCCAGCCGGTGCTGAGCCGCGAGCAGGTCAAGGCGGCCCTGCGCGCGCGCCGGGGGCGTCCGCTCTTCATCGTCGACATCGCGGTGCCGCGGGACGTCGAGCCCGAGGTGCACGACCTGGACGGCGTCTACCTCTACGACGTCGACGATCTCCAGGGGATCGTGGACGCCGGACTCGACGAGCGGCGCCGCGCCGCCGAGGAAGCGATCGGGATGCTGGACGCCGAGGTCGTCGCGTTCGACCGCTGGCGGCAGTCGGTCGATCTCGGCCCGACGATCGCCGCGATGCGGGACCGGCTCCACGGACTGGGGCGCGACGAGATCGCGCGGTTCGGGAGACGGCTGTCCACCCTGAGCGCGGAGCAGCACGCCGCCGTCGAAGAGCTCACCCGGTCGGTCATCCAGAAGGTCCTCCACGCGCCGATCGTCGCGCTCAAGTCGTCCGCCGACCGCGGCGAGGCCGCCGCCCGCGCCCGCCTCTACCGGGAGATCTTCGGACTCACCGGGCACGAGGCGCATGGCGCTCCGCCGGAGGCCGACGCGCAGGCGGACACGCAGGCCGAAGCGAAGCTGGGGCCGCACCGCGTGATCCAGGGCGGGAAGGACGCCTGACCGGTGAGGCTGACGCTCGGCACGCGCGGGAGCCCCCTCGCCCTCTGGCAGGCGCGGCACATCGCCGCGCGTCTGGCGGACACCCACGCCGGTCTGACCGTCGACATCACGATCATCAAGACCGAGGGGGACCGGAAGATCGACGTCCCGCTGGCCTCGGGCGCCGGCAAGGGGGTCTTCGTCAAGGAGCTCGAGGACGCGCT
>JBGQLU010000151.1:0-8865 GCA_041500265.1 Acidobacteriota bacterium | reverse complement strand
GGACTCAAAATCCCCCGATCCTTGCGGTCGTGTGGGTTCAACTCCCACCTCCGGCACCACGGCGCAGGCCGGAGGGTCTTGCTCCGACAGCAATCGGACCGTATGGATTGGGCCGGCCCCACGGCCATCCCGAGGACACGATGCCGACACCTCCCACGCTCGAGCACACCTGGTGCCTCGAGGATATTTTCCCGAGCGACAGCTTTTTTTGGGACGAGAAGCGGCGGGTCGAGGCTCTCCTTCCCGATCTGGCGTCCTACGCCGGCACGCTCGGCCGATCCGCTGCCGCCCTGGCGGACGCCCTCGAGGCGACGACCGAGGTGACCAAGGCCCTGTCCCGTCTCCATGCCTACGCCTCGATGCGGGCCGACCAGGACCTCAGGGTCGCGTCGTATCAAGGAATGCGTCAGGAGGTGGAGCTGGCTTTCACCGACCTGTCCCGCCGCACGGCCTGGCTCCGTCCCGAGATCCTGGCCTTCCCTGACGGCGCGGTCGAGTCCGCGCTGGCGCAGGAGCCCCGGCTCGCCCCCTTCGGCCCCTTCCTTCGCAACCTGGTCCGCCAGAAAGAGCACGTGCTGAGCCCTCCCGAGGAAAACCTCCTCGCGGAGACGGGGCTCCTCACCGGAGGGCCGTCCCAGATCTTCGGCATTCTCCAGAACGCCGAGATGCCCCGAGCGACCGTCCGCCTCGAATCCGGAGACGACGTGCTGCTGACGCCCGCGGCGTTCTCCCTGGTCCGGACCTCCTCCAACCGGCCGGACCGCATCGCGGCGACCCGCGCGTTTTTCTCGGGGTACGAGACGTTCCGAGGGACGTTCGGCTCGAACCTGTTCGAGTCCTTGAAGGCGCACCTCTTCCGCGCGCGGGCGCGAAAGTACGACGGGTGCATCGAGGCCGCCCTCGACGCCGACAACGTCCCCGTGCGCGTCTACACGAACCTGATCGAGCAGATCCGCCGGGCGCTTCCGTCCCTTCACCGCTACTTCCGGCTGCGCGCCCGGGCGTTCGGACTCCCCCAGCTGACCTACTTCGACCTGCACGCTCCCCTGATCGCCGGCCCGAAGCGGACCTACGGGGTCGAGGACGCGAAGACCCTGGTGCGGGAGTCGATGCGCCCGCTCGGGACGGCGTATCTCGCCCCTCTCGGGACCGGGCTCGACGGGCGTTGGATCGACTGGCACCCGGCGCCCGGAAAGCGCAGCGGCGCGTACGCGACGGGAGCGGCCTACGACGTCCACCCCTACATGCTCCTGAACTTCAACGGCGACTTCGAGAGCGTCAGCACGCTGGCCCACGAAGCGGGCCATGCCATGCATTCGCACTTCAGCAACACGACGCAACCGTACGCGTGCGCCGACTACTGCATCTTCGTGGCCGAGGTCGCCTCGACGTTCAACGAGGCGCTTCTCATCGAGCAATTGCTGGCCCAAGCGACCGAACGGGAGGAGCGGATCTTCCTGATCGGGCACTGGCTCGACGGAATCCGGGCGACCCTCTTCAGGCAGACCTTCTTCGCCGAGTTCGAGCTCGAGATCCACCGCCGCACCGAGCGCGGCGAGGCGCTGACCGGAGAGACGTTGTCGGCGATGTACCTGAAGTTGCTCCGCGCCTACCAGGGCCACGACTCGGGGGCGTGCGAGGTCCCCGACCTCTTCGCGATCGAGTGGGCCTGCGTCCCGCACTTCTACTACGACTTCTACGTCTACCAGTACGCCACCGGCATCGTCGCCGCGAACCACCTGGCCGGAGAGGTCCTCGCGGGACGAAGCGACGCTGTCGAGCGGTATCTGCGGTTCCTCGGGAGCGGCGGGTCCGACTATCCGCTCCGGCTGCTGCGCGCGGCGGGGGTCGATCTCGAGTCCCCCGCCCCCTACGAAGCGACGCTGCGTGCGCTCGACCGGAAGCTCGACGACCTGGAGTCGCTGCTCGGCTGAGCCGGCGGGATCAGACGCCGTTGGCGACGAGCCAGCCCCAGTTCGACAGGACGAGAAGCGCCGCGGCCACGAGCCATCCCGGCTTCGGGCCGGGAGAGGGAACCGGCACCGCGCCGCCGAATCGCACCCACGCCGGGGCCCCCAGGCCGCCCACACCGAACGCGAGGACGCCCGCGGTCGCCAGCGGGTTCATGGCGAGCGCCCCGCGAAGGTCGTCTGCGGCCAGCCGCACAACCGCCCGAGTCGTGCCGCATCCGGGGCACGGGAGCCCGGTCCAGGCATGCCACGCGCAGGACGGGAGCAGGTGGGAGAGCGGCAGCGCCACCGGGCCGAGGGCGGCCGAGATCGCGACGCACGAGGCCCACAGCCAGGCGATCTGGCGATCCGTTCGCGAGGGCGCGCGCCAGGTCACATCGAGCCGCCGTGCTGGATCGCCTGGGCGATCGCGGCCCCGAAGGCCACCGCACCCGCGATGCAGCAGAGGCAACAGGCGACCAGCGGCAGCAGGATCGCCAGCGCCGCCTTCCACCCTTCCGTACGATGGGCCGCCGCGAGACCGACGATCCCCAGGATCAGCCACCAGACGAGCCCGAGCAATCCGCCGACGAACGGGATCACGACCGCCAGGGAGCTCGTTCCGGTGTACGAGAGCGCTCGAAGGGACGCCGCGAACCCGTTCCGCCCTCCGCCCAGGAGCACCAGGGTCGCATGGCAGACTCCGGTCACGACGAACAGCACGACCAAGTAGATCAGCGGCGTCAGCACGAGCCCGAGCACGATCTGGAGGACTCCGGGCCGGACGAGCTGAGGGGCGAACTGCTGCCACATGGCGCCCTGCCCCACCGCCGCCAGGAGCGACTGCAGCCAGCGCATGTTGGCCTCCCAGAGGATCTGCCCCCAGATCTGATTCACGATCGCGGCGAAGAGGGCGAGCGCGACGTAGTAGGCGACCGGGCGGACCAGATCCACGGTGAGGCTCATGCGGGAGTACGATTCGATCGGCCGGACGACGAATCGCCCGATCGTGGGAAACAGCGACCCGAAACCGGCCTCCGGCTCCTCCCACGGGAGCAGCTCGGGCGCCGGGGGGCCGGGGGGCGGGGGGGGGTCGAAGTTCGGGGGGATCTCGCTCAACGCAGGCCTCCTCTGTTCCTTCCGGCGGCTGGGCGAAGTCTACCAAGCGCAGCCGTGCGCGCGAAGCGGAGCGTTCGGATCAGAGCGGAATCCGCACCGGAGTGAAATCGACGGCGTCCGCGGCCACCAGGCGGAACTCGATCCCGTGGCGCAGACCCACGACCCCGAGCGCATGGTCCGCGCCGTGGAGATGCCCGTAGACGCACGTCCGGACCCCCGCATCCGCGAGCAGGTCGACGACCGGGGTGCGCGGCCGCCCTTCGATCCACGGCGGGAAATGCGTCATCGCGATCCGCGCGCGCTCCCGTCCGAACCGCCGGTCCGCGTCGGCGATCGACAGCCGGAGGCGCTCGAGCTCGCGCCGAAACACGGCGGCGTCCTCGGCCGTGGCGAAGGGATCGTCCGGCGCCGTCCAGCCACGCGCCCCGACCACAACCGCCTCGCCGAGATCGACCGAGTCGTTCTGCAGGAGCTCGCACCCGGGCCCGAGCGCCCGCTTCACCTTGGCGCCGCTCTGCCACCAGGAGTCGTGATTGCCGCGGAGCAGGATCTTCCGTCCGGGCCTCGCGCCGATCCAGGCGAGGTCCTCGCGGGCTTCTTCGAGGTTGCGGGCCCACGAGAGGTCCCCGGCCAGGAGCACCACGTCGTCCGGCACGACGGTGCGATCCCACGCTTCCGCCATGCGCGGCACGTGGCGTTCCCACGCCGCTCCGAAGACGTCCATCGGCTTGGCGCCCGACGACGAAAGATGGAGATCGGCCAGCGCGAAGATGCGAGCCACGGCGCCGATCCTACCAGGCGCTCCGCGCGCCCGCGTTCGACGGCGCGCGGCGCCCCCCGTATCATCGAGGGCCTCACGGAGCCCTCTCGATGACGCGACGGACGATCCAGTTTCTCGCCGCGGTTCTGCTGGCGGGCGCGGCCAGCGCGGCGGCCCCCGAATCCGCTCCTCCCGCCGAACACAAGGACCTGCATCGCGGAACCGAGTATCGCGGGGCCGGTGGATTCCTCCTGCTCAAGGAGTTCACCGTCGTCTACCCCGCGGGCCCCGGGGAGAACGTCGAGCTGGCGCGCAGCTCGGCGGAGAATCGCGCCCGGTGGCTCGAATCGGTGACCAAGGGACGTGTCGACGTCGCCGCCGACAATCAAGTCACGGAGGTTCAACGGCGAGGGAATCTCCTGATCCTCGGCTGGAACAACCGCGTCTGGGGGGGAGCCGACTTCCCGCGACCGTTCGAGCGCGCCGAGGAGACGCTCGACTTCCTGGGGATCAAGGAAACCGACCCCGAGCTCGACCTGTTGCTGTTCCACAGAAACCCGATCGACCCGTCGCACTTCATCTTGTTCTGGTCCCGCATCGATCCCGAGCGGGATCGCTTCCTCCCGGTACCTCGCATCGGATCCGACTGGGCGCTGATGCGCGATTTCTTCCCCGTCCGCCAGGGCATGCTCCGTCCGGGGATCGCCTGGCCGCCGGCGCGCGACACGCAGGCGGAAGGACGCCGCCGGCTCCCGGGGGCGGCGGCGCCCGACCGGACCGGCGTTCTCGATTCCGAGCACTACCACGCCGTCTTCGATCGCACGAAATTCGTTCCCGACGAGATCCGGGCGATCCTGAAGGCCCGTGAGGCCGCGCTTGTCCGGGCGGAGGCGGCCGTCGGCCCCCTCCCTCCCCTGCGAATCTTCCTCATGGTGTTCGAGGACGAGGCGGCGAAACGGGACGGCACCGGCGTCGCCGAGCCGTCGCATTCCCTCCCCTGGGCGCACGAGATCGACATGGTGCGACGGTACGCTCGATCCGACTCCCCGCACGAGGAGGTCCACCTCCTCGCGCGCGACGCTTACGGCCCGTGCTTCCTCTCGGCGCTCTACGAGGGGCTGGCGATCGCCGTCGACGGCACCTGGCGCGGGCAGGACATGGAGATGCAAGCGGCGATGCTCAAGGCCGGCGGACACCTGCCGGAACTGGCGACCCTCCTCGACGAGGTGCTGCTCCGCGCGCTTCCCGACGACCTCGCCTCCGTGGCCTCGGGAGTCTTCGCCGCCTGGTTTCGCGCCACCTACGGCCCGGCCGGCCTCAAGAAGGCCTACAGCCTCCGTGAAGGGACGCCGGCGGCGCTGGCACGGGCCGTCGGGGTCACCGAGGCGGAGCTCACCGCGTCGTGGACGAAATGGATCGACGCCCGTGTCGCGGCCCGCAAATCCGATCTCGATTTCACCGCTGCGGAGGCCGACGCGCAGAAGAGCCGGGCGGCCGGGGACTGGGCGGGCATGGTCGCGGCCCTACGCCGGGCGCTGGCGGCCAAGCCGAAGGACCCCCAAACGCTCTTCAATCTGGCCTCGGCGCAGATGCGCGCGGACGACTTCCGCGGAGCGGAGGCGTCGCTCAAGGGTCTCCTCGCCTCGGGGCTCGGCCCGCAGGATTCGCGATTCGTCGTCTACGGGCACTACCAGCTCGGGCGCGTCTACGACCTCGAAGGACGTCGCGCCGACGCCCTCCGTGAGTACGACGCCGTCCTGGCGCTTCCGGACGACCACGGCTCGCACGGGCTCGCGACCGAGCGGAAGGGGTCGCCAGCGACGAAGGAGCAGCTCGAGTAACGGATCAGGCGGCTTGGTCGCGCTGGCGTGGCAGGACGAGCGTGAACGTGGCCCCGTGCCCGGGATCGGATCGATACCAGACGCTGCCGCCGTGCGCTTCGGCGATCATGCGGACGAGCGGAAGGCCGAGGCCCGACCCGCCGGACTTCGTCGTGACCCGCGTGTCGAACAGCCCTTCGGCGAGCTCTTGAGACAAGCCCGGCCCCGTGTCGGTCACGCTCACCCGGACGAGCTCGTTGGCCGCGGTGGTCTGGAGGGAGACCCGCCCCCCCTGCGGCATCGCCTGGATGGCGTTCAGCACCAGGTTCAACACCGCTTGCTGGAGGCGGTCGGGAACTCCGTACACGGCCGGGAGGTCGGCGTCCCCCTCGAGCCGGATCTCCACCTTCGCCTTCATCGCGGCGTAGGAGAGGAGTTGGATCACACGACGGCAGACGTCCCGGATGTCCACGGGTCCGGGCTCGGGGGCCGAGCGCAGCAGTCCGAGGTAGTTGTTCAGCAGGTCGGTGAGACGGCGCGTCTCGTCCTGGATCGTCGAGAGCGATTCGGTCATCGCCTGCAGGTTCTCTTCCGTCGGCTGCCGTCCGACGTACTGCTGGACGACCCCCGCATTCAGGGAGATCGAGTGGAGCGGATTGCGGATCTCGTGCGCGAGGCTCCCCGCCAGGTGGGCGAGCACGGCGAACCGGCCCGCCTCCAGGATGTGGGTCTCGACCTTCCGCAGCGTCGCGAGGTCGCGCAGGAGCACGAGCGTGCCCGCGGCGCCGGGGCGTGGCTCGAACGGGACCTCGGTCAGCTGGACGGGAAGCGGCTCCGCCCCATCGCGCGTGATCTCGACGCTTCGCGGCGCCAGCACGCTGCCGGCCGACCAGCCGATCGCGAGCTCGGGATGGCGCCCGAGAGCGTCTCGAAGCGAGCCGTCGTCGGCCCCTTCGGGGAGGCCCAGGATGCGGAGCGTGGCGGCGTTCCACGCGACCGGCGAGCCTCGCTCGTCGATCGCGATCATCCCCTCCTCGAGCGACTGGGACAGCGTGGCCAGAAGCGCCTCGCGCTCCCGCGCCCTCGAGTCCAGCGCCTCGAGACGACCCCCCATCTCGTTGATCGCGCGAACCGTCGCCGCCATCTCCCCCCCGAGCCCCAGGTCCTCGACGTTGAGGCGTCCTCGAAACCCGCGCTCGCGGAAGTCCGAGAGAGCGCGATCGAGGCGCCGCACGGGGAGCGCGGTCAACCCCGCCACCAAGAGCCCTGCCCCGATCCCGGCGAGCAGGAAGGTCAGCAGCGGGAGCATCGAGTCCTCCGGAGCGACCGACGGGGGGCGTAGCTGCGGGAGGCGCCCCACGAGGCCGGCGTCGGGGGCGTAGTCGATCAACAGCGATCCGAGGCGCCGCCTGGCCCCCTCGCCCGAGGGGCGAACATCGAAGATGGGCACCATGACCTCGGTGACGTACCCGCCCGCGACATCGGGCTTCGTCTGCCGGATGATCTGATCGGACGCGAAGAACGAGGCGCGCTCCTCTCCCGTGAACGCCAGGTCGACCGCCGACGGGTCGTTGGCGTACTGGATCCGCCGGTCGCGGTCGAGCACCAAGAAGGACTTGATGCTCGGAATCTCCCGGAGGATCGCGTTCAGTCCCTGGACGATGCGGTCTTGGTCGCGCTCCTTGACTTCGGGGGCGCGCTCGAGGCGCAGGAGCAGGGCCCGCGAGACCTCGTTGGCGGAATCCTGGAACAGCTGCTCGGAGGGGAGGGTCGCGAGGTTCCGCTCCCAGCGCTGGTAATAGTGCTCGAACGAGCGCCGGACGAGAACGAAGGCCAGCACGCCGATTCCGATGGTGAACAGCGCGTTCACCAGGAAGATGCGGAGGGCGAGCCGTGTCCTCACAACTGGTACTTCTTCACCTTGTTGTGCATCGTCTTGAGGGAGATGCCGAGGATCTTCGCCGCCCGCGTCTTGTTGCCGGTCGTGTGGTCGAGGGTCGATCGGATCAGCTGGCACTCGGCATCGTCCATCGAGGTCCCGATCGCCAGCGATACGAAGCCCGCCGCGTCGCGGCCGTTGCCTCCCGCCGCACCGTGCGCCGCCGCGCCCGGCGCGACCAGGGGGGAGGACAATGGGGCGGCGACGGCGCGCTGCACCTCGACGGGAAGGTGCTCCGGGAGGATCGGCATCCCGGCGGCGAGAAGCGCCGCGCGCTCGATCGAGTTCTTGAGCTCCCGGACGTTGCCGGGCCAGGGATGCGCCAGGAGCCGCTCCAGCGAGGCCGGGTCGAACGGGGACACGGTCGATCCGTTGCGCGCGGCGTACTCCTCGGCGAAGAACCGCGCGAGCATCGGGATGTCCTCCCGGCGATCGCGCAGGGGCGGGAGCACGATCGTGAATACGTTGAGGCGGTAGTAGAGGTCCTCGCGAAGCTTGCCGTCGGCGATCGCCTTCATCGGATCCCGGTTGGTCGCCGTTATCACGCGGACGTCCGCCTCGATGATGTCCCGGCCCCCCACGCGCCGGAACCGCTGATCCTGGAGGACCCGGAGCAGCTTCGCCTGCAGCAGCTCGTCCATCTCCGCGATCTCGTCGAGAAAGAGCGTGCCGCGGTGGGCCATCTCGAAGCAGCCGATCTTCCGCTGCACCGCGCCGGTGAACGCGCCGCGCTCGTGGCCGAAGATCTCGCTCTCGAGGAGCGTCGCCGGAATCGCCGCGCAGTTGATCGCCACGAACTCGTTTCGGCGGCGGGGCGACAGCTCGTGCAGCGTCTGGGCCACGAGCTCCTTTCCTGTTCCGCTCTCGCCGACGATCAGGACCGACAGGGTCGAGGGGGCGACCTGCTCGATCTGCCGGTACACGGCGCGGATCGGCTCCGAGCTGCCTCGCAAGCGCCCGTACGCGCCGCGTTCGCGAAGCTCCGCGCGCAGCCTCCGGTTCTCAGCGAGCAGTTCCCGCGTTCCCGCGAGTTTTTCGAGCAGGATCTTCAGCTTGCCCGGCTCGACAGGCTTCTCCAGGAAGTCCTGCGCCCCGAGCTTGATCGCCTCGACCGCGGCCTCGATCGTCCCCTGACCCGAGAAGACGATGACCGGGATCGCGTACTGCGATTGAAGGCGCCGGACGAACTCGAGGCCATCGATCCCCGGCATCACCAGATCGGTGATGACGGCGCTCGGGACGTTCTTTTCGATCCGCGTCAACGCGTCGTCGGCGGAG
>JBGQLU010000150.1:0-8977 GCA_041500265.1 Acidobacteriota bacterium | reverse complement strand
CGCGGTGAGGATCTTCATGTCGTTCGACATGGAGACGCCGTTCACAACGCGATTGACCGTGACATACGGGCCGGGGTGCGAGGTGAGCCACCCGCGAACGGCCTGCAGGGACTGACGGGTCACCGGGTTCTGCATCCCGATCTGGGCACGACGCTGCGGACCATTGAACAGCACGGTGACGTCGCCGGCGGGCGCGAAGGCCGCGGAGGCGCCATTGTGGTTGTTCAGGATGTAGGTCGTGTTCGTGCTGTTCATGACGCCCTTGAGCCAGGTCTTCCCATTGATCGTCGTGGGGGTCATCTGGCTGACGAGGCTGAGGGCCTTCTGCATACGGTCGCCATTGGCGCGGCCGCACTCGCCGTAGTAGCGCGAGGTCGAGAGCAGGAGGGACAGGCTGCGGCTGCCCGTGCAGTTCTGGTTCCACGAATAGTCGAAGATGTCCGCGTCACCGTTCTCGGGGTCCTGAGCCGTCACAACCGCGCAACCGGTCTTGTCGGGCGAGCAATAGAGATCGTCCTTGAAGAGCGATCCGCCCGTCGTGAAGAAGTTGTACGTGGTCAGCACGCGATCGCCGCTCTGGTTCTGGTCGACGAACCACATGAGGTTGTCGGAACCATCGGGATACGTGGTGGCAACCTGGGACGACTGACGGATGTAGGCCTTGCCATTCGTGTTCACGGTTCCGCCCTGATCGTTATCGGTGATCAGGGAGTAATTCGTGATGGCGCAGCCGAACCCCATCGCCAACGCGACGACGGCTCCGAACAAGAAAAGCTTCTTCATCACTGGCTCCTTTTCGAAAGGTTCCTGAGTACCAAACCCCTACAGCGTGTAAGAATCCGACCCTGTGTCCGATTCCCCCCTCACCCCTCATTCCCTGTCCGAAGATCCCGGGCCTCACCGCCAGAAACCTCGAACTGCGAGAACACTGGGCTCGAGTGACATTTCTATACCGTGCAGTTCGGAGGCAGGCGAGCAAAAAAAGCTGACGGATCGTGACTTTGTAGTGTCGGATTTATGCTTACTCCGGACCATCCGCGGACGATCCCGCCGCAGTACGATCTCGGCAACCCGTCAATTCACATAGCCCAGCGAGCGCAGCTGGTCGCGCGTCTCGGGGCTGATGTGATAGTCGCGCTCCGGCTGCCGGTCCTCGGCCATCCACGCGGAAAGCTCGGACCGGAGCCGTTCCCGGATCTCGGGAGTCGCATCGCCGGCGTCCCGCAACTCTCCCGGATCGGTCTCGAGATCATAGAGCTTCCACTCCGCGGGAGCGGTGGCGTGGGGCACGAACACGATCTTGTAACGACCTCGGCGAAGCCAACGCCACTTTCCGGCGACCCCCTGGATCTCCCGGCGCGTGTTCTCTTCGTGGAAGCTCTTGTCGGTCTCCCCGAAGCAGGGACGGTCCTCCGAGGCCGTCCCCTCCACCAGGGGCCTCAAGGTCGTGCCGCGGAACGAGGGCTCGGCCGGCAGGCCGAGGAGGTCGAGGATGGTCGGCGCGACGTCGATGCTCCGCTCGGTCGCCTCGACCCGCGTCCCGGGGCGGATCGTGCCGGGGAGGCTCAAGATCAGCGGAATGTGGATCTCGGGCTCGGTGCCCAGATCGCCGTGCTCGAAGAAGTAGTCGTGCTCTCCGAGAGACTCTCCGTGATCTGCGGTCACGACGATCAACGTCCGCCCTTGCGGACCGGAAGCCCGGACGGCGTCGACGAGCGCGCCGATCGCTTCGTCGGTGAATCGGATCTCGGCGTCGTACAGCGCCGCGAACGACGCGACTTCGTCGGCCGGCATCCGGTTCCGGAAGATGACCGGGCCGATCGTCGCGCGATGGGACCGGAGATCGTCGTAGAGGGCGAACGGACGAGGGTCGTCCGGAGCGTACCGGGTGCGCCAGGGGGGCGGGGGTTCGTAGGTCCAGTGCGGGTCCATCAGGTGGATCCAGAGGAACCACGGCCTCGATCCCTTGGAGGCGCCGCCGATCCACGAGGCCGCCGCACGGCACGCCTGGTCCGCCAGCGGATGGGAGCGCACGTCGTCGTCGTAGTCGCCGAAACCTTGCGCGAGGCCCGAGGCTTTCACCAGTCGCGGATGCGTCTGGATCGCGCCGGTTGCGTACCCGGCCCCGCGGAGGACCTCCGCCAGCGTCCGATTCTCGGGCTCCAGGGGGAGCAGCAGGTTGCGCACGCCGTGCTCGTGCGGGTAGCTCGCGGTCATGAGCGACGCGAGCGACGGGTTCGTCCGCGGTGACACCGTCGAGTGGCGGGCGAACAGCACGCCTCCGGCAGCCAGCCGCTCGAGCGACGGCGAGGTGTCGCGCGCGTACCCGTAAGCGCTGAGGTGATCCGCGCGCGTGGTCTCGATCGTGACCAGCAGCACGTTGGTGCGATTGCCCCGCACGGAACGGCAGCCGGGGGCCGCGGCCAGCGCCAGCAGGGTGAGGAGACCAACGACGCAGGGCCGCACGGTCAGGATCTCCCGCTCGCCGCCGACGACGCCAGGAGGGCCGAGCGAACGAAGAGGACGATACCATCCGGCGATCGGCCGGCGCGACCGAGCTCGCTCGCGGAAACCCGGCGCCACCCCGCGTCGCGATCGAGCGCCGCGGCGAGGGGATCGGCATCGTCGATCAAGACCCAAGCGACGCGATAGCGGGCGACCGCGTCCCGCCAGAGCGGCTCCCACCCGGGCTCGGCCTCCAGGATCGGCAGGTACGTCTCCGTCCGAAAAGTGCCGTACAAGTCGTTCCGTCCGTCCATGAACACCGGCTCGGCGGGGTAGAGGCGCAGCATCAGAAATCCGCCGAACCGGTAGGCGTTGAATCCGGAGCCTTCGAACGCATGACGCGCCAGGAAGCGCACCTCCCCTTCCGGAAGCGGACGGCTCGGGCGCTCGGTGAAGCTCGGCACCGGCGACACGAACTTCGCCCCCGACAGGAGGACGATGCCGGCGGCGATCGCGAGGGCGGCCGCGGCTCGGCGCAGCATTCCGCCCCAGGCGTCGCCGGCGGGGTCGAGGTACCGCCGCCAGCCGCGTCCCGCCGAGGCCTGCGACAGGGCCGCGGCCAGAACGGGCACGGTCGCGAGCGCGACGAGCGGGAGGTGGCGGATCGCGGTCGTGAAGAGCGCGGCGAAGAGCAGGACGCGCACGGCGAGAGCGCTCCTCGGCCGCCCGCCCGCGACGAGCGCCAGCCCGAGGGCGGCGAACGTCGCGAGCAGAAGGGGGAGGTGCGCGAGGTCGGGGCGAGTCCACTCGTTGTTCCCCGCGTAGATTTCGGGGCGGGCGAGATAGAGGAACGGGTGGACGAGTTGGCGCCAGCCGAGAGGGTTCAGGCAGGCCGCCGCCGGAGCCAGGGCGGCGGCGAGGGTCAGGCGCCGGGCCTCGCCGGGCGCCCCGCGGCCGAGGAGGACGTCGATCCACGCGCCCGCCGCCTCGGCGCCCAAGAGGGCGATGCCCAGGACGAAGGCGCCGTGGACGTTCGCCCATGCCGCCACGACCCCCACGGCGGCGGGCAAAGCCCACGGCGTCCCGTCCCGCGCGCGCTCCAGCAGGTACGCGATCGCGACGAAGGCCAGGTACGAGAGGATCTGCGGGCGCACGTCCCAGAACAGGTTGCCGAAGGTGAGGAACGCGGCGAGGAGCACGCCCAGCGCGCGGAGCACCGGGCCGACGCCCGCGCGCGCCATCTGGGCGGACAGGAGCGCGAGCGTGGCCGCAAGGGCACCCGCGCGCAGGAGGATCAGCCCGATGCGGCCGGCGGGGGTCAGCACCACCACCCCGTCGGCGTCGCGGGCCGTGCGCCCAACGAGCGCCGCCAGGACCTGGAACCCCCATTCGTTGTCGTGCCACGGAGCCCGGCCGAATGTCGCCGATCCGACCCCACGGTCGGGGATCGACCCGGTGTCGAGGATCCGCCGCCCGGTCGCGAGGTGGTAGTAGGCGTCGACGCTCGTGATCGGAAACAAGGCGAGCCACGCCACGGCGACGACCGCCAAACCCGGCAAGGCGCGCATCGTGCGGGACGGTCGATCGCCGGTCACCGCCCCATTCTAGGGCGCGCCATCGTCCGGCGCCGCGCGTCGTTCAGTTGAAGAGGGTGATCGACCCGTCCGGCTCGACGCGCATCTGGACCTTGGCGGTCTTCGAGGTCACGAGGCGCCCGCCGGTCCGCTTCGGCGTCCGGCCCATCTTGGTCTCGACCTTCTTGACGTAGTCCTGCGTCTCCGCGTACGCGGGCACGCCGCCGTAGCGCTTCACCGCGCCGGCGCCCGCGTTGTAGGCGGCGAGGGCCAAAGTCACGTCGCCGTCGTACTGGTCCAGCAGCCCGCGGAGGTGCTTCGCCCCGGCGCTCAAGTTCTGATACGGATCGTGAAGATTCGAGACGCCGTACTGGGCCGCGGTGGACGGAAGGAGCTGCATCAGCCCTTGCGCCCCCTTCGAGGACACCGCCTTGGTGTTGAAGCCCGACTCGACCAGCGCGACCGCCTTGACGAGCGTCGGATCCACCCCGTTGTCGCGCGCCACCATGTCGATGTAGGGATCGTAGGGGGTCGCGGGGAGCGTCACCGATCGCTGGGCGGGGCCTCCCCTCAATCGGGGGACCGGCCGGACGTCGCGGCGGCTCGGCGTGTTCGTGAAGACCACCTGCCCATTGGCGTCGGTGTAGTAGAGGATCTCGTCGGCGGCCGCCGGGCGCGCCAGCGCGACCGCCACCGCCAGCGCGGCGAGGACGACGGAGCGCGTCGCGGCGGATCTCACGCGGTCGGCCCCATGCGACGCAGGACGGCGTCGTGGGCGGCGCGAAGGGCGTCGTCGAGACGGGACGGATCGCGCCCTCCCGCTTCCGCGAGATCGTTCCGGCCGCCCCCGCCCCCTCCGATGATCTTCGCCAGCTCCTTCACGAGCTCTCCGGCGTGGACCTTCCCCTTCACGTCGTCGGTCACGGCGACCAGGAGCGAAGCCTTGTCCGCTTCGGCGCGCCCGAGGACGACCACTCCCGTGCGAAGCTTCCGGCGAAGGCTGTCGGCCAGCACCCGGCTTTCCTGAGATCCCAGCCCGTCCACGCGCGCGGTCATCAGCCGGACGCCGGCGACGGTCTCGGCGGTCTCCGCGCGGCGCAGCAGATCGTCACCGACCGCCCGAACGCGCTGCTGCTCGAGATCTCGCTCGACGACACGAAGCGCCTCGAGCCTCCGGGTCAGCTCGGCCAGCGCCTCGGTACGCGGAACGGAGAGCAACTCTTCCATACCTTTCAGAATGTGGTGGTCGGAGCGGGACTTGGCCAGTGCCCCTTCCCCGGTGAGGGCCTCCACCCTTCTCGTGCCGGAGGCGACCCCCCGCTCGTGGACGAGCAAAAAGGGCCCGATTTCCCCCGTTCTTTCGCAATGGGTCCCGCCGCACAGCTCCTTCGAGAAAGAACCGATGGCCACGACCCTCACGCTTTCGCCGTACTTTTCCCCGAACAGGGCCATGGCGCCGGACTTCAGCGCCTCGTCGAGCGGCATCTCGTCGGTGACGACCGGCGTGTTGTCGAGGATGCGGCGGTTCACGAGCCCCTCGAGATCCGAGACCGCTCGATCGGTGAGCCCCGCGAAGTGGGAGAAGTCGAAACGGAGCCGGTCGGGGGCGACCAGCGACCCGGCCTGCTTGACGTGCGTGCCGACGACTTCGCGCAGGGCCGCGTGCAGGAGATGGGTGGCGGTGTGGTTGCGCTTGATCGAAGCCCGGCGTACGGCGTCGACCTCCGCGGCGACACGATCCCCGACCGCGAGCCTCCCGGCCTCGAGGACAACACGGGAGGCGATGAGCCCCTGCGCCGGCCGGCGCGTCTCCACGACCCGCGCTCGCGCCTCCCGCGAGACGATCCAGCCGGTGTCCCCCACCTGGCCGCCGGCCTCGCCGTAGAAGGGCGTCGCCTCGAGGAGGACGTGCCCTTCGTCCCCTTCCCGGAGCTCGGTTCGCGCGCCGCCGTCGGCTCCCAAGATCGCCACGACCTCGACGCCGTCGAGCGTCGTCGCACCGAATCCCTCGAAGCTCGTCCGAAACCGCGCGGCTAGCTCGCGCCACGCGCCGGTCGCTTCGTCCTTCCTTCCCCCTTTCCAGGAGGCCTGGGCACGGGCGCGCTGCTTCGCGAGCTCGGCTTCGAACCCGTCCATGTCGAGAGCGATCCCGCGCTCGTCGGCGATGTCCTGCGCGAGATCGAGAGGGAGCCCGAAGGTGTCGTAGAGACGGAAGATCTCTCCGCCGGGAATCGTGCGCGCGCCTTCTCTGAGCTTCTGGAGCGTTTCGTCGAGGAGCGCGAGTCCCGCGGCGACGGTTTCGCCGAACCGTTCCTCCTCGCGCCGCGCGACCTCGAAGATCGCCGACTGCGCCCCCACGATCTCGGGATACACCTCGCCGAGCGTCTCGATGACCGCCGGGGCGATCTCGTGGAGGAACGGCCCTTCGATCCCGAGCTTCCGGCCGTGGCGGATCGCCCGCCGCAGCACGCGGCGCAGGACGTAGCCCCGCTTGTCGTTCGCGGGCACGATCCCGTCCGCCACGAGGAAGCACAAGGCGCGGACGTGATCGGCGACGACGCGCATCGACGTGTCGGCGTCGGCGTCCTCCCCGTACCGCTTCCCCGCGCGGAGAGCGGCGGCGCTCAGGATCGGCCGGAAGAGATCGGTGTCGTAGTTGCTGCGCCGGCCTTGGAGCACGGAGGTGATGCGCTCGAGCCCCATGCCGGTGTCGATGCTCGGAGCCGGAAGCGGTATCAGGCTTCCATCGGCCCGCTGCTCGAACTGCATGAAAACGAGGTTCCAGATCTCGACGTAGCGCGTCGAGTCGGTCTCGGGATTGGACGGCCCCGCGACCGAGGTGAGGTCGGCCCCGAGGTCGTAGTGGATCTCGCTGCAGGGGCCGCAGGGGCCCGTGTCCCCCATGCGCCAGAAGTTGTCCTTCTCCCCGAGCCTGAGAATCCGGTCCGGCCGGACGCCGACGCCGTCCCGCCAGAGGGCGAACGCCTCGTCGTCCCCGGGGAGGCCGTCGGCGCCCCCGAAGACCGTGACCCAGAGCCGATCCACGGGAACGCCCCATTCTCCGGTCAGGAGCTCCCACGCCCACGCGATCGCATCCTTCTTGAAATAGTCGCCGAACGAGAAGTTGCCGAGCATCTCGAAGAAGGTCTGGTGGCGCGGCGTGCGGCCGACCTGCTCGAGATCGTTGTGCTTCCCGGAGACGCGGAGGCATTTCTGGGACGACGCGGCACGCACGTAGTCGCGGCGCTCCTGGCCGGTGAAGACGTCCTTGAACTGGTTCATCCCCGCGTTGGCGAAGAGCAGGGTCGGATCGTTCGGCAGCACGAGCGGCGAGCTCGCGACGACCCGGTGGCCGCGCTTCGCGAAGAAGTCGAGAAAGCCGGTTCGGATCTCGTGCGAGGTCATCCTTCCGTCCTTCCGAAACCGTATGGGACGAGCGCCGAGGCGGTCTCGTCGGGCTCGAATCCCTCGGAAAGGAGCGCATTGTACACGCGCGCGAGGCGCCCCGATCCCGCGTCGCCGGGGGGCTCGCCGAGCCTCCTTCGGACCGCCCGCGTCAACCCTTCAGCCTCGTCGATCTCCCCTTCGGCGAGCGCTTCGGTCCACGCCCGCGCCGCCGTCCCGGGATCGACCCCGCGGGCGGAAAGCTCCGCGATCGTGCGGTCCCGTCCCCGGCCGCGCGCGCGCGCGCGGGTCGCGATCCAGTGGCGCGCGAGCGCGAGGTCGTCGACGACACCCGAGGCTTCGAGCCGTAGGACCGCCTCGTCGGCCTCCGAGGGCGCGTGCCCTCGCGCGACGAGCCGATCCCACAGCTCCCTCCTGGCGAGGGGCCGGCGCGCGAGAAACCGGACCGCGTCCGCGTGAGCGTCCGCCATGCGCGCCACTCTACCAGCGGAAAAAGCGACGCCGCCCGGGAGGGGGCGGCGCGCTCGGTTGCCGGACGACAACGGGTGGGATCAGCCCCGGCTGAACTCGAACGGAGAGTCGGGGTGTTGCGGGTCCATCGGGTTGTCGGACTTGGCCGCCGCCTGGTCCATCTGCTCGGCCGCCATCTCCGCGGTCGAGTGGATCCCGGCCACCTTGAGCTTGAACTCGTCGGGGTTGGTGGCCTGGCGAAGCGCCTCCTCGAAGGAGATCAAGTCGGCCCGGTAGAGCCGGTAGAGGGACTGGTCGAACGTCTGCATCCCGTACTGGCTGGTGCCCTGGGAGATCGCGTCGCGGATCAGCTTGGTCTTTTCCTTGTTCTCGACGCAGTCGCGGATGTACTGGGTGGAGCGGAGCACCTCGACGGCCGGAACGCGGCCGTTTCCGTCGGCGCGCGGGACCAGGCGCATCGAGACGACCGCCTTCAGGACCGAGGCGAGCTGGAGCCGGATCTGCTTCTGTTGGTGGGGCGGGAAGACCGAGATGATGCGGTTCACCGTCTCGGTCGCATCCAAGGTGTGCAGGGTCGAGAGCACGAGGTGGCCCGTCTCCGCGGCGGTGAGGGCGGTCTCGATCGTTTCGTAATCGCGCATTTCGCCGACGAGGATGACGTCGGGGTCCTGGCGGAGGGCCGAGCGCAGCGCCAGGGCGAACGACTTCGTGTCCACCTCGACCTCGCGCTGATTCACGAGGCTCTTCTTGTCCCGGTGGAGGAACTCGATCGGATCCTCGATCGTCATGATGTGCTCGGTGCGCGTGGAGTTGATGTAGTCGATCATCGCGGCCAGCGAGGTGGACTTCCCGGACCCCGTGGTCCCGGTGACGAGGATCAGCCCCCGCCGCTCGCCGGAGATCTGCTCGAGCACCGGCGGCAGGAGCAGGTCCTTGATCGAGTTGATCTTCACCGGAATGACGCGCAGCACCAGGCCGACGGTCCCGCGCTGCTGGAAGACGCTGCAGCGGAACCGGCCGAGCCCGGGCACCGAGTAGGCCATGTCGATCTCGAAGTTGTCCTTGAACTTCTGCTTCTGGCG
>JBGQLU010000149.1:0-9053 GCA_041500265.1 Acidobacteriota bacterium | reverse complement strand
CGATCTCGTCGAGGAAGAGCGTGCCGCCGTGCGCCAGCTCGAAGTAGCCGGGCTTGTTCCGCGTCGCCCCGGTGAAGGCCCCCTTGCGGTAGCCGAAGAGCTCGCTCTCCAGCAGGTTCTCGGGGAGCGCCGCGCAGTTGACGGTGAAGAAAGGGCCCCCCGACCGGTCGCTTCGCGCGTGGAGCGCCCGGGCGATCAGCTCCTTGCCGGTCCCCGACTCCCCCACGATGAGGACGGGGAGCTTCTTCGGCGCCAGGCGATCGACGAGGTGGTAGACGCGCTGCATCGCCTCGGCGCCCCCGACGAGGCTTTCGAACTCGAACCTGAGCTCGAGGCTCGAGCGGCTGGACACGATCAGCTCGCGGGCATCCGCGAGCGCGTCGCGCTGCGCGGCGGCGGTCTTTTCGAGCTCGTGGTTCATGCGGTCGAGCCGCTCCCTCTGCTCGTCGATCCTGCGGATCAGCCTCGCGGTGTCGAGCGCGATGGCGGCCTGCTCGGCGAGAAGGGAGGCGCGCTCCAGGTGATGGGCGGCGAAGACCCCCCGGTCGAGCCGGCTGTCGAGGTAGACCGCACCGACGGTTTCGGACTGGATCTTGAGCGGGACGCAGAGGACCGAGCGGATCCCGAGGTCGTGGATCGATGCGGCGGTCGCGAACCGCTCGTCGGCGTCGGCGTCCGTCGCCAGGACCGGCTCGCCGCTGTCGATCGTGCGCCGCGCCACCGATCGGGAGAGCGCCAGCGCCTCCCCTCCGAGGGGCGCCCCCTCGGCGCCTCGCGCCGCGGCGGTCTGCAGCTCCTCGCCGTCCGAGAGGAGGAGGAACCCTCGCTCGGCCCCCGTCACCTCGAGGGCGGCGTCCAGGATCGCGGGGAGGAGGCGCTCGGCGTCCCGCGTGGCGTTCAAGGTGCGATTGATCTCGAGCATGCGCCGGAGCGCGCGGACCTCGGCGCGCGAATCCGCGGGAAGGCGATCCGGAGCCTCGTGCTCGCGCGTCTCGCGCAGGCCGGCGGCCCGGAGCTTCTCCATGTCCTCGAAGACGTCGCGCCGCCGCGGGTCCCTGAGGAACGCGTCGCGGGATCGCACCGGAAGGCGGGCCCGGACACCGTCGAGCCAGCGATGGGCCGGCCCGATGCGTTGGGCGGCGTCGTCGCGCCGCCCGAGCCGGAGCGCCGCCCGTCCCGCCACGTGCTCGGCCGGCCAGAGCGCCTCGGCGTCGCGGAGATCGCGGAAGACCTTCGCGGCATCGAGGGCGTCGATCTCGGCGCGGACGACGTCCCCTCCGGGGCGCGTCAGCTCGATCCGCGCGCGCAGGAGGCGCGCCTCCGCGTCTTCCCGGGGAAGCGCCGACCCCTCGGCGAGCGCCAGCGCCTTCCGGCACGCGACGATCGCCCGGTCGTAGTCGTTCTCGTCGAGGTGCGTGTCGCCGAGGCGGCGCAGGGCGATCGATTCGAGGCGGCGGTCGCCGACGCGGCGGGAGAGGAAGGCGGCTTCCTGGACGGCCTTCCTCGCCCCCTCGAAATCCCCCGACCGCCGGCGCCACTCGGCCAGGTCCACCAGGAAGACCGACAGCCACCGCGGGTTGCGCGCGTCGCGCATGATCCGCTGCGCCTCGTCGAGCGAGCCTCCCGCGCGTTCGATCTCCCCGAGAGCGAGATCGACGACGGCGGCGAGGTGCAGCGCCCCCGCGATCAGGTCCCGGCGCCCGGTGCGGCGCGCGTGCTTTTGCGCTTCTTCCGCCCCCTCGCGCGCGAGGTCGTAGCGAGCCTGCTGGAGATGGAGGAGCGCCAGGTGCTCGAGATCGAGGACGACCCCTTCTCGCGCGCCCAGGCGCCGGTGGATCTCGAGCGCCGCGTCGATGCGCGCGCGCGCGCCGTCGTAGTCCCCCTGGCGCAAGGCGACGAGCCCCGCGCGGGAGATCGCCGCCGCGGCCGCGGGGACGTCGCCCCGAGCTTCGGCGCGGGCCCGCGCGGTCTCGTGGGCGCTAAGCGCCTCCGGAAGGCGCCCCGTCAGCTCGTGCGAGAGGGCCTCGCCTTCCAGGATCTCCGCCTCGACCCGCGCGAGCGTGCGCGCGTCGGCCCGGGAGCGCGCGGAGGCGAGCGCGTCGAGCGAGGCCGCCACGTCCCCTCGAGCCCGGTGAAGCGCCCCCAGACCCAGGAGCGCGTCCACCTCGAGGTCGGGCCGGACCGCCTGGCGGGCATGAGCGATCGCCCGCGCGAAGTGCAACGCCCCGTCCTCGAACGATCCGAGCCGTCCCAAAACCCGGCCGAGCCCGCTCTCCGCCTGGGCGGCCAGGACCGGTGCGGCGACGCGCTCGGCGACCGTGAGGCCGACCTCGAACGCCTCCTGGGCCTCGGCCGGCTGTCCGCGCGCCGAGAGCGCCTCGCCGAGCGCCAAGTAGGCCCGCGCGCGGAGCGCGTCGTTCCCGGAGCTTTCCGCGCGCGCGAGCATGAAGCGCGCGTCGTCCTCGGCCTGGCCCAGGAGCCCGAGGAGGCCGTGCACCTTGGCGCGCTTTTCGTAGAGGGCGCAGACGACCTGGGCGGCACCGTCCCCCTGCTTGAGGAGGAGATCGACCGCCCGCCCGTACATCTCGGTGGCGTCCCGGAACGCGCCGGCGTCGCGCGCGAGGTCGGCCGCCCGCTCGTACGCCTCGATGGCCCGCCCGGGCTGGCCGGCCTGGTCGGCATGCCGGGCCGCCGCCGCCCACGCGCCGTGGCGCCGCGGGAGCCCACGCCGCTCGAGGTAGGCGAGCGCCCGTCCGTGCAGGGACGCGGCGGTCTCGGGGGTCATCCGCTCCCGTGCGACGGCGAGGAGCGCGGGGGAGGCGATCCGGTCGACCGGTTCGCCCGACTCTCCCTGCGTTCGCACCACGAGACCGGAATCGGCGAGCTCGCGGAGGATCCGCGCCACGCCCTCCCACCGCAGCTCGCTGACCCCCGCCAGGGCGTCGGCGTCCAATCGCGGGCCGGCGAGGATCGCCCCCGCGTCGAGCAGCCGCCGCGCGTCCTTGTCGAGCCGCATCAGCCGGCGCTCGAGAAGCGTGCGGATGCGGTTGGGCGTTTCGACCCGCGAGAGCGCCTCGGGGTCGAGCGGCCGTCCGGATCCCGGGGCGACGTGGCCTTCCTCGGCGAGGAGCGCCACCAGCTCCGAGACGTGGAGCGGGTTGCCGCGCGTCTCCTCGAAGACCCGCGCGACGAACGGGGCGGGAAGGTCCTCGGCGCCGATCATCGCGCGCAGCATCGCGCGGACCTCGTCCTGGCCGAGCGGCGGAACGAAGAGCTCCTCGATCGATCCGTCCTCGCGTCCTTCCGCCAGGACGTCGAACAGCGGGCTCCGCCGGGAGACCTCGTCCCCCCGGTAGGTCCCGAGGAACAGGACGCGCGGGGCCCTGGGATCGGCGAGAACGCGGGAGAGATGGCGGACGACGAACCCCAAGGCCTCGTCGGCGGCCTGAAGGTCCTCGACGGCCAGCACCAGAAGGCGGTTCGCGGCGAGCTCGCCGATCAGCGCCTCGGCCGCGAGCGCCATCCGGTAGCGCTCGTCGGCGTCGGGCGAGGGGGCGGCCTCGCCGTCCTGCTCGGCGCCGGCCTCGGTTCCCAGAAGCTGCGCGAGCCCCGCCGCGTGACGCAGGAGAACCGACGGATCGACCGGGCCGAGCGCTCGCATCGCGCTCGTGAGGGCCGCCGCCAGGCCGCCGGCCCCCGGGTCGCCTTCGTCCACGCGGCCGACGAACATCTCGTGCCCCTCGATCTGGCAGCGAGTCTGGAAGGACCGGACGAGCCGGCTCTTCCCGACCCCGGCCTCGCCGACGAGGAAGAGGGTCCGTCCTCCCCCCCGGGCGACCTCCTCGAGCCGGGCGACGAGGGTCTCCATCTCGCCCCGGCGTCCGACGAACCCCGGGCCGAGAACACGATTCCGGAGAACCTCGGGGGCGGCGACGTCGAGCGTTCCGCCCGCGGCGCGGTTCAACAGATCGAGGAATAGGTCGGCGCTCGCCGGACGCAAGCCCGGATCCTTGGCGAGCAGCTTCAGGATGAGAGCATCGAGCGGGGCCGGGATCGCCCGGTTCAGAGCGGACGGAGGGAGGGGATCCTCTTCGAGATGCCCCCTCAAGACCCCGAGCGCCGAGGACGCCTGGAACGGGGGGCGCCCGGTCAGCAGCTCGTAGGCGACGCACCCCAGCCCGTAGAGGTCGGCGCGTCCGTCCACCGCGTCGCCGCGCGCGGCCTCGGGGCTGACGTAGGCGACCGTCCCGCGAACGATTCCTCGCGTGCCGGCCTCGTCCCCGCGCGAGGCGAGCCCGAGATCCATGAGCTTCACGTGGCGCCGTCCCGAGCCGTCGGTCCCGACGATGATGTTCGAAGGCTTGACGTCCCGATGGACGAACCCGCGCGCGTGGAGGTAAGCCAGCGCCTGACCGACCTGGAGGAGGTCGTCGATCACCCGCGAGACGTCGGCCGGGCCGCGGCGGAGCTGACGGTCGAGCGTCTCCCCCTCGACCCATTCCATGGTGAAGAAGGGGACCACCCTCCCGTCGGGCCCGAGCGGGGCGCGCCCGTAGTCGTACACCTCGGTGAGGTTCGGGTGGGTCAGCTCGGTCAGGGTGCGGAACTCCTGCTCGAAATGCCGGAGCGCGGAGTCCGAGTATTCCCGGGTGGACAGGGCTTTGAGCGCGATCGAGCGATCCCGCCCGTCTTCCTTGGCGAGGTAGACGGTTCCCATCCCTCCTCGCCCGATTTCGCTCAGAAGGGTGTAGCGACCTGCAACCCTGGTGCTCGCCATCCCGCTCTTATAGGCCGGTCCGTCGCAACATGCAACGTTGCGATGCGTCACGCAGCACCGTGGACCGTCTCGTCAGCGTCGGAACGGCGCGCAGGGCGTCAGCCCGAGGCGATCGGTGGGGATCCGAGGGGAAGAGCGGGAGGGGAAAAGCGCCCAGATACAGCGAAACCGGGATCGTTGGGCCATCCTCCCTTCGATCCCGGTTCCACGCTGTAAGGTCAGGAGCCAGGGTTTGGTCTTTGCGGCTTGAGAGAAGAGCAAGTCGGGTGCCAAGTCGCCTTCCGGAAATAGCGCGCCCCTTCGTGGGGCCACCTTCCGGCTGCACGCGAGGCCCGCCAATTTAGCGCCACGAGGTGCGCCAAAGGCGGTCAGCTAGCCCGATAGGCGTCGAGGAGCTCGCGCGCCGCGCTGCGAAGGAGGCTCAGACTGAACGGCTTCGTGATCAGCCGGTCCACGCCGAGCCGCAGGAGCTTGTCCGGGTCGGCGGCGGGATCGTTCGAGAGCCCGATCACCGGAAAGCGGGCTCCCGTGACGAGCTGCTGGATCTTCTCGACGAGCAGCTGACCGCCCTCGTCCTCGGCCATTCCCAGATCGAGCACCATCAGGTCGGGGCGCCGGTACTTGAGCGTCTCCAGGGCGGTCCGCGCGGACACCGCCTTGACCACGCGGAAATCATCGAGCGAAAGGAGGTCCTCGGTGAGGTCGAGCAGGTCGGGATCGGGGTCCGCGACGAGGATGACCCGCCGCTCCTTCCGGTGAACCCCATCGTCGATGAAGACGCGATTCCCGCCCCGGGACTTGGCCTCGCGGAGCGCGTCCTCCGCGCAGCGCACCAGGTCGTCCGCGGACGCGATCGTCTGGTTGTCGGGATAGGTCGAGATGCCGACCGAGAGCCGGACGTGGATCTCCCGGCCGGCGTTGGCGACCATCAGCTCTTCGACCTCGGTCCGGATCTTGTTGGCGAGCACGGCCGCTCCGCGATAGCGGTTGCCGGCGAGGACGACGCCGAACTCGTCCCCGCCGAAGCGGCCCATCACGTCCTCGCGCCGGACCTGCCCCTGGATGAGCTGGCCGAGCCTGCGCAGCACGGCGTCCCCTCCGATCTGGCCGTGCGCGTCGTTGATCTCCTTCAAGCCGTCCACGTCGAAGAAGACGAGGGTCAGGGGGGTCCGGTAGCGGCGCGCGCGGGAGAACTCCTCGTCGAGACGGAGGAGCAGATAGCGCCGGTTGAACAGGCCGCTCAGAGGGTCCCGGATCGAGTGACGCGCCGATTCCCGCCGCAGCCGCCCGATCTCGGCGCCGAGCCGGACGCGAGCCTGGAAATCCTCGGCCACGGGGGGCGCGGGGATCGACACGGCGGCGAGGCCGGGGGTCGCCTGCCGCAGCTGGCGCAGGAGCGCGAGGTCTCGGAACACGTGGAGCTGGGGAACCGAGCGAAAGAGGTCCCCCGCGAGCAACCGGTCGAGGAGCGCGCGGGCGGAGGGGTCGTCGGTGTCGAAGTCGGTGACGATGAGGCTGACCTTCTCGTCGTCGCCGGCATCCATGAAGAACGTCTCCGCGCCGGAGAGGGTCACGACTTCGAGGCCGGTGGCGGAGATCCAACGGGCCAGCCGCTCGGAGGATTCGCGGTCGTCGGTGACGAACAGGACGTGGCCGCTGTCGGGATCGGTCGCGCTCAAGGGGTGCTCCGCACGGCCCGGACACTATCCCGCCTGGGGCCAGGGCGGTCAACCCACGGTGGCCGCGAGGTTGTTGGTTGATGCGACGTCGTGGAAACGGCCGGCCAAACTTGCACGGCGGAATTGCCCTCGTTGCGCGCTCGGGACGACCTCCCGCGAGTTGGAGCCCGCTTCCAATCGAAGCACGCGAATTCCGTATACGAGCGGAGCGGGCGTATCGAGTGCTAAGGCTCGCTTCATCAGCGTCTTGCGTAAGACTGTTCGGCGAACAGCCAACAACCTCGCGGCCACCGTGGGGGGTGCACGAGGGGCCGTGGGAATGGTATAAAGCGCGCGCTCCGGGCACGGCGAAGCCCGAACGTTCGACGAGGCAGGGGCGTTAACTCAGCGGTAGAGTGCCATCTTCACACGGTGGAAGTCGCAGGTTCAAATCCTGCACGCCCCACCAGGACCGGAGTCACGACACGGGCGGCTAGCTCAGCTGGGAGAGCGCGGCGTTCGCAACGCCGAGGTCGAGGGTTCGATCCCCTTGCCGTCCACCACCCCCTAGGAGAGGGTCCCGATCGCGCGCTCGGCGGCGGCGCGCACCGCTTGCCGCGCGATCAGTCCGCGCGCCGTCTCGATGTCGGTCGCGAGCACGCGGTCGCGGTCCATCGGCGAAATCCTCCGGCGCACGGCGGCGTGGGCGGCGGCGACCCCGCGTCCGGGGCGGAGCGGCTTCAGGAAGTCGAGAGCGGCGGCGGCGCAAAGGAGCTCGATCGCGAGCACGGTCTCGACGTTGCCGACGATCTCCTGCGCCTTGCGGGCGGCGTGCGTCCCCATCGAGACGTGATCTTCCTTCCCGGCGGAAGTCGGGATCGTGTCGACGCTCGCGGGATGGGCGAGGACCTTGTTCTCCGACACGAGGGCGGCGGCGGTGACGTGGGCCATCATGAACCCGGAGTGGAGCCCGGGCTCTCTCGCGAGGAAGGCGGGGAGGTCGGAGAGCGCGGGGTTGACCAGCCGCTCGATGCGCCGCTCGCTGATCGTGGCGAGCGAGCAGGCCGCGGTGCCGAGATGGTCGAGTGCTATCGCGACGGGCTGCCCGTGGAAGTTGCCGCCGGAGACGAGCGCTCCGTCCTCGGCGAAGACCATCGGGTTGTCGGTCGAGGCGTTGATCTCGATCGAGAGGATCTCGCGCACGAAGGCGAAGGTGTCCCGCGCGGCGCCGTGCACCTGCGGCATGCAGCGGAGGGAGTAGGCGTCCTGGACGCGCCCGCAGTCGGCGTGGGAGCGCTCGATCGGGCTGTCGGCCAGGAGCTTCCTCAGGTTTCCGGCCGCGACCCCTTGGCCGCGCTGCGGGCGGGCGGCGTGGATGCGCCGCTCGAAGGCGTGGTGCGATCCCTTGAGCGCCTCGAGCGTCATCGCCCCGGCGATGTCGGCGACGACCGCGGCCCGCTCGGCGCGCAAGAGCGTGAGCCCGCCGATCGCGGTCATCACCTGGGTGCCGTTGATGAGCGCGATCCCTTCCTTGGGGCCGAGGGTGACGGGCTCGAGCCTGGCTTTGCGGAGTGCTCCGCCCGCGGGCATCGTGCGCCCGCGGTAGGTCGCTTCCCCTTCACCGACGAGCGTGAGCGCCACGTGGGCGAGGGGAGCTAGATCTCCGGAGGCGCCGACCGATCCCTTCTCGGGGACGACGGGGGCGATCCCGCGGTCGAGCAGCGCGATCATCAGGTTCAGTGTTTCGAGCCGCAGTCCGGAGTGGCCCCGCGCGAGGCAGTTGGCCCGAAGCGCGAGGATCGCCCGGACGATCCGCTCGGGAAACGGGGCTCCGACTCCGGCGGAGTGGGACCGGATCAAGTTGAGCTGAAGCTCGGCCAGATGCTCGGGCGCGATCCTGACGCTCGCGAGCTGGCCGAACCCGGTGTTGACCCCGTAGACCTGCTTGCCGCCGCGCGTCGCCGCGATGACGGCGCGCCGCGAGGCGAGCACGCGGCGCTTGGCTCCGGGCGTCAACGCGCACCGCGCGCCGTCGGCGATCCGCTCGACGTCTTCGAGCGTGAGCGTCCGTCCGTCGACGGCGATCGATCGTGCGGCTTTCCGTTTCGGCATGGGCGCGATCGTAGCAGGAGACCGCTCCGGATCGCCGTAAACCGTTCAATCTCCATGCTATAGTTCGCTCCGCATGCTCGTCCGGTGCCCGCAGTGCAAGACGGAATTCCGCCTCGTCGGCGAGCCCCAGGCCGAGAAGGTCGTGCGCTACCTCTGTCCGGGTTGCGAGACGATCGTCCGGATCGACATCGAGCTCGACGAGGTCGCTTCGTCCTCGTCGTCGGGGTCGTACAAAGGGATTCCGAGGAAGAAAAAGGTCCTGGTCGCCGACGACTCCGAGCTGGTGCTGCGGCAGTGCGAGAATCTCCTCGCGCCGACGGGGTGCCACGTGCTGCTCGCGGGCGATGGCGTCGAAGCGCTCCGGCTGATCCGCGAGGAGCACCCGGACGTCGTGGTGCTCGACCTGCTGATGCCGCGGATGACGGGGTTCGACGTGCTGCGCGAGGTGCGGCAGGACGAGCGGGTGAAGGACACGGTCGTGCTCGCGATCTCCTCCGTCTACAAGG
>JBGQLU010000148.1:0-9158 GCA_041500265.1 Acidobacteriota bacterium | reverse complement strand
TCGTCCAGTGCCAGGACGAGAAGTCGTGGCACAAGAACAAGGCCCGCGCCCTCCAGGTCTTGAGGTCCCGCCTCTACGACCGGATGCTGCGCGAGCAGCAGGAAAAGATCGCCGCCGAGCGCCGCGGCATGATCGGTTCGGGGGACCGCAGCGAGAAGATCCGCACCTACAACTTCCCGCAGGACCGGATCACCGACCACCGCATCGGGCTGACCGTCCACGACCTGCCGAGCCGCATGAACGGCGAGATCGAGGACGTCGTGCAGGCCCTGGTCGCCCACGACCAGGCGGCGCGGCTCAAGGACGAGGTCCGCGCGTGACCCCGCCGGCGGGGCCCACCGTCGGAGACATCCTCGAACGGGCGGTCCGGTCGCTGACCGAAGCCGGGGTCCCCGACGCGCGGCGGGAGGCGCAGCTGCTCGTCGCCCACCTGCTCGGCACCGATCGCGGCGGGGTTGCCGCCCGCAAGCCCGACACCCTGCCGCCACCGGTCGCCGAGGCGATCGCCGAAGGGGTCCGCGCGAGGGCCTCGCGCCGTCCTCTGCAGCACATCGTGGGGCGCGTCTCTTTTCACGGCCTCGATTTCGAGGTGGACGAAAACGTGCTGATCCCGCGCCCCGAGACCGAGGATCTCGTGGACGCCGTGCTCGAAGCCGGACTTCCCGAAACCGCGAGCATCGCGGACCTCGGGACCGGGAGCGGCTGCATCGCGGTGGCGCTGGCGGTCCTGCGCCCCGCCTGGTCGATCCTGGCGATCGATCGCTCGTCCGAGGCGATCGCGGTCGCGCGCCGCAACGCGGCGCGCCACGGCGTGGACTCCCGAGTGCGCTGCGTCCTCGGGGATTTCCGAGCCCCCGAATCGTCGTGGGGAGCGCCGTTCGATGCGATCGCCTCGAACCCCCCCTACGTCCCCGAGGCCGAATGGGAGCGGCTCGCCCCCGAGGTGCGGGACCACGAGCCGAAGATCGCCCTGACCCCCGGCCCCACGGGGAACGAAGGGTACGCCGCCGTCGTCCGCACGGCGAAGGCGTTGCTGGTCCCCGGGGGCCTCCTCGCCCTGGAGCTCGGGTGGACGAGCGAGCGTGCCGTCCGCGCGATCGTCGCGGCGGAGCGGTTCGACGACATCCGCGTGCGCCCCGACGTTCAGGGGATCCCGCGGATCCTGACGGCGCGCCGCTAGGACCGCCGATGCTCTCCGTCGCCGACGCCCGCCGCCTGTTGCTGGATTCGGTCCCGGCGCTCGAAGCCATCGACCTTCCGCTCATGGAGTCCTTCGGCCTGACGCTCGCCGACACGATCGCCGCCGACCGCGACGCCCCGCCGACCGACCGATCGTCGATGGACGGCTTCGCGGTGCGGGCGCACGACACGCAGACCGCCGGGGCCGTCCTCCGCGTGATCGGAGAGCTCCGCGCGGGCCAGAGCGCCGAAGGGGTCGTCGTCGTTCCGGGAGAAGCGGTCCGGATCTTCACCGGCTCCGTGATCCCCCAGGGCGCCGATGCGGTCGTGATGGTGGAATTGACCGAGGAAGACCGTCCGGGAGGATCGGTCCGGATCGGGGAGCAGGCCGAGGCCGGACAGAACATCCGCCGGCGGGGGGAGGACCGGAAGGCGGGGGAGAGCGTGCTCGAGGCTGGAACGGCCATCCGCGCCGCCGAGATCGCGGCGCTCGCGACCCTGGGGCGGAATCGGGTCCGTGCGATCCGGCGCCCGTCGGTGTCCGTTCTCGCCACCGGCGACGAGCTGGTGCCGACCGATCGCGTCCCGGCGCCCCACCAGATCCGGAACTCGAACGCGCCGATGATCCTCGCGCAGCTTCACGCGATGGGGATCGGCGCGCGCGACCTCGGGATCGCCCCCGACGTTCCCTCGAAGCTGGACGCGACGATCGCGACCGGGCTCGAAGGGGACGTCCTGATCCTGACCGGCGGCGTTTCGGTCGGCGAGTACGACCTGGTCGGCGACGCGCTCCTGAGGGCCGGGTGCGAGGTCCTGTTCCATCAGGTCGCCATGCGCCCGGGAAAGCCGATCCTGGTCGCGAAGCGCGGCGCGACGCTCGTCCTCGGCCTTCCCGGAAACCCGGTTTCGGCCTTCACCGGCTTCCACGTCTTCGTTGCCCCCGCCGTGCGGAAGATGATGGGCCGGGAGAGCCCCGTGGCGCCCACGATGCGCGCGACGCTCCTCGACCGCTTGAGGCGCAAGCCCGGCCGGCTGACCTACTTCCTGGCGCGGCTCCTATGGCGCGACGGGAAGCCGTTCGTCATGCCGATCCCGAGCACCGGCTCGGGAGACGTGCTCGCCCTGTCCTCGGCGAACGCCTTCATCGTGGCCGAGGGGGACCCTCACGCGATCGAGGCGGGGCGCGACGTGGACGTCGAGGCGTGGGCTGAATGAGGCGTCCGCCTCACGCGCTTCGCGCCTGCCTCATGGTCAGCAACGACGTGTAGAGATACCCCCCCGCGAACAGCGTCAGGAAGGGGATCGCGCCCCACAGCCGGAACCAGAGCGCCCCGGCGATCAGCGCGGCGAAGTAGATCCCGAGCGTCAGCTCGACCCACGTATCGACGCCGCGCCCCGAGCGGTACTTTCGCGCCGCCAGGGCGGATGCCGCGGCGCCGGCGAGAGCGTACTTGGGGGTGCGGTGGAACTCGTCGCGGGTGGTGCGTAAGCCCCGCAGCACGGCCCGCGCGTTGTTGATCGAGATCCCGATCCCGACCGCCATCAGCACGGGGACGAACTTGACCGCGTCGAGCCACCGCCCGTAGAGCACCCGCTGGGAGACGAGGTAGAAGGCGGCGATCGAGACGAGCGACAGCGCGATCAGCGGGAGGTCGATCGTCGCCAGCTGGTACCAGCCGTCGTCCCGCCGGTACCAGACCGCCGGGCCGACCAGAAGAGCGAGCAGGATCATCAGGACGTACCCGCCGTTCGCCGTGAGATGGAAGAGCGATTCGAGCTTGATGCGCCAGGGGAGGGGACCGCTGAGGATCGCGGGGAGGAGCTTGCGCGCGGTCTGGACCGAGCCTTGCGCCCACCGGTGCTGCTGGGTCTTGAACGCCCCCATCTCGACCGGCAGCTCGGCCGGGGCGTCGAACCGGTCCACGAAGACGAAGCGCCACCCGGCCATCTGCGCGCGGTACGAGAGGTCGAGGTCCTCGGTCAGCGTGTCGTGCTGCCATCCACCGGCCGCCTCGATGCACGCTCGCCGCCAGATTCCCGCCGTGCCGTTGAAATTGAAGAAGCGCCCGGAGCGGTTCCGAGCCGCGTGCTCGATGACGAAGTGGCCGTCCAGGAGCATCGACTGCGCGCGGGTCAGGAGGGACGCTTCACGGTTCAGGTGTCCCCAGCGCGCCTGCACCATGCCGACGCCGGGGTCGGTAAAGTGGTCGATCAGCGCGCGCACGAATCCGGGAGGGGGAACGAAATCGGCGTCGAAGACGGCGACGAACTCTCCGCGGGCGCGCAGAAGCCCGGCCGCGAGCGCCCCCGCCTTGTAACCGGTCCGGTCGTCCCGGACGAGATGGACGATGTCGTGCCCCGCGCGGGAGAGTCGCCCCACCGTCGATCGAATTACGTCCCGCGTGTCGTCGGTCGAGTCGTCCAGGACCTGGATCTCGAGGCGATCCTTCGGCCAATCGAGGGCCGCCACCGCCTCGATCACCCGGCGGGCGACGTAGAGCTCGTTGTAGATCGGGATCTGGACGGTGACGTGAGGGAGGTCGGTAAAGCGCGTGGCCGGGTGCGGCGCGCCGTCGCGGTGCCGCCAGTAGAGGATCAGCAGGTACCAGCGGTGCAGCCCGTACACGGTCAGCAGCCCGAGCGTTCCGAAGTAGACGAAAAGCACCAGGGAACGCACGCCGCAGATCTCTCCTCGAGGGCCGCCGAGTATACTGCGCCGCCCCGAAGGGCCCCGATGACGAGCGGCGCCACCACGAAGGACAACCGAGGGCTCGCCGTCGTTCTTCCCGCGGGCGGGGCGGCGCTCGTGTTGGTCGCGATCCTCGCGGCCTCATCGGACCTCAAGGCCCACCTCGTCCTGTTCCTGGCGATCCACGCCGCGTTGCTGGCCTTGATGCTCGCCGGCTTTCGCGCGGTCGCCTCCGGCGGCACCCGGGCCTTCCGTGCGGCGCTGATCGTCGCCGCGGCACTCCGGCTCGTCGCCGCGGTCGCCCCGCCGAGCCTTTCGGACGACGTCTTCCGCTACGTCTGGGACGGCCGCGTGCAGGCCGCCGGCCACCATCCCTACAAGTTCGCGCCGAGCGACCCGATGCGGGAAGACCTCCGCGACAGGACCGTCTACCCGAGGATCAACCACCCGGAGATCCCCACGATCTACCCGCCGCTGGCGGAGCTGCTCTTCGCGGCCTTGGCGAAGGCAGGCTTGGGCGTTACCGGATTCAAGATCGCTCTCGGGCTTCTGGACCTCGGCGTCGTGTTCGCGCTCGCACGCCTGCTCGGGGCGCTGTCGCTCCCTCGCGCCCGCGCGATCCTCTACGCCTGGAACCCGCTCGCGATCGTCGAGACGGCCGGAAGCGGCCACGTCGAGCCACTCGGGGTCGTCCTTCTCCTGCTCGCGCTGGTGTGGCTTCTGGAAGGGAAACAGACGCGCGCCGGCGCCGCGTTCGGCGCCGCGATCCAGGCGAAGCTCCTCCCGCTCCTTCTCGTCCCCGGGTTCGTGCGCCGCATGAAGACGGGAGCCGTGCTGGTGGCGGTCGGCGTCGTGCTCGCGATCGGCGCCCCGTACGCGATCCGCGGGCCGGCGTTCGGAGGAGGTCTGCTCGCCTACGCCCATCGGTGGGAGCACGGGTCGGTCGTCTTCCCCGCCGTCCGCGCCTTCTTCGAGCGCGCGGACCTGGCGCCTCACCTCAAGGGAGCGATCGCGTGGATGCAGTCGCGCTGGGGGAGCGCCGACACCGCGATCTGGGACAACCTGTATCGTGCGGTCTGGCCGGAGGAGCTGGCCCGCATCGCGGTCTTCGGCCTGGCCGTCCTATGGGCGATCGTGCAGTCGTTCCGCCCGATCGACGTGGCGCGCGAGGCGCGGCTCGTCCTCGGCGGGGCGATCCTCCTCGCCCCGACCCTTCACCCTTGGTACGTCCTCTGGGTGCTTCCCTTGGCCGCCGCCGCCCCGAGCCGCGGGTGGCTCCTGCTCGGAGCCCTCGTGCCGCTACAATACCTGGCTGGTCCGGGGGAGGTCTCCTGGCCTCTCAGGATCGCGATCCTCGGACCGCCTTTGGCCGTGATGGCGGGCGACGCCCTCCTGGTACGATTCCGGAGATGACGCGAGCACCGCTCGAAGCTCTGATCGCGCGCGCGAAGGAAAGGCCCAGGCGGGTCGTGCTTCCGGAGGCGACCGATCCGCGCACCCTCCGCGCCGCGCACCGGCTTCACCGGGAAGAGATCGCGCGGCCGATCCTCGTGGGAATCCGCGCGGAGATCCTGGCCGCGGCCGCGAAGGAAGGAATCGACACCGCGGGGATCCCGATCGAGGATCCGGAGGTCTCGTCGAACTTGGCGCTGGTGGCGCACGCGATCGCCGAGGCGATCCGCGGCACCAAGACGGCCCCTGACGAAGCCGCGTCGTGGCTCCGGGATCCGGTCTACTTCGCCGACGGGATGGTGCGGGCCGGCCTCGCCGAAGGGTGCGTCTCCGGCGCGATCCACTCCACGGCAGACACGCTGCGCGCCGCGCTCAAGATCTTGCGCCCCGCCGAGGGGGTCGCTCTCGTCTCGTCGTTCTTTCTGATGGCCTTGCGCGAGCCGACCGCATCGGGGGACGAGCTCCTCGCCTTCGCCGACGGCGCGCTCGTCCCGGATCCCGACCCTGAGCAGTTGGCCGACATCGCGATCCGCACCGCCGCGAGCTTCCGGGCGCTCGCCGGCCGCGAGCCGCGCGTCGCGTTCCTGTCGTTTTCGACCAAGGGGAGCGCCGCGCACCCGCGCGTCCTGAAGGTCGCCCGTGCCGTCGAGATCCTGCGAGCAGCCGGCGCCGACTTTCCGTTCGACGGAGAGCTGCAGCTCGACGCCGCCCTCGTTCCGGCGATCGGCGCGTCGAAGGCGCCCGGCAGTCCCGTCGCCGGCTCCGCCAACGTGCTGATCTTCCCCGACCTCGACGCCGGGAACATCGGGTACAAGCTCGCCGAGCGGATCGGCGGCGCCGTCGCGGTCGGCCCGATCCTCCAGGGGCTCTCCCGTCCCGCGAACGATCTTTCCCGCGGCTGCACCGCGGAGGACATCGTGCTCGTCGCCGCGGTCACGGGGCTTCAATTGACAGCCTGATGCGGCGCATTGCGGGAATCGCCGGGGTTGTCGTCTTCGCCTCCGCCGCCTACCTGCCGCTCCGGGCGCCGGCCCCGCCCGGGCTCACCGACCTCGTCGCCATCTACCAGGGGGGGACACAACGGCCGGCCTGGGCTCCCGGCCAGTTCGTCCCCTACGTCACCTTCCGCGACCCCTCGAGCGGCAGGGAATCGTGGCTGTTCGACGGATTTCTCTTCATCGAGTTCCAGGACGGGCGCGGGCACAATTTCATGCCCGGTCTCGAAGGGGCGCCCGCGACGCAAGCAGAGTGGTCGTGGCTCCTCGATCGCAACTTCGAAGAGGGGCGCGGCATCCCCGCGCTCGACGCGGCGTGCGCGGAGGCCGAGCGCCGCCTGGGTGCGCCCAAGCGCAAGCGGCGGGTCGTGATCACGCTGCCGACCCCGATTCCGGTCCCCGGCGGCTGGGGAACGCTCGACGGGCGCGCCGTCGATCTCACGCGGCCGGAGGATCGCGTCGCCGCGTGTCTGTGGCACGTGGACAGCGCGATAGCGCGCTTCAAGGCGCTGGCACCGAGCCACCTCGAGCTGGCCGGATTCTACTGGGTCGACGAATCCGGACGCGACGCGAGCCCGGTCATTCCGGAGGTCGCCCGCGGGATCCACGAGCGGGGAACGACCCTCGTCTGGATCCCGTACTGGGGGCGCGTCCCGGCGGGGGAGCGCTGGAAAGACCTGGGGTTCGACGCCGCCTGGCAGCAGCCGAACTATTTCTTCCACCCCGAGCTTCCCGCCGCCCGGCTCGACGATGCTTGCGCCTTCGCCCGCGCGCATGGGATGGGCGTCATGCTCGAGCTCGACGGGCGCGTCTATTCGACGCCGGCCGTCTTCGGGCCGCGGCTCGATGCGACCTTCGACGCGTTCTCACGAATGAAGGTCGGGAAGGCCGCTTCGATCGCGTACTACGAAGGGGGTGGAGCCTTCGCGGCGCTCGCGGCGTCGACCGATCCCGAGGCGCACGCCCGGTACCTGAGGCTCGCGCGCTTCGTGCGCGACCGGCAGAAGAAGGCGGGGGCCGGGTCGTAGACGCTGCGTGGCAAGGACCCCCGGAGCGGTCTATCCTCCGGACGTCCTTCGGGAGACGAAACGATGAGCCATCCTCCGTCCGACTCGAGTCCGCGCCATGGCGGCGACCGGCCCCAGCGGCGCATGCCACCCCCCGACGCGACCGGAGCCGAGGCCGAGTACCTCCTCCATCTCAAGGACGCGCGCACGCCGATCGTCGTGGACATGCTCGACGGAACGGAGTTCCAGGGCGTGCTCGAGTACTACGACCGCGACATGCTGAAGGTCAACCGGCCGGAGGGGGGCGGACCGAACGTGTTCATCCGCAAGAAGCACGTCCGCGCGATCCGCGAGGTCTGACTCAGCGCACCCGCGTCCCCGGCTTCACGCTCTCCTCGAACGTCGCGACGATCGGCCGGCCGTCCAGATCGGCCGCCAGCAGCATCCCCTGGCTTTCGACCCCGCGCAGCTTGGCCGGCTTGAGGTTCGCCACGACCACGATCGACTTGCCGACGAGCTGCTCCGGCGCGTAGGCCTTCGCGATCCCGGCGACGATCTGCCGCGTCTCGGTGCCGAGGTCGAGCTGCAGCTTCAGGAGCTTGTCGGCCCCCTCGATCCGCTCGGCGGAGACGACGCGGGCGACCCGCAGCTCGACCCGCATGAAATCGTCGATCGTGATCCTCCCGTCGGACGGGGCGGCCGGAGGGGCCGGAGGGGCCGGCGGCGCCGGTGCTGTAGGTTTCGGCTCGGTCACGGTGGCGGCCTCCTGGAAATAGGCGGTCTTGTCGATGCGTGCGAAGAGCGGCTCGCGCTTCGCGACGCGGGCGGAGGCAGGCAGAAGCCCCCAGCGGAAGGTGGTGAGGTCGGCAGGAAGCGTCGCTCCCAGCCGGTCGGCGATCTCGGCCGAGGCCTTCGGCATCACGGGCAAGGCCATCGCCGCGATCTGGAGGAGAGCCTCGGCGGCGCCTCTCAACACCGCAGCGTGGCGGGGAGCCTCGGTCGGATCCTTCGCGAGCTTCCACGGGGCATGGGTTTGCAAGAACCGGTTGAGCTCGGCGGCCAGCTTCCACACCGCCTGGAGCCCGCCCGAGAAATCGTAGTCGTCGAACGCGGCGCGCCAGGAGGCGTGCGCCGCGCGTGCCGCCGCTTCGAGCCCCGAGGCTTCCGGCCGGGCCGACGGGGGAGGCAGCTCCCCCGAAAAGCCGCTGTCGCACAGGGTGACGATCCGGCTGGTGACGTTGCCCAATTCGTTCGCGAGATCTCCGTTGTAGCGGTCGAGGAACTGCTCGTCCGAAAAGGTCCCGTCGAGGCCGAAGGTCATCTCGCGCAAGAGGAAGTAACGAAGCGCATCCGGCCCAACGGCGTCCAGGAGAGGTCCCGGCCGAACGACGTTGCCGAGCGACTTCGACATCTTCGCCTCGTCCTTCAGCCACCAGCCGTGCGCGAAGATGCACTCGGGGAGGGGAAGCCCCGCCGACAGGAGGAACGCGGGCCAGAAGACCGCGTGGAACCGGATGATGTCCTTCCCGATGAGCTGGACCTGGGCGGGCCAGTAGCGCCGGTAGAGGGCGTCGTCCGCGGAACCGTAGCCGAGCGCGCTGATGTAGTTCGTCAGCGCGTCGATCCAGACGTAGACGGTGTGCGCCGGATCCCCCGGCCACGGGATCCCCCAGCGGATCGTCGTGCGGGAGATCGAGAGATCGCGGAGCCCCGAGGCGACGAACGCCTTGACCTCGTTGAAGCGCGAGGCCGGGCGCACGAACCCGGGGTGCGATTCGTACCAGTCGAGGAGCGGCTGCTGATACTTCCCGAGCCGGAAGAAGTAGGAGCTCTCGG
>JBGQLU010000147.1:0-9208 GCA_041500265.1 Acidobacteriota bacterium | reverse complement strand
CCGCCTCCCCAGCCGCCTCCACCGCCCCCACCCCACCAGAACGGGCCGCTCCGGTAGTAGCGACGGCCGCCTTTCCCGCCGATCCCGGTCCCGGTCCGGAGCGCCGAAAGAACGATGAGCACGACGAGGATGAGGAAGATCAGGAGCGGTACGGGGATCGGCGTCCCGCGCTTCGACGGCCGTGCCTGATACGCCCCCTGGGTCGCCTCGATGATGCCGTCGCAGGTCGATGCGATTCCGCGCGCGTAGGCCTTCTCGCGGAAGGCCGGAAACAGCCGCTCCTCCAGGATCCGGCGCGACAGCGCGTCGGTCAGGCGGTGTTCGAGCCCGTAGCCGACCTCGATCCGCGCCTTCCGGTCGGCGAGGGCGACGAGGAGGAGGACGCCGTTGTTGTTGTCCTTCTGTCCGATCCCCCACCGCTCGTACAGGCGGTTGGCGAGGTCGTCCACATCTTGTCCATCGAGCGACGGCACGATGGCGACCACGATCTGGGTGGAGCTTGCGCGCTCGAAGTCGGCCAGCTTCGCCTCGATCGTGGCGGCAGCTCCGGCGTCGAGCGCGCGCCCCCAGTCGTTGACGCGGCGATCGAGCTTCGCCGGCAGCTCCGCGGCGGCCAGGCCGGACGCGGCCAGAAGGGCGAGCGCGGCGGCGGTCGCAACGCGCCTCAGGATGCCGTCGATCAACGGGCGCGCCGCCTCAGAACTTCACTTGGGGCGCCTTCTCGGCCCCCGGTTCGGCGGCGAAGAACGACTTGGGCCCGAACCCGCGGAAGGAGGCGACCAAGGACGCGGGGAAGAGGCGGATGGCCGTGTTGTACGACTGAACGGTCTCGTTGAAGCGCCGGCGCTCGACCGCGATGCGGTTCTCCGTCCCCTCGAGCTGGGACTGGAGCTCGAGGAAGTTCGTGTTCGCCTTCAGCTCGGGGTAGTTCTCGGCGACCGCGAGGAGCCGGGAGAGCGCTCCCGACAGCTCCCCCTGAACCTTCTGGAACTGCTCGAACCGCTTCGGATCGTTTAGGACCTCGGGCGTGACGACCATCTGGGTCGCCTTCGCGCGGGCCTCGACGACCGCGGTCATCGTCGACTTCTCGAAGTTGGCGACCCCCTTGACCGTCTCGACGAGGTTCGGGATCAGGTCGGCGCGGCGCTGATACACGTTTTCCACGTTGGCCCAAGCGCCGTCCACGGCGACCTGCCGTTGGACGAGTCCGTTGTTGACGCCGACCCCCCAGACGAAGACGCCGCCGAGGACGACCATGAGGATCAAGACGACGATGCCGCACCCAAGCCATCCCTTCATCGACGAACCTCCGTGCCCGCCCGACCTCGCAGGCGGGCGGTCATCCTACAACCGCAGCAGCCGGTCTCCCACCGCCAGTTGCCGCCCGCTGACCGCCTCCCGTGCCGACATCGTCCGGCGCCCCTCGGGCTGCACGGCCAAGATCGACGCCGACGTCCCGGCGGCGCACGCGACGCGCAGGCCGGGGCCGTCGAATCCGACAAGGGTGCCGGCGGGAGCGCCGCCCGCCCCGTCCGCCGAGGCGGGGGCCTCGGCGATCCGGATCCGCCGGTCTCCCCGGAGCGCCCAGACTCCGGGCCAGGGGTCGAAACCGCGCACGCGCCCCTCGAGCTCCCTGGCCGTCCACTCCGGGTTCCAAACTCCGTCCGCCCGCGTGAGCAGCGGGGCCAGGCTCGCCCGCGAACCGTCTTGCCGTACGGGCGCGACCGTGCCGGCGGCGAGTCCCGCGAGCGTGGCGACGAGGAGATCGCCCCCGCGCGCGGCGAGGCGTGCGACGAGAGCCGGAGCGTGTTCCCCCGGCACGATCGGCATCGCCGCCTGCAGCAGGACCGGCCCCGTATCCAGCCCCTCGTCCAATCGAAAGGTCGTAACCCCCGTCTCGGTCTCGCCGCGAGCGAGAGCCCAGGCCACCGGCGCGGCCCCGCGGTAGGCCGGCAGCAGTGAGAAATGGACGTTGATCGCGCCGAACGGGGCGAGGTCGAGGATCGGGGGCGGAAGGATTCGGCCGTACGCGACGACCGCGAGCGCGTCGGGGCGGGCCACGGCCAACCTCTCGCGGAAGGGGGCGTCGCGAACGGTGTCCGGCTGGATCACCGCGAGGCCGTGGGCCGTCGCGCGAACCTTGACCGGCGGGGCCTGCGGGGCCCGGCTCCGTCCGGATGCTCGATCGGGGCGCGTGACGACGAGCGGGATCTCGTGGCCCGCGGCCACCAAGGCGTCGAGCGCCGGCACCGCCGCGGCGGGCGTGCCGAAGAAGACGATCCTCACGCGGTCACTGCGCCGGCGGATGCTCGAAGACCGGGAGCCAGTCCCCGGCCTTGATCCGCTTCTTGATCTGGCGCTTGATCAGCTCGCGCTTCAGCGGCGAGACGTTTTGCAGGAACACGCGGCCGCTCAAGTGCTCGATCTCGTGCTGGATCGCACGCGCCAGAAGGCCGCTCGCGGTGAGGGAGAACGGCTGGCCGTCGAGGCCGATCGCTTCGACGGTGGCGGTGAAGGGCCGCTCGATGTCGAGATGGATGTCCGGAAACGACAGGCAGCCTTCTTCGGCGACCTCGGATCCTTCCGATTGAACGATGCGTGGGTTGACGAACACCTTGAGGTCGTCTTCCCTCTCCCCGACCGACAGGTCGACGACGCACACCCGTTTCGACACGCCCACTTGGTTGGCCGCGAGGCCGATCCCCGGGGCGGCGTACATGGTCTCAACCATGTCCCGCACGAGCGCCCGGATCTCGTCGTCGACGCTGGCAACCGTCTCGGTCGGCGTCAGAAGGATCGGATCGGGGTAGAGGACGATCGGGCGCAGGGACACGTTCCGACGGTAGCATCCGCCGGAAAGTAGCGTCAACAGCCCCACCGCGACGTCCACGGGGGAGGACATCGCCGACCTCTGCCGGTTCCCCGGGGTACCGGCGGCTGCCTCCCGAAGCGTCCTGCTTTGGGCCTTTTTCGCTCCGCATCGCCTGGCACGTCGGGTGCAAACGATTGGTATCGGCCTGGGGGAATGACCCTTGGGAGGACGCCATGCCCCGTTGGATGCGAAGTTCGATCTCGGCCTCAGTGCTGGCGCTCGCATGCGTCCTGTCGCTTCCGGCCGCGGCCCAGGCCGACGACCCGGAAGGGTACGGGGACGGATATCAGAGCGGGAACTACGGCCGCGTGCGGGACGCCCGGAACGGAGCCACGGTCCGCCGGGCCAACGCCGAAGGGGCGGAGCCCGACCAGGCGGGCGTCAACACGCCGGTCTTCCCCGGGGACTCGCTCGGCACCGACGGCAACCAGCGGGTCGAGGTGCAGCTCGCCGGGGGGACCATCGTCCGGCTCGATCGCGACAGCAACGTCCTCTTCCAGTCGCTCCCCGATCCCGGAGCGCGGTACCAGGACAACGCCGTGCTCGTCCTCAAGGGCGGGACGCTCCGCATCCTCTCCCGCCTGGCCGAAAAGCAGGAGTTCCGCGTCGATACGGAGGCTTCGTCCGTGTACTTGCTCGGCGAAGCCGACGTCCGCATCGAGATCGACGACCGCGGCCGCACGCGGGTCGCCTCGCGGCGCGGTGTGGCGGAAGTCGGCGGCGCCGGCGGATCGGTTCTCGTCCGCGGAGGCACGGAAACCGTCGTGGAGGCGGGCGCCGTTCCCGCCGACCCGATGGCCTACCGCGCCCTCGCCGAAGACGGCTTCGACCGATGGTGCGACGCGCGCGACGACAGCTACCGGTCGCCCGATCGCCACACGCAGGCGCAGGGCCCGGACGCCGTTCCCGATGAGGTGCGCCCCTATTACGGCGAGTTGTCGGCGTACGGAACGTGGACCGACGTCCCGGATTACGGCACGGTCTGGTATCCGAGCAGCGTGGCCGCGGGCTGGCGTCCCTACGTCGACGGCTCGTGGTGCTACGGGCCGGGCGGCTACTTCTGGGTGGGTTCCGAGCCTTGGGGCTGGGCGCCGTATCACTACGGCTGCTGGCAGTGGCTCTCGCGCTACGGCTGGTGCTGGGTCCCGGGGCGGGTCTTCGCCGGCGCGTGGGTGTCGTGGTCCTGGGGCTCGCTCTACGTGGGCTGGGCTCCCCTCGACTACTGGGGGCGCCCGTGCTGGCAGGGCGGGTCGCGCTATCACGGCACCTACGACCCCGGCAGCTGGACCTTCGTCCATTCTTCGGACATCGCTTCCGGCAACGTCCGGCGATACGCCGTCCCGATCACGCGCGTCGGTGGCGAGCTCGATCGCGCGACGGTGGTCGCCCGCGCGCCTCGCGTCGCTCCCCGCGATCTCGCCCGCTCGGCGGAGTCCCGCGACCGCGCGGTCCGTGAAGCGGTTCAGGATCGCGCCGCGCGGATGCGGCTCACCACCTCCGACCGCGTTCCGGTGACCAAGTTCACCGACGTGCAGGAGCGTCTGGCGCGCCGCACGTCCTCGCAAGCGACCACGCCGCGCGTGGGCCACGACGGCCGCGGCATGGCACCGCGTCCGGCGCCGCGCCCAGGCGACGACCCGCGGTCCCGTCCGAGCGCGCCGCGCGGACAGGCGCGCTCGACCGGTGCGCCCGCTCCGGGCCGCGTCGATTCGTCCCTCTCGCGCCCGGCCCCCTACCCGCGCCGGATCGTGACGGATCCCCGGCCGCCGGTGGGTGGCACCGAGCCGCGTCCGGACGCGCGGGGCAACGTCCGCGATTTCTACGATCGCATGTCGCGCCCCCGCGAGACGCGCGGAGCGGATTCCGGCCGCGGCGCCGTCCCCGACGCGCCGGCGACCCGGGCGCCTGCCGCGGAGCCCCGCCGTCAGGGGGCGCCGCAGCGCCAGGACGCTCCCCAGCCCCCGGGCGCGTCGCGCCAGGAACCCCGTTACCAGCCGGCGCAACCGCGATCCGCGCAGCCGCGCTCCGCGCCGGCGCGTCCACCGTCATCCCCACGTGCGGCGCCGCAGCAAGCGCCGCGGGCTCCCGCGCCGGCTCCGCGCCCGGCCCCGCGACAGCAGGCGGCGCCGAAGCAGGACCATCACGGACATCGCGGTTGACAGGTTTGGCCTGCCCCCGCAACCCCCCTCACACGGGTGCCGGCCCGGGCCGGCGGCAAGGTGCCGCCGGCTCGTTTTATTTTCGGGCGCCTTCGCGCGCGGCGAGCGCCGCAATCAGCTTGTCGTGGATTCCGCCGAATCCGCCGTTCGAGAGCACCGCGACGACGTCGCCGGCCTCCGCGCGGGCGGCGAGGTGGCGCACGATCGCGTCGACCCCGGGGAGGAATCGGGACGGGCGGCCCCGGGTCAGGAGATCGCGCTCGAGGCGCCCTGGATCGAGACGCTCGGCTTCGGGGAGCCGTTCGGCACCGTAGACCTCCGCGATGATGACTTCGTCCGCCGCGTCGAACGCGAGCGCGAGACGCTCCTGGAAGACGTTGCGACGGAGCGACCAGGATCGCGGCTCGAGGACCGCCCAGATCCTGCGGCCGGGATAGCGCTGCCGGACGGCGCGGAGGGTCTCCGCGATCGCGGTGGGATGGTGAGCGAAGTCGTCCAGCACCAGCACTCCGGCGGCCTCGCCCTTGACCTCCATCCGGCGCTTGACACCACGAAACGTCCGGAGCCCCGCCGCGATCTCCGACGGCGCCAACCCCTGCTCGGTCGCCGCGGCGGCCACCGAGAGGGCGTTCCGGACGTTGTACTCACCCGACACCGCGAGCTCGATCTCGGCGAAGGCGCGTCCGTCGCGCATCGCGCAGAACGAGACGCCGTCCTCACGGTGGACGATTCCCTCGGCCCTCCAGAGGCCGCTCGTGAGTCCGTACCCTTCAATCCGCGCCTGCGCGTGGTCGGTGACCTCGCGCGTCGCGGCGCAGTCCTCGTGACGCACGATGAGCCCGCGGCGCGGCACGATGTTCGTCAGCCAGCGGAAGACCTTCTTGACCTCGGCTTCGTCCCGGTAGATGTCGGCGTGGTCGAACTCGACGGTGCCGATCAAGGCGGTGTCGGGCCTGTAGTGCATGAACTTCGGCCCCTTGTCGAAGAAGGCCGTGTCGTATTCGTCCCCCTCGATGACGAACGCCGGGCCGGAGCCCAGACGGTAGGAGCGGTCGAAGTTCTGCGGCAGCCCACCGATCAGGAACCCGGGATCGCGCCCGGCGTGGTGCAGGACCCAGGCGAGCATCGCGCTGGTGGTCGTCTTGCCGTGCGTTCCGGCGACCACGATCGCGTGCCGGCCGGCCAGGAACCGGCTCTCGAGGGCAGCCGCCATCGAGGTGTACGGCAGCCGCCGGTCGAGCACCTCCTCGGCCTCCGGATTGCCGCGGCTGACGGCGTTGCCGATCACGACCAAGTCGGGGACGGGATCGAGGTTCCGCGCGTCGTACCCTTCGAACACCGCGACCCCCATCTCCTCGAGGATCGTGGACGTCGGCGGGTAGAGAGGTCCGTCCGAACCGGAGACCCGGCACCCCTTGTCCTTGAAGAGCCCGGCGAGCGAGGTCATGCCGGTGCCGCCGATCCCGACGAGATGCACGTGTTCCTGGGCCACGGAGTCCTCCGGCTATCGCCCGAACAACTTTTCGAGGAGCTTCTTCTTCCCTTCCTTCTCGATCTCTTTCTTCAGCCCCTCGTGGAGGACCTTGTCGAGGTCCAACCCCACCTGGGGGGACGTCATCGTTCCGCGCACCTGAAGGGGAATGGTGAGGCGCCCGTCCCCCCCCTGCCGGATCTTGAGCGCCGGGGTCTTCGCCACGAGTTGGTCGCTGACCGTCTTCGAGAACGAGCCGAGCACGTCCAGGTGCAACGCTCCGCCGAGCCCGACCGTCCCGCTTCCGTCGAAATCGAGATCGGCGGACCGGAACTGGAGGTCCGAGGTCTTGGCGACCCCCTTCGCGACCCCGAAGTGGGCGGTCAAGCGCTCGAAGGGCGTTTCGTCCTTGGCGAGCCCCTTCGCACCGGCCGTTTCGAGGAGCTTCATGACCTGCTTGATCATCCCGAAGCTCGCGATCTTCCCGTCCGTGACCGCGAGCGCCCCCGTTCCGTCGATCGTCGGGAGGAGAGGCGTCTCGCCGCCGCGACCGGTGATCGCGAGATCGAGCGCCGCGGTCCCCTCGAGTGTTCCTTTCTGGGCGGGTGCCAAGGCCTCGATCATCTTCGCGATCGCGACCCCTTGCGCCTTCTGGTCGAGCGAGAACGGCCGGGCCCTCTCGAACGGATGCGAGGTGATCGTCCCGCGGGCGTGCCCACCGAACATCGAGAGGCGCGTGTCGTCGAGCCGCAGCGCGCCGCGGTCGAGCGTGGCCTTGGCGCCGACGTCCTGGAGCTCGAAGCCGCGGTACCGGCAGCGCGCGGCATGGATCGTCCCGGACCCCTTCGCGCGAGCGATCAGGTCATCCCTTCCTCCCGATCCCGTCGATTCGTCGGCGAAGACCGGGGGCGCGAGCGGCGAGCCCGATCGCGCCGGGCGGAGGGCGGCGACTCCCAGGGAGGAGGTCCACGCCAGCACGTCGTCGAGCTCGACCAGCGGGGAGTCCACGTCGAACGCGATCGTCGGGGCCTTGGCGTCGACGACCGCGTCGATCGTCCCCTTCGCGCTCGATTTCCCCAGGTTGAAGAGGATGTCGAGCTTCGCGTGAGGGGCTTCGCCGCCGATGCCGTCGACGCGCCCGGAGGCGTTCAAGCGGACGGGCGGGAGCGTCGCCGCGAGCGAGCGAAGCGTCAGCGTTCCGTGGGCCAGCGTCGTGGCGAACGTCGCCTCGGCCCGAGGCCGCGATCCCAGGAGATCGAGGGCCCCGGCGACGTGGCCGGCGGCCTCGAGCGTGCCGTCGGGGGTAAGGCGCAGCGCGCTTTGAACGGCGAGATCGCTCAGGAGGGTCTTGCCGTCCTGCAGGATGCGTGCCCCCTCGATCGTGATCGAGCGCGCCTGAACGTCCTTCCTGAGGAGCGGCAGCAAGGCGACGTGCACCGCCGTCGGCCCGGCTTCGAGCACCGGCGCTCCGGCGGACTTCCCGGTCAGGGGTTCGCCGATGCGCAAGGATTCCGCACGGAGCGCGAGCCCGGTCCAGATCGAAACGGTGGTCGTCCCGAGGGCGACCTTGCGCCCGAGCATCTGCGTGAGCTTCGCCTCGGCGGGTGGCCTCAGGGTCTCTCCGTTCACGATGAACGGAAGGGCGAGGGCCGCCACGACGAAGATCGCCAGGAGGACGCCCGAGGCGATCAGCGGGATCTTGACCGCGCGTCTCATGGTCCTCTCACTCCATGACGAAACGGAGATCGGAGGCGGCGAGCATGCGCTCCGCCGTCCGCTTTCCCATCGGCGCGCGAACGAACGAGCGGAAGCGCTCTTGGCGCAGCAGCTCCCGGATGCGCGGGGCCGCGCGGCCCGCGGCGGCGTCCCCCGCTTCCACGCAGTAGTCGGCGGACTCGAAGTCGGCCCAGTGGATCTTCCGAACGGCCGGCTCGATGACGACGTCGGCCAGACGGCGATGCATCGAAGTGAGAACCGCGTCCTTGATGAGGTTGGCCCGGATCACGACGTCGATCCCGCGAGGGTAGGCCTTCGCCTCCTCGAGGTCGGCGGAGATGTCGACGCCGATGACGACGTCCGCGCCGAGCCGGAACGCGGGCAGGATCGGGACCTTGTCGACCCACCCTCCGTCCACGAGGAGGCGGCCGTGAAGACGCCTCGGGGGGAGGATGCCCGGAATCGCCGAGCTCGCCGCGGCCACCTCCCGCAGATTACCGCGGCAGAGGACAACCTCCTCGGCGGAATCGAGGTCGACCGCCACGGCGCCGAACCGGATCGGCGTTCGGGCCGCGTCGAGATCGGGCAGGATCGCCCCGAGGCTCGAGACGAACTCCTCGGCCGACAGGAACGACGACTGCATCGTCGACAGCCCGTACATGACTCCGCGGCGCACGAGGTTCGTCACCGAGTACAACAGGCTCCCGCGGCTGTGCTTCGTCTCGCTGAGGAACGCCAGGCGGGTCTTCTTGAACTCGTCGCTGGCGAGCAGGCCGCGGACCCGCCGTTCGACCCCCGCGATGTCGCCGGTCGCCGCGAACGCCCCCCCGACGATGGCGCCCATACTGGTGCCCGTGACCACGTCGATCGGAATGCCCTCTCGGACGAGAGCGCGGATGACGCCGATGTGCGCGAGGCCGCGCGCGGCGCCTCCACCCAATGCCAGCCCGACACGGAGACGCCACGATGGGAGCACGGCGGGAAGATAAT
>JBGQLU010000146.1:0-9262 GCA_041500265.1 Acidobacteriota bacterium | reverse complement strand
GCTCCTGCGCGATCTCGGCCTGACGGACGACGCCCCGGGAGTCCTGTCGATGCCCCCCGTCCGGGCGAAGCCCTGAGGCTCTGCGGAGCCGCCGTCCGCGCTCGTTGACGCGGAGACCGGCCTGCGGGTGTCCGTCGCCGTAACGTCTCGGCACCAAGGCCGTCGGCGGCTCCGGACTCCCTCCGGGGCCCCGGGAACCGGTGGGCGGTGCCGTCACCAGGGAACGACCCCCCCTCGTCCCCGATGACGGCATCCCCGAGTTACCATCAGCGTGATGTCCGGGCCGCAGGCGCTCTCCGTCACCGTCATCGCTCAGGACGAAGAGCGAAACCTCGGGCGCTGTCTTTCCAGCGTTGAATGGGCCGACGAGCGGATCGTGGTCGACTCCGGCTCGACCGATCGCACGAAGGAGATCGCGACCCGCCACGGCGCGCGGGTGGTGTCGAACCCCTGGCCCGGGTATGCGGCGCAGAAGAACCGGGCCGCGGGCGAAGCGCGGCACCCGTGGATCCTGAGCCTCGATGCGGACGAGTGGCTCGAGCCGGGGGCGGAGGCCGAGATTCGCCGCGTTCTCGCCGGCGCCACCTGCGCCGCGTACGCATTTCGCCGGATCTCCGCGTTCGCCGGAGCCTTCCTTCCGCGGACGTGGAGCCCCGACCTCCAGGTTCGCCTGTACCGCAAGGACTCCGCCCGGTTCGCCGGCGTTCACGTCCACGAATCGGTGCAGGTCGATCCGCCGGGTCGCGTGGGACGGCTCGACGCGCCGCTCCTCCACTTGACCCACCGGAGCGTGCGCGACCAGGTCGACCGGCTCAACCGCTACAGCGACCTGGCCGCACGGACCGCACAGGAACAGGGGAGGCGGTTCGCGCCCTCGCGCATGCTCGTCTCGCCGTGGGCGGCGTTCTTCAAGATGTACGTCCTCAAGGGAGGCGCCTTCGACGGGGTGCGCGGGTTGATCGCCGCGGTCGACCAGGCCCACTACGTCTTCCTGAAGAGCGCGAAGCTGTGGGATCGAACGCGTGCGGCCGATCCGGAGTTCGTGACGCGCGTGCCGAAGACGCCCGAAGATCCGGAACCGGGCGCTCCCTATTCGGGGTAGAGGAGGACCCTCCGCCGCACCTGCGAGAAGGCGGCGAGGTCGTCCGCCCAAGCCGCCTCCATCGCGGCGAGCGGGGCCCCCTCCTCCAGCATGGAGCGGAGGTCCGCGCGTCCCAGGAGGAGATCGATCGCCAGACGGTCGGAGACGAACTCGTAGCGTTCGCGCCGCCAGTCGAACAGATCCGGCGCAAGGCGGCGCGCCTCGCGAACGAGCACGAGATAGGTCGCGAGCGGGCGGAACCCGTCGCGGTCGGTGACGTGCACCTGGACCCCCCCGCAGCTGCGTCCGGCGTGCTTCTGGAACATCGGGCGAAACGACGCCGCGCGGAACAGCGCCCCGTCCAAGCCCTCCTCGTCTCCGGCTTGCGCGCAGGCCTCGCGGAGAGCGACCGGATCGACCCAGGGGGCGCCGGCCAGCTCGAACGGCCGGGTCGTGCCCCGTCCCTCGGAGAGATTCGTGCCTTCGAGGAGGCAACCGCCGGGATACACCCGGGCGGTTTCCGGGGTCGGCATGTTGGGCGAGGGGAGGACCCAAGGAAGGCCGGTGTCCTCGAACTGCATCCGGCGGACCCAGCCGTGCATGGGCACGACGCGCAGCTCGCACCCGATCCCGAATTCGTCGTTGAACAGCCGGGCGAGCTCTCCCGTCGTCAGGCCGTGACGGACCGGGATCGGATAGCGGCCGACGAACGACGCGAAGGCGGGGTCGAGCACGGGACCCTCCACCGCCATGCCTCCGATCGGGTTCGGCCGGTCGAGGACGACGACCGGAAGGTCCGCCTCGCGCGCGGCCTCCATGAGGTACGACAGCGTCGTGACGAACGTGTAGTACCGGCTGCCGACGTCCTGGAGGTCGTAGACGAGCGCGTCGAGTCCCTCGAGATGGCGCGCGCTCGGGCGCAGCGACTCTTCCGTGTCCCCGTACAAGCTGACGATCGGAACGCCGGTCGCGCGGTCCGCGGGCTCGCTGACCGTTTCCATGTCCTGGGCCTCGCCTCGTATGCCGTGCTCCGGCCCGAACAGGCGGGCCAAGCGGAAGCGCCCGTCCTGCGCCAGTCGGTCGATGAGGTGGCGTCCCCCCGCGTCGATCGACGCGGCGTGGGCCACCACCCCGAGCCGGGCGCCGCGAAGGAGTCCGGATCCCTCGGAGGCGGGATCGAGGAAGATCTCGAGGCCTGTGCGAACGCGATCCATCGGAACTCCTCCGGATCCTCGCATCCTACCGCGCGAACGCCGGGCCGGACGGCACGAGGTCGATCCGCGTGATCTCCGGCGGTACCAGGAAGCGGGCCGGGAGCACCGACGTCCCCAGTCCGGGCGTGACGTAGAAGGGGATGCCGTGCCAGGAGTGGAGGCCGGAGGCGAAGCGCCGCGGCAGCCGCGTCGCGGTGTAGAAAGGCGGCAGGAGGGGGAGCCGGATCTGGCCGCCGTGCGTGTGGCCGGCGACGACCAGGTCCGGAGGCGGCGCTCCGAGGGCCGCAAGATCGAGCACGATGTCCGGATCGTGCGCGAGAAGGATCCGCGGACCGGTCCGCTCGGAGAACGCCCACGCGGCCAGGCGGGAGGGTTGCCGCCAGTCCCGGCGGAATCGCGGCGCGTCGTCGAACGGCTCCTTCAAGAGCTCCCGCCCCCCGGGGCCCGAGACGCGCAAATCGGCGATCGCGCGCCCCCCGAAACGGGCGCCGACGGCGATCGACCCGGAATGACGCCTCCCGGGCCCCGCGTCTTCGGCGTCGATCGTCCAGAACGCGGGCTCGACGCCGCGCTCCGGCCAGAAGCGAGCGCGAATGCGGGTCGCCTCGCCGTCGTCGTGCAGGACGATCCGCGCGCGATGCCAGACCCCCGGCTCGGGCTCGTACCCGGACTCCGTCCGCCCGGAAAGGCGATGCTCGCCCGCGAAGCGGGGGACCAGCCGGAAGGTCTTGTGGTACTCGTGCCGGAGGATCCTCCATCCGGTGTCGCCCGCGGGGTCCGCACCGGGACGCCATCCCACACGCAGGTCGATGTAGCTGTCGGCACGATCGAGCCGGAAGGCGAGGGTGACCTCGACGTCGGACCAGGACGACGCCCCCGGGCCGTCGTACACGATCGACGAATTGACGCTCCGGCTCCCCGCGGAAACACAGGGTCGCCCCGCGATCGGGCCGACCCCCCAGGGGACAGGGTCGGTCAGGAGGTCGGCGACGAAGAGGTCGATCGTTTGTCCGCGAACCTCGACGGGGAGCCGCTCGTTCTCGCCGATCGTCACGGGGAGTCCGCGGAACGCGCGCCGGAGGGCCTCGAGCTGCGCGGATTCGGCCTCGCCGGGGGCCAGGAGGCGTGCCGTTCCTGCCGGGAGCGCGGCGATCTCCTCCCCACCCGCTCGCACCACCGACGGATCGGAGAACGTGCGATTCCGGTCGATGAAATCGCCCGGGACCAGGATCAGGTCCGCCCGGTCGTCCTCCGCGGCGCGCCGCAGGGTCGCGCGGCACGCCGCCGCGCGCGGGTAATCGACGTCGGAGAAGACGAGGAGGCTCACCGGCGCCTCGAGCCCGGCGCATTCCACCCGGGTCCGCCGCGTGACCGCTGCGTTCGGTTCCACGGCGACCGCGTAGACGACGAGCCCGGCCGCACCGGCGATCGCCGCGAGCACGACGAGACGCCGGCGACGCATTCGATCAGGTTACCAGCGTGCGGTCCCGGGGGGCGGAGGGTATGGTGCCTGGCGCGTGTTCTCCGTCCGACCGGTCCTTCCGTGGCTCGTTCCGGCGATCGTCGCGTGCGCCGCGCCCGCCGCCTCGGAACCCGATCCGGGGCTTCCGCCGGACGCCGTTCTCGAGGAAGCCGGCGCGACGATCGGCGAGATCGTCATCGACGCCAAGGACATCTTCGACCCCGGCGCACCGGGCGAGAACCAGAGGATCTTCCGGTGGGCGAACGCCCTCCACCCCAACACCAAGACGCGGACGATCCGGAATCTCCTCCTCTTCGAGAAGGGCTCCCCCTACTCCCGGCGGATCCTGGACGAAAGCGCGCGGGTGCTCCGCCAGCAGCGCTACCTCTACGACGCCGACGTCCGGCCGATCCACTACGAGAACAACACGGTGGACGTCCTCGTCGTCACCCACGACGTCTGGACGCTCAAGTTCGGGATCGGGATCGGGCGCTCCGGAGGGACGAACACCACCAAGTTCGGCCTCGAGGACTCGAATTTCGCCGGATTCGGGAAGGAGATCCTGTTCCGTCACGAGCGCAGCGTCGATCGCACGATCTACCGGTACCGTTACCACGATCCCGCCATGGGACGCACTCACCTAGAGCTCGAGGCGGAGTACCAGCACAACAGCGACGGCAACGTCAAAGCCTTCGCGTTCGGGCTCCCGTTCTATTGCTTCGACTGCCGCTTCGCGGTCGAGAGCTCCGTGCGGGAGGGGCTGAAGATCCAGTCGCTCTGGGACCACGGCCAGGTCATCGACCAGTTCAACCAAGCAGGGCAGGGTGGGGACCTCTCCTACGGATGGTCCCGGGGGTTCCGCCGCGGGCGAGCCCTGCGATTCCGATTCGGCTACAGCTACGACGAGGAGCTGTTCTCTCCCGTGGCGGGCCAGCCCCCGCCCCGGTTCGTCCCCCCGAACCGCACGCTCGGCTTTCCCTGGCTCGAGGTGGAGTCGGTGGACGACGCCTACGTCGCGACCCACGACATGGACCAGATCCATCGAACGGAGGACGTCAACCTCGGCCGCGTCGCGCGCGCGCGGTTCGGATGGATGGCGCCCGCGTTCGGATCGGACCGCACCGGATTGTTCCTGGACAGCGAGGCGCACATCGGCTTCAGACGGGGCGCGTCGCAGGTCATCATCCTGGACGGCGCCTTGAACGGGCGATTCACGACCACGGGGGCCGAGAACGTTCTCGGCAGCGGGTCCTTCCGGTACTTCAAGCGATTCAAGGAGTGGACGGCGTTCTCCCTCCTCGCGCAAGCGCAGATGGCCCGCAACCTGGACGGCGAGCAGCAGATCCTGATCGGAGGGGACACGGGGCTGCGCGGCTACCCGCTCCGCTTCGAGTCGGGGGACCGCGCGTTCCTCGTCACGCTCGAACAGCGCTTCTACGGAGACAAGGAGATCGTCCATCTCTTCCGCCTCGGCGGGGCGATCTTCTTCGACATGGGGGCCGCGTGGTTCCACGACACGCCGGAGCCGATGGAGTCGCGACTGCTCCGGGACGTAGGCCTGGGCCTGCGGGTGGGCTCGACGCGCTCGGCCGAAGGGTCGATGCTGCACTTGGACGTCGCGTTCCCCCTCGACTCCGACGGTACAATCAAACGCGTCCAATTCCTCTTCAGCACGCAGGCGATCTTCTGAGGGAGGGCCGTGAACTACTTCTGCCTCGACTGCGAAGCCTCGGGCCCGATTCCGCCCCTGTACAACCTGCTCTCGATCGGCGTGACCGTCGTGCACCCGGAGGGGGACCGGCACGTCCTCGGCGCCACGTTCTATGTCGAGCTCAAGCCGATCTTTCCCGGCTTCGACCCCGGCGCGATGGCGGTCTGCGGCCTCGACGCCGGCCGCCTCCGCCGCGAGGGGACCGAGCCGCGCGAGGCCCTGGAGCGTCTCACCGCGTTCGTCCGCGAGCACAACGCAGCCTCCGCGGACCGGCCATGCTTCGTCGGCCACAACGCGGTGTTCGACTGGTCGTACGTCGCCTACTACTACGCGCACTTCGGGATGGACAACCCGTTCGGCTACAAGGGGCTCGACACCAAGAGCCTCGCCATGGGGCGCCTCGGGATCGGATGGAACGAGACCTCCAAGGAAACCCTGGAGCGCCTGCTCGCCCTCCCGCCGCAGGATCCCGCGCGCATCCACCGGGCGGACTACGACGCCGCCTACCAGGCGCTGATCCTGCAGGCGCTCCTCGACCGGCGCCCCGGCGGTCCTTGACACCTCGGGACGCGCGGCGTAGCTTCCTCGGCCTCTTTCCCGTCGCCTGCCGGAGAGCGTTGCCATGTCGTCGGGTCCCGCCTCGCGCGACGCCGTTCCCGATGCGCGGGTCGACGTCCGCGCCGGCGCATGGATCGCCCCGAACGCCACCGTCTCCGGCCGGGTGACGATCGGGGCGCGGGCGTCGGTCTGGTACGGCTGCGTGCTGCGCGGCGACCTCGAGCCGATCGCGATCGGCGACGAGACCAACGTCCAGGACCTTTCGGTCGTGCACGTCGATCGGGGATTCCCGGCCGTGGTGGGACGCCGGGTGACGATCGGCCATCGCGCGGTCGTCCACGGCTGCACCGTCGAGGACGAGGCGGTGGTGGGGATGGGGGCGGTGCTCCTGACCGGCTGCCGGATCGGGCGCGGCGCCTTGGTGGCGGCGGGAGCGGTCGTGCGGGAGGGGTTCGACGTGCCCGCCGGCTCGGTCGCCGCGGGCGTTCCCGCCAGGGTCGTGGGCGAGGTCACTCCCGCCCTGGCCGAACGCTTCCGGGCGGGTGTCGACAGCTACCTCGAGCTCGCGGCCGAGCGCCGGGGGACGCCGTGATCGGGCCTCGCGAGCACGCGCGCTTTTCGGCCCTCGTCGATCGCGCGAAGCTGTTCGTGCTCGTGACCCACGTCAACCCGGACGGCGACGCCATCGGCTCGGAGGTGGGACTCGGCCGGGCGCTCCGCGCGGCCGGCGCGGAGGTCCGCCTCGTCAACCAGGACGCGACCCCGGACACGCTGCGCTGGCTCGAGGACGAGGGACCGGAGTCCGAGCCCTACGACGCGTCGCGGCACGACGGCTTGCTCGACGCCGCCGATGCCATCGTCCTCGTGGACAACTCCGCCCCCGACCGGCTCGGGCGGATGGAAGCACCCGCGCGCGCGCGCGCGCCCAAGACCTTCTGCATCGACCACCACCCGACGCGCGGGACCCCGTGGGCCGAGACGATCATCGACGACTCCGCCTGCGCGACCGCGGCGATCGTCTTCGAGCTGCTCGAGGAGCGGGGGCTCCCGCTCGACCGGGGAACGGCGGAGGCGCTGTACGCGGGGCTCGCGACCGACACCGGCTTCTTCCGCTTCAACTCGACCTCGTCCCGCGCGTTCCGCATTGCCGCCAGCCTCCTCGATGCCGGCGCGGATCCGACGCGGAGCTTCGGCGAGGTGTACGAGCGGAACTCTCCCGCCTACACGCGCCTGCTCGGCCGCGCCCTCGCCGGGCTGCGGCTCGCCGCGGGCGGGGCCGTCGGCGTGATCGGGGTGACGCGCGACATGGTCGAGGAGTCGCGGGCCGAAGGGGTCGACACGTCCGAGGTCACGACCCCGGTCCTGGCCGTGGACGGCGTGAGGATCGCCGTGTTCTTCCGAGAGCTCGCGGAAGGAAAGGTCAAGGTCTCCCTCCGCTCCAAGGGCGCGCTCGACGTCCAGAAGCTCGCCGCGGAATTCGGCGGCGGCGGCCACAGGAACGCCTCGGGGATCGTGATGCAGGGGACCTACGAGGAGATCGTGGAACGGGTCACGGCGCGGGCCGCCGCTCTGGCCGAGGACGGGCATTGACCCTGCGGGTCCTCTACTTCGCGTCGCTCCGCGACCGCACCGGGGTCGGCGAGGAGACGGTCGAGATCGCGTCCGGGACCGACGTCTCCGCCCTCTGGTCGATGCTCGGGGACCGCCACCCGCGTCTGTCCGCCGCCGGAGTCAAGCCGCTCGTCGCTTGCGACAGGACGTACGCCGCTTGGGACCGAGTCTTGGACGGCGTCGCCGAGGTCGCGTTCCTGCCCCCGGTCAGCGGCGGCTAGCGCGATGGTCCGGCTGCAAACCGAGCCGATCCGGCTGGACGAGCTGATCGCCGCCGTTCGCGGCGACGGCGACGGCGCCGTGGCGCTGTTCCTCGGAACCGCTCGAAACGTCACCGCGGGGACCGAGGTCCTCTTTCTCGAGTACGAGGCCTACGCCGGGATGGCCGAGCACGAGATGGAGCGGATCGCATCACTCGCGCTCTCCGATTTCGCGGTCTCGCGCGTCGCGATCGCGCACCGCGTGGGCCGCGTCGAGATCGGCGAAGCGTCGGTCGGAATCGCCGTCGCGGCCCCCCACCGCGCGGCCGCGATGGACGCCTGCCGCTTCGTCATCGACACGCTGAAGGCGACGGTTCCGATCTGGAAGCGCGAGCACGTCCTGGGGGGCGCCGTCTGGGTCGAGTAGGGGCCGCTTCCCCTCAGTCGAGATCGAGCTCGGCCATGTCCTCTTCCGCGAAGCCGAGGTAGTGCGCGAGCTCGTGATGCAGCGTGCGCGCGATCTCCACCTTGAGCTCGGCCTCGTCGCGCGCGAAGCGCTCGAGGTTCCGCTGGAACAGGAGGATCCGCGGCGGCGACTCGATGCCGGGCGAAGCGAACGTCCGCTCGGTGAGCGCCGTTCCCACGAACAAGCCGAGCAGCTCCGGATCGAGGGCGGGGGTTTCGTCCAGGAGGATCGCCTCCGGCGGGACGTCCTCGACCACCACCGGCACCTCCTCGAGCCGATCGCGGAATTCCTCGGGGAGCATCGCGACCGCGCGCGTCACGACACCTTCGAACGCGGGCCGGGACAGCCGCACCGGCATCGGGAACCGCTCGGCGTCGAGCGCGGCCACGGCGCGGTAGGCCGCGTCCGCCTCGCGCTGCTTGCCGCCGCGCTCCAGGAGCATCGCCGTCACCGACAACGCCTCGGGGGAGAAGGAGTCGATCGCGAGCGCGGCCTCGGCCTCGCGTCCCGCGTCGTCGAACGCGCACGCAGCGAAGAGCGCCCGGGCGCGGACGGCGTGGAACTCCGCGTCGTCGGGATCGAGCGCGATCGCCCGCGCCAGCGCCTCGGCGGCGTCCTCGGGTTGGTCGAGATCGAGGAGCGCTATGCCCGCGAGGAAGTGCAGCACGGGATCGTCCGGGGTGCCGTGGAGCGCGATGCGCGCGGATGCGAGCGCGCGCTCCGGGGATCCCTCGTCGAGGGCGTCGTAGATCTCCTCGACGAGGCGTTCGTCGTCGGACGGCTTCGGGGTCATGCGATGGCCGCATGCTACCATGCGCCGATCATGGCCCAGAAAACACGAGACGACGTCCGAAATCTCGCGATCATCGCCCACGTCGACCACGGGAAGACGACCCTCGTGGACGCTCTCCTGTGGCAGAGCGGGATCTTCCGCGACAACGAATACGTCGCCGAACGGG
>JBGQLU010000145.1:0-9298 GCA_041500265.1 Acidobacteriota bacterium | reverse complement strand
TTGAGGTGGGCGTTGTAGATGTGCCAGGTGATCACCACCAGGAAGGCCATCAGGCCCTCGTTGCTGTGGGCGACCTTGGCGATCGGGATCAGCTGGCCGGGAAGGACACGGGTGAAGAGGATCGGGAAGTAGAGGATCAGGCCGGTGGCGACCATCAGCACGCCGCCCATGATCATCCCCCAGTACTCGAACTTCTGACGGTAATCGAATCGATCGAAGCGCGCTTGCGCCTCGGAGAGGCCCAGGTAGTACCGGAGCGTCTTGACGGCGTCGCGGAAATCCTGCCGCGCCGGGATCATGCTCGGCCGCGAGCGCCCCGACAGGACGAGGGCGAGGGCCGTGGCCATGTGGCCGAACGCCAGGATGCCGAACGCGATCCCGCAGACCCGGTGGACGAACCGCACCAGCTCGATGCCTCCCATCCACCGCACGAGGGTCTGAGCCCAGCCGGCGTCGCTGAACTTCTGCGGGAATCCCGTGAGCGCGAGCAGGAGGAAGATCACCATCACCAGCATGTGCTCCGAACGCTGACGCGCCGAGAATCGCACGTAGGTCTCGCTCATCGGTTCACCACCACTCGCCACAGATGCAGGAACACCTGGAGGACCAGTCCTCCGATCATGAAGGGGATGAGGATCATGTAGAACACCTTGACGCCGTGCACGAGGGGCGCTCGGCTCCAGCTCGGCTCGTAGTGGGACAGCCACGCGGACGGGAAGTTCTCGGAGGCGTTCGCGTGGCACTTGCGACAGGTCTTGACGAGGTTGGCCTTCAAGACCTGCGAGTTCGCGTCCTTGGTGGCCGTCACGTCGTGCACGCCGTGGCAGTCGATGCAGAGGGCGGTGACCTTCGTCTCCGCCCGCGCGTCGCTACCGCGCGCCTTCGTCATCGACGCGGTCACGCCGTGGAAATCCGACAGGTAGGTCCGCACGACGTCGGTGGAGAGCCCGTACTTGGCCATCTTCGCCTTGTCGGCGTGGCAGCGCGCGCAGATCTCCGGGCTCTTGACCAGCCACGACTCCGTGCGGGGGTCGGAGATGTCGTGGGCCCGGTGGCAGTCGCTGCAGACCGGGACGTCGGTGTTTCCGGCGGAGAGCGCCTTTCCGTGCACGCTCCCCATGTAGGTCTCCGCGACCTCCTGATGGCACGCGGCGCAGGTGTCCGACACGCGCGTTCTGGGCGACGAGGCGCGCGCCACGTCGTGGGCCCCGTGGCAGTCGGTGCACCAGGGCGCCGAGGCGTTCCCCTTCGCGAGCTGCTTGTAGTGCACGCCGTCGAGCGATTGGGTGTACGTGGCGAAGTGGCACGGCTTGCACGCATCGCGGAAGCCCGATTGGAACGCCTCGAGGGTCTTCACGTTGCGCTCGGCATGCGGGATGTCGCCCATCCCCGCGTGACAGTCGGTGCAACGAAGATCCTTCCCGTGGATCGAGCCCGAGAGTGACGCCCGATCCACATAGAGGGAGACCGTCTTGCCGTCCGGCAGCTCGACCGACATCGTCTTGTCGCCGTGACACGCGAGGCAGGTTTCGATCTCCCGGCTCGGGTCCTCGGCGCGAACGGCTTGGGGTCCGAGCAACGCTGCGACCACGAGAATCGGTAGGAAGCGCGCACTGATCATCGCCTGTCCTCGAATCTCGCCGCGCCACGAGGAGACCGTCCTCGACAGGCCACGGGAGACGACTCCGATGGATCAAGATAGCGCCAAATGCGATAAACAGATATGGAACTCGATATATAATCGGTCAGGATTTATACTGCTTGTGGAGGGGACCGAATCGACGGGCCATGGGGTTGTGTAACTTGTTCATTTACAAAATCTTATAGGTCTATACGGAGGGCGTTCCGATGCTCTCTCGAAGCTCCGAGTACGCGGTCCGGGCGCTCTCATTCCTCGCGACGAGGAAGGAGCGTTCGTGGCTCTTGAGCCGCAGCATCGCCGAGGAGCTGGGGATACCGCCGCCGTTCCTCGCGAAGATCCTGCAGACGATGGCGACGGTCGGCATCCTCTCCAGCCAGCGGGGCCGCGGCGGCGGATTCCGCTTGCAGCGCGATGCGGCGACGATCTCCCTCTACGAGATCGTCGAGCCCTTCGACCACCTGGGACACCGGACCCTGTGCATACTCGGCCAGCAGCTGTGCGGAGAGGAGCACGCGTGTCCCTTGCACTTCGCCTGGAAGGCGTCCCGCGACACCTTCCTCGCGGCGCTTCACGCCACCTCCCTGGCCGACGTCGCCCGCATGGAGTTCACGGGCAGCTTCCCGTGGAACCTGCCGCCGGCTGACCGAAGCGATGCCCACACCTGACGTGAAGGTCCGGCTGAAGATCGAGATCCGAGGCTCGGTGCAGGGGGTCGGATTCCGGCCGTTCGTCTTCCGGCTGGCCGAGGAGCTCTCGCTCTGCGGGTGGGTCGTCAACGACGGCCGCGGCGTCTCGATCGAGGTCGAAGGCGATCGAGCGTCCGTGGCGGAGTTCTTGCGCCGCGTGCGGGAGGAGAAGCCCGCCGCCTCCGAGATCCGCGATCTCGACCCCACGTGGGCCGAGCCCGTGGGGTTCGAGCGGTTCGAGATCCGCGCGAGCGATCGGGGCGGCGAGACGTCGGCGGAGATCCTCCCCGACCTCGCGACCTGTCCGTCCTGCCTCGCGGAAGTGCTCGATCCCCGCGACCGCCGGCACGGTTACCCGTTCGCGAACTGCACGCACTGCGGCCCGCGATTCACGATCGTGCGCGGGCTCCCCTACGACCGGCCGCGCACGACGATGGCGGGGTTCACGATGTGCCCGGCCTGCCGCTCCGAATACGAAAGCCCGCGCGACCGCCGCTTCCACGCGCAGCCGAACGCCTGCCCGGACTGCGGCCCGCATATCGCGCTCTGGGACGCCGCAGGCAGGGGGCTCGCGACGGGGCCCGCGGCGCTTGCGGGCGCGATCGCCGCTCTTGCCGGTGGCCGGGTGGTCGCCGTCAAGGGCCTCGGCGGGTTCCAGCTGATGGTCGATGCTCGCGACGGGGACGCGGTCGCCAGGCTGCGGTCGAGAAAGGCGCGGCGTGAGAAACCGCTCGCGGTCCTGGTCGCCGATCGCGCCGGTGCCGCGGCGTTGTGCGAGATCTCCGAGGACGAAGCGTCCGCGCTCGGCTCAGCCGAGGCCCCGATCCTTCTGCTCCGTCGCCGTCCCGGCGCCGATCTCGCGGAAGCGGTTGCGCCCGGAAACCCCTACGTCGGGGTGATGCTTCCCACGACTCCCCTCCACCATCTGCTCGCGCGCTCGGCCGGGTTTCCTTTGGTTGCGACCAGCGGGAATCTCAGCGAGGAGCCGATCTGCATCGACGAAGGCGAGGCGGTCTCCCGCCTCGGCGGCATCGCCGATCTGTTCCTCGTCCACGATCGGCCGATCGCGCGCCACGTCGACGACAGCGTGGCGGTGTTCCTCTGCGGCCGTCTCCGAATGCTCCGCCGAGCGCGCGGGTTCGCGCCGCGCGCGGTGATGCTCCCGTCGGAGGGGCCCGTCCTCCTCGCGGTGGGGGCCCATCTGAAGAACGCCGTGGCGCTCGCGGTCGGACGGCGCGCGTTCGTCAGCCAGCACATCGGAGACATGGGAACGGCCGAGTCCATGGCGGCCTTCGAGCGCGTGGTCGCCGACTTTCTCGACATGTACGACGCGCGTCCCGAAGCGATCGTTCATGACCTGCATCCGGACTACGCCACGACGCTCTGGGCGCGGCGCGCCGCCGCCGGGGCCCACCGCGCGCCGCCGCTCGACCGGCTCGCGGGGCTTCCGCTCGTCGGGGTTCAGCACCATCACGCGCACCTCGCCTCGTGCTTGGCGGACAACGACGCGTCCGGACCCGTGCTGGGCGTCACGTGGGACGGAACGGGGTACGGCTCCGACGGCAGCGTGTGGGGAGGCGAGTTCCTCGTCGGCGACGCCGGCGGTTTCGATCGCGTCGCCCATCTGAAGGCGTTCCGCCTGCCCGGAGGCGAGGCCGCGGTCCGCGAGCCGCGGCGCGCCGCTCTGGGTCTGCTCGTCGAGGCATTCGGCGCCGAAGCTCTCGACTGGGACGATCTCCCGCCGGTGCGGGAGTTCCGGGAGGCCGAGCGGCGCGTGCTCGCAAGCCTGATCGCGAGCGGCGCGATGAGCCCGTGGACGACGAGCGCGGGACGCCTGTTCGACGGGGTGGCCGCGCTCGCCGGACTGGGGCAAAGATCGGCGTTCGAGGGGCAGAGCGCGATGGCGCTCGAGTTCGAGGTCGACGGGGCCGTGCCGGACGCCTATCCGCTCCCGCTCCGGGCCGGCGGGGCCGCCCTCGTGCTCGACTGGCGTCCGCTCGTGGCGGCGGTCGTCGACGACGTCCGCTCGGGCCGCCCCCGCGGAGTCATTGCGGCCCGCTTCCACAACGCCCTCGCCGGCGCGATCGCGGAGGTCGCGGAGGCCGCCGGGTCGCGCGCCGTCGCGCTGTCGGGGGGCTGCTTCCAGAATCGCCGCTTGACCGAATCCGCCCGGGATCGCTTGCAATCGCGTGGGTTCGAAGTCCTGCTCCACCGCCAAGTTCCCCCGAACGACGGCGGGATCGCTCTGGGGCAGCTCCTCGTTGCCGCCGAACGCATTCGGTCCGTTGAGCCCCGGAGACAGCCGGTATAGTGAAGGGATCCGGTGTCCCGCGAACCACGGAGGGCTGCCGCCATGTGCTTGGGCGTACCCGGTCGTATCGAGCGGATCGAGGCCGGTCCCGGCGGCATGGCCATGGGGACCGTGAGCTTCGGCGGCATCCGCAAGGAGGTCTGCCTCGCCTACGTCCCCGAGGCCGGGATCGGCGACTTCGTGGTGGTTCACGTCGGCTTCGCGATCAGCAAGGTGGACGAGCAGGAAGCCGACTCGATGATGCGCACGCTCCACGAGATGGGCGAGCTCGAGGAGCTGGGCGCCCCGCGGCCCGCGGGGGACGGACGGGCGCCGGCGTGAGGTTCGTCGACGAGTACCGGAACGGCGGCGACATCCGGCGGGTCCTTTCCGCCATCGGCGCCGCCGCGCGGCGGCCGTGGACGATGATGGAGATCTGCGGCGGCCAGACCCACACGCTCCTGCGCTCGGGGATCGACCGCATGCTCCCGGAGTCGGTCGAGGTCGTCCATGGCCCCGGCTGCCCGGTCTGCGTGACCCCGCTCGAGCAGATCGACCGGGCGATCGCGATCGCCCGCCGTCCGAAGACGATCTTGACCTCGTTCGGCGACATGCTCCGCGTCCCCGGCTCCGACGTGGACCTGCTTTCCGTCAAGGCCGAGGGGGCCGACGTGCGGATCGTCTACTCCCCGCTCGACGCCGTGAAGCTGGCCCAGGCCCATCCCGACCGTGACGTCGTGTTCTTCGCGGTCGGCTTCGAGACGACGGCGCCCGCCAACGCCATGGCGGTCTGGCAGGCGCATGAGCTCGGCCTCACGAACTTTTCGATCCTGAGCTCGCACGTCCTCGTCCCACCCGCGATGGAAGCGATCCTGGGCTCGAAGGACAACCGCATCCAGGGGTTCCTCGCCGCCGGGCACGTCTGCACCGTCATGGGGTACGAGGAGTACGAGCCGATCGCGACCCGGTACCGCGTCCCCATCGTCGTCACCGGGTTCGAGCCGCTCGATCTGGTGCAGGGAATCTACATGACGGTCGTCGCGCTCGAGGCCGGCCGGGTCGGGGTGGAAAACCAGTACAGCCGGTCGGTGCGGCGCGAAGGGAACGTCCCGGCGCGCCGGCTGATCGACCAGGTGTTCGAGGTCTGCGACCGGCCTTGGCGCGGGATCGGCGTCATCCCGCGGAGCGGCCTCCGGCTTCGCCCCGCGTACGAGGCCTATGACGCCGAGCGCCGGTTCGCCGTGGAGTCGGTCTCCGCCACCGAGTCTCCCCTGTGCATCGCGGGCGAGATCCTGCGCGGGACGACGAAGCCGCGGGAGTGCTCGCAGTTCGGGACGCGCTGCACCCCCGAGCACCCGCTGGGCGCGCCGATGGTCTCCTCGGAGGGGGCGTGCGCTGCGTACTTCCGCTATGGGAGGACCGCGTGAGCGAGCGCGAGGCGCCGGACTTTTCCCGCGCGGCCTGCCCGATCCCGCTCGGCGAGTACCCGACCGTGCTGCTCGCGCACGGCGGCGGCGGGCGGCTCACGCAGATGCTGATCGAGAGGATGTTCGTCCCCGAGTTCCGGAATGAGACGCTCGACGTCCTGCACGACGGGGCGATCCTCGACGTCGCCGGCGCCAAGCTCGCCTTCAGCACCGACTCGTTCGTGATCCGGCCGATTTTCTTCCCCGGTGGGGACATCGGCTCCCTGGCCGTGCACGGCACGGTCAACGACCTGGCGATGTGCGGCGCGAAGCCGCTGGCTCTCTCCGCGGGGCTCATCCTCGAGGAAGGGCTCCCGATGGACGATCTCTGGCGCATCACGCGCTCGATGAAGGACGCGGCGGCGAGGGCCGACGTGCCGATCGTCACCGGCGACACGAAGGTGGTCGACCGCGGCAAGGGGGACGGCGTCTACGTGAACACCGCGGGGATCGGCGTCGTCCTGCCGGGGATCGAGGTGACGCCGAAGCGGGCGCGCCCCGGCGACGTCGTGATCTTGTCGGGCGCGATGGCGGTCCACGGGATCGCGATCATGTCGGTGCGGGAGGGGCTCACGTTCGAAACCGAGCTCCGCAGCGACTCGGCGCCCCTCTGGGATCTTGTCCGGGGTCTCCTCGAGGGGCTGGGTAGCCGCGTTCACGTCTTGCGCGACCCGACCCGAGGAGGGGTCGCGAGCACGCTCAACGAGATCGCCGGCTCGGCGAAGGTCGGCATCCTGCTCGATGAGACGAGCCTCCCGGTAGGCGAGGACGTCGCCGGCGCGTGCGAGATCCTGGGGCTCGATCCCCTCTACGTCGCCAACGAGGGGATCTGCCTCGTGTTCGTGGAGCGCGACGGGGCGGACCGCGCGCTCGAGATCCTGCGGTCCCACCCCATGGGGAGCGAGGCCGCGATCATCGGAGAGGTCGTCGAGACCCACCCGGGAGCCGTCTGGCTCAAAAGCCGGATCGGTGGAACGCGGATCGTTGACCTTCTCACCGGGGAGCAGCTTCCGCGGATCTGCTGATCGCTCCTCAGGGAGCTCCGACCAGACGGGCCGCGATGCCGCGCACCGCCCGCCCGAAAGGTGCTTCGAGCAGCCGCTGCGGATTCCCGAGGGCCTCCTCGACGCCGTCGTCCCACGGGAGCGCGCCCAGGAACGGCACGCCATGATCCTCCGCGAGATCGCCGACGCCGTGCCGGTCGTCCCGCGCCATGTTCGCGAGGACGCCCGCGACCGGCGCGCGCAGATCGGCGAGGAGGCGCAGCATGCGGCGAGCGGTCTCCTTGACCAGCGCGGACGAGGACGCGACCACGAGGTGCTCGGCCCGCGGGAGCAGGTGGGCGACGTCGAGGGTGGTATCGCCGAGCCCCGGCGGCATGTCGATCACGAGGACGTCGAGGTCCTGCCAGCGCGTCACCGCGAGGATCTCGATCAGGGCGTCGGTGAGCTCGCGCCCGCGCATCGGCGCGGGACGATCGCCGATGAAGTACCGCACCGACATGAAGCGGACTCCGGCGACCGCCGGCGGCTCGAGGCCGAACTCCTCGGTGGGAAACTCGCCGGCGAGCCCGAGGATGACGTGATCGGTCGGAGATGTCAGGTCGAGGTCGAAAAGCCCCACGCGCCGTCCTGCGCTTCCGAGTGCCAACGCCAGCGTCGTGGAGACGAGGCTCTTCCCGATTCCCCCCTTCCCGCCGGTGACTGCGAGGATCCGCTCCACCCCGGCCAGGCGGCGCGGAATCACCGCGACGCGGGGATCGCGCGGGTCAATCACCCTCGATCGCCTCGAGTCGAACGCCGCGCCCCGCCGTCACCTCGAAATCCGGACTCTGGCACGATGGACACCGGAGGAAGGCGTGCGCCAGCTCGGGGATGAAATGGATCGCTTCGGACGCGTCGTCCCCCTGGGGGCCGCCCGTTTCCGAGAGCCCGAAGGCGGCGCCGCACGCCCGGCAGCGAAAGACCGCGGCGTCGGGGCGCACCTCGACGACCGCGCCGGCGACGCTCGGTTCTCCCGGAGGGAGGAGCTCGCGGATGGCGAGCTCGAAGGCGTCGTTTTCGATCTGCTGGAGCTCGCCGACGCGCACTTCGATGCGCGTGATCCGGGTGAGGCCGTTCGAGCGGGCGGTTTCGAGCGCCGCCGTGACGACGGCCTCGGCCAAGGCCAATTCGTGCATGCACCCTCCCGGATCGCCCGCCGATGATACCAGCGGCCCGCGGCGGATCCTTGAGATCGTCGGCGCCACGCGCTAGCGTGAACTCGAGGGGGGACGCGATGGATCGCTGCCTGAAGCTCGAGCGAAGAACGGCGCTCCGCCGCATCGCGGGTCTGGCGGCCGGAGTGTTCTTCCTCGACGTTCCGGCGCTGACAGGGTGCTCGAGCGGCCCGACCGGCGACGCCACGGTGAGGCTTCCCCTGGCCGGTCTTCCGGAGGGCCGGCGCAGCAACGTCGTCGTCTCCGGCTTGACCGTCGAGCTCGTTCGCGACGGTTCCTCGGTTCGCGCCCGCTCGCTGCTGTGCACCCACCAGGGGTGTACCGTCCGCTGGGACGATGCGGCGCAGCTTTACAAATGTCCCTGCCACAAGGGAACCTACGACGCGTCGGGCAACGTCGTCTCCGGAGCGCCGACGCGGCCGCTCGACGCCTACCCGTTCGTCATCGAGAACGGCGAGGTCCTCGTCCGGCCGCTCCCCACCAAGGCCTCCTGATCGGACTAGGCGGTCGAAGCTTCCCACCACGCCGGGCCGGGCTCGTGGGCAACGGTGGGCCGCGCGGCGACGCCGAGCCGCGCGAGCTCCCGGAGCACCTCGGCCACGGCGGCTGGAATCGCTTGCCGGATCTCCGGGTTCAGGCCCATGCGGGTCATGGTGCTCTTCGGGACGACACCGACGAGCACGACTTCACGCGGCGCCGAGCCCTCGAAATCGAGCGCGAGCAGCGTCTCCTTGAGCGCGGGATCGTGCGGAGAGAGGCGGGGCTGCGGGGGCACCTTCAGGATCTCCTCGCGGCGGTAGATCCGAACGGTGCCCGGCGGATCGCCGGAGGCGACCGTGTCGACGAAGATCGCGGCACGAAGGCCCGAGAGGAACGGAGCCAGGTCGAGGCCTGGGGTCCCGAGGTCCTGGAGGATCACGTCCTCCGGGAACTCGAACCCCCGGCGCAGCGCGTCGATCACGTGTGGGCCCAGGGCGTCGTCCTCCATGAGGACGT
>JBGQLU010000144.1:0-9307 GCA_041500265.1 Acidobacteriota bacterium | reverse complement strand
CGAAAGGTCCAGCGTGTACCGGCTGTGCCTCGAGAAGGTCCGGATCCCGCGCTCGCACAGGATGACTTCGGAGTTCCCCTCGTTCATCACGTATTCCGCGGAGAGAAGGACGTCCTCCAACGTCGCCGACATCCCCCGCTTCAGGAAGATCGGCTTCTTCGCGCGTCCGGCGCGCCTCAGCAGCGCGTAGTTCTGCATGTTGCGTGCGCCGATCTGGATGACGTCGGCGTGACGCTCGACCAGATCGAGCGAGTTCTCGTCGACCGCTTCGGTCACGATAGGCAGCCCGGTCGCCTCGCGGGCCCGGGTGAGGATCTCCAGCCCCTCGCGCCCGAGCCCTTGGAAGCTGTACGGGCTGGATCGCGGCTTGTACGCTCCCCCCCGCAGCGCATCCGCACCGGCGGCCCGGACCAGGTGCGCGACCGAGAGCACCTGGTCCTCGTTCTCGACGGCGCACGGTCCGGCGATCACGAACAGATCGCCCCCTCCGATCGTTCGCCCGCCCAGACGGATCCGCGTGTCCTCGGGGCGGAACTCCCGTCCCGCGAGCTTCCAGGGACGGCTCACCGGTATCGCCTGGGCGACACCGGGAAGCCCTTCGAAGACGCCGGGATCGATCGGGGCTGAGTTGCCCGTGACGCCGACCGCCGACCGCTCGGCGCTTGGGATCACGTGCGCGCGGAATCCCAGTGCCTCGACCGAGCGCACGACGCGGGCGAGATCCTCCCTCGTGCTCCCCTTCTTCATGACGATGAGCATCGGGTCGGGGTCTCCCTGGCAGGCCCCTTCCGGCCTGCCCGACGGGCGCTCGAAGGACCAGAAGGTTAACGAAACGTCGCGGACAATTCAACAGAAGCGGCGCATCTCGTTACATTGACGGGCTTTGCGCGTGTGTTAAGATCTCGCGGTCCTCGCGGTGGAAACACCGGAAATGGGGTCGCGGGGGCGGGTTCAGGCGCGTAGCTCAGTGGAAGAGCGCTACCTTGACACGGTAGAGGTCCGCGGTTCGACCCCGCGCGCGCCTACCAAGGGCCCGCTCGAAGGAAAGGCATGTCTCAGACGGTCGCCACGGTTCGCGTCACCCTCCCCGATGGCTCCGTCCGGGAAGTGGCCGCCGGCACCACCGCCGCGGAGGTCGCCGCGTCGATCGGGCGAAGGCTCGCGAAGGACGCGGTCGTTGCCCGCCTCGACGGGAACCTCGTCGACCTGAAGCGGCCGATCGAGCGCGACGCAACCCTGCAGATCCTGACCGCGAAGGACACCGAGGCGCTCGAGGTGCTGCGTCATTCGACCGCCCACGCCACCGCTCAGGCGGTGCAGGAGCTGTTTCCCGGGACGAAGATCGGCCAGGGGCCGGTCATCGAGAACGGCTTCTACTACGACTTCGACCGCGAGCTGCCGTTCACCGAGGCCGATCTCGGCGCGATCGAAGAACGGGTCCGCGAGATCATCGCCCGCGACCTCCCGATCGAGCGGATCGAGCTCCAAAAGACGGAGGCGATCGCCTACTTCGAGCGCGAGCAGGAGCCGTACAAGATCTACTTCGCGACCACGAAGGGGGACGACGTCGTCACGATCTACCGTCAGGGGAACTGGACCGATTTCTGCCGCGGCCCGCACGTGCCGTCGACCGGGCGCCTTGCCGCCTTCAAGCTGCTCTCCGTCGCAGGGGCGTACTGGCTCGGCAGCGAGAAGAACAAGATGCTCCAGCGCATCTACGGCACGGCGTTCTGGACCGCGGCCGAGCTGGAGCACCACCTGCACCTGCGGGAGGAAGCGCGGCGGCGCGACCATCGCAAGCTCGGGCGCGAGCTGGACCTCTTCTTCTTCCACCCATACTCCCCCGGGGCCGCGTTCTGGACCGAGCGAGGCACGACGGTCTTCAACCTCCTGAACGCCACGATGCGGGAGCTGCAGCGGGACGGCTACGCCGAGATCAAGACGCCGCTCCTCTACAACAAGAGCCTCTGGGAGCTGTCCGGCCACTGGGGGAAGTACCGCGAAAACATGTTCCTCGTGCTCGATGCCGAGACCGGAGAGCACGACGTCTCGCTGAAGCCGATGAACTGCCCGTCGCACCACGTCTTCTTCGCGGCGAAGACGCACTCGTACCGCGAGCTGCCGATCCGGTACACGACTTACGACGTCCTCCACAGGAACGAGGTCTCGGGCGCCCTGTCGGGCCTCACGAGGGTGAGGCAGTTCCAGCAGGACGACTGCCACGTCTACCTGCGCGAGGACCAGATCCAAGCCGAGGTCCGAAGCCTGACCGATTTCATCCTGGGGTACTACGCGATCTTCGGGCTGACGGCGACGCTCAAGTTCGCGACCCGCCCCGAGAGCCGGATCGGCGACGACGCGATGTGGGATCGCGCCGAAGGCGCTCTCCGCGCGGCGCTCGACGCCACCGGCCTTCCGTACGAGACCAACCCGGGCGACGGGGCCTTCTACGGTCCGAAGATCGACTTCGACGTGGCGGATTCGCTCGGCCGGAAATGGCAGCTCGGAACGATCCAGCTGGACTACGCCGCCGCCGAGCGGTTCGGGCTCGACTACGTCGGCGAGGACAACGCGCCCCACCGGCCTGTGATCATCCATCGCGCGGTGAGCGGCTCCTTCGAGCGCTTCATCGCGATCCTCATCGAGCATTACGCGGGAGCGTTCCCCCTCTGGCTCGCGCCGGAGCAGGTGCGGGTGCTTCCGATCACCGACCGGGCGAACGCCCACGGCGAGACGGTCCGGGCCGCCTGCGTCGCCGCCGGTCTGCGGGCGCGACTCGACGGACGGGGCGAAAAGATCGGCGCGAAGATCCGCGAGGCGCAGCTCGCGAAGGTGCCGTTCATGCTGGTCCTCGGGGACCGCGAAGCCGAAGCCGGGACGGTCGCCGTCCGGTCGCGCCGGGGAGGCGATCTCGGCGCCTCCACCTTGGACGCGTTCCTCGCGCGAGCCACCGAGCTGGTCCATTCGAAATCCAACGACGTCTGACACACGAAGGAAGCGGAGACCCCATGCCCAAGCTGAAGACCCATCGCGGGGCCGCCAAGCGGTTCAAGAAGACCGCCACCGGCAAGATCAAGCGTCAGAAGGCGTACAAGAGCCACATCCTGACCAAGAAGACGACGAAGCGGAAGCGCGGCCTCGACATGCCGGCCCTGGTCTCGAAGGCGGACCAGAAGCGGGTCGAGGCGATGCTCCCCTACAACAAGTAACCCGGTCCCGGCTCCCGTCTCGCTCCCGCCGCGCGGGCACGTCGTCCGCCGGCTTGTCGTCGGGTGGGGTCCACCCGTCAAGAGGAGAATCCGATGCCGCGCGTCAAGAGAGGCAACAAACGCCGCCTGAAGCGGAAGAAGATCCTGCGCCGTGCGAAGGGGTACTACCTCGCGAAATCGAAGCTCTACCGCATCGCCAAGCAACAGGTCGAGCGGTCGCTCGCCTTCGCGACCCGGGGCCGGCGCGAGCGGAAGGGGGATTTCCGCCGGTTGTGGATCGTGCGGATCAACGCCGCCGCCCGACTGCACGACATGTCCTACTCCGCGCTGATCCACGCGCTGAAGGTCGCCGGCGTGACGCTCGACCGGAAGGTCCTCGCGGACCTCGCGGTGCACGACGCGGCGGCGTTCGGCCAGGTGGTCCAGGCCGCGCGGCAGGCCGTCCGATCCGCCTGAGCGCCGGAGCCGGCGCATGAACGAGCGGCTCGACGCCCTCGAACGCGACCTCCGCGCCGCGCTCGCCGCGGCGGGGTCCTCCCCCGCCGCCGTCGAAGGGGTGCGCGTCCGCTTCCTCGGGAAGAAGGGGGAGCTGACGGCGCTCTTGAAGGGCTTGGGGGCGCTTCCCCCCGAGGATCGCCCCGCCGCCGGGCAGGCGATCAACGCGGTGAAGGCGCGGATCGAGGCCGCCCTCGAGGACGCCGTCGCCGTGGCGGCGTCGCGATCCCGCGCGGACGGGTTGGCGCGCGAGCGCATCGACGTCACCCTGCCGTCCCGGCGCCCGGCACGCGGATCGCTGCACCCGGTCACGCGTACCCGGCGCGACCTCGAGTCGATCTTCCGCTCGATGGGGTTCACCGTCGAGACGGGACCCGAGGTCGAGGACGACGTCCACAACTTCGAGGCGCTGAACCTGCCGCCGGGGCACCCGGCCCGGGACGCCACCGACACCTTCTACCTCGCCGGGGGGCTCCTGCTCCGCACGCACACCTCGCCGGTGCAGATCCGCACGATGGAAGCGCTGGCCCCGCCGATCCGGATGATCTGTCCGGGTCGCGTCTACAGGAAGGACCTGGACGCCACCCATCTCCCGATGTTCCACCAGCTGGAGGCGCTCGTCGTCGACGAAGGGATCTCGCTCGCCGATCTCAAGGGGACGTGCGAGGCGGTCTGGAGCCGGTTCTTCGGCGCGTCGGTCGCCGTGCGGCTCCGTCCCGGCTACTTCCCCTTCGTCGAGCCGGGATGCGAGTTCGACGTGTCGTGCCGGGTGTGCGGAGGGACCGGGTGCCGCGTCTGCAAGGGCACCGGGTGGATCGAGCTCGGCGGCGCGGGCATGGTCCACCCGGCGGTCTTCGAGGCGGTGGGCATCGACTCGGAGCGCTACACCGGATTCGCGTTCGGGCTGGGCATCGATCGCATCGCGATGATGCGGCACGGCATCGACGACCTGCGGCTCCTGATCGAAAACGACGTGCGATTCCTCGAGCAGTTCTCCCCGTGAGGCGGCGGTGCTGATCTCCCTCGCCTGGCTCCGCGATCTGGTCCGCCTGGACGCCGACGCCCCCGCCGTTGCCCGGGCGCTGACCGCGCGCGGACTCACCGTCGACGCGATCGGCGAGAGCGGCGGCGACGCCGTCTTCGACATCGACATCCCCGCCAACCGGCCCGACTGCCTCGGACATCGCGGCGTCGCGAGGGAAGCCGCCGCCGCGTTCGGAGCGACGATGGCGCCGCGCGGCGGCGTGCAGGCGTTTCAGGGACGTGGAGGCGATCCGGTCGACGTGTCGGTGACGGTCACCGTCGAGGCCCCGGATCTATGCGGCCGCTACACGGCGCGCATCGTCCGGGGGGTGACCGTCGGCCCCTCCCCCGCTTGGGTGGTCGCGAGGCTTGCGGCCTGCGGGCACCGGTCGATCAACAACGTCGTCGACGCCTCGAACCTCGTGATGCTCGAGCTCGGGCAGCCGGTCCACTTCTTCGACTTCGCCACGCTCGGCGGGCCGGCGATCGTCGTTCGAAGGGCCCACGACGGCGAGACCTTGACGACGCTCGACGGCGTCGTGCGGACGCTTGCCGCGGACGATCTCGTCATCGCCGACGCGAAGCGCGCGGTCGCGCTCGCGGGAATCCTCGGCGGCGCCGACACGGAGATCGGTCCGGACACCCGGGACGTGCTCATCGAGGCCGCCTGGTTCCTGCCGCAAGCGGTGCGTCGCACGGCGCGCGCGCAGGCGCTCGTCACCGACGCCAGCCAGCGATTCACCCGGGGGGCGGACCCCGAGGCCCCGGTCGAGGCGCAGCTCCTCGCGACCGTGCTGCTGAACCGCCTCGCCTCGGGAGTTCCGGCCCGCGGGACGATCGACGTGCGCTCGCGCCCCCCCGAGCGGAGGACGATCGCGATGCGCGTCGGGCGGGCCGCGACGCTCTTGGGTTTCACGCCGGAGCTCGACGAGACGGTCGAGGCCTTGCAGGCCGTGGGCCTGGCGCCCCGTCCCGGGGACGACTCGATCGAGATCACCGTCCCGAGCTGGCGCGTGGACCTGACGCGCGAGGCGGACGTCGTCGAGGAGGTCGGCCGCCATCTGGGGTACGACCGGGTGCCGACGAAGACGCCGGCGGCCGCCCCGCGATCGTCGGCGCATCCCCCCTCCGCCCTCGAAGAGGAGGTGCGCGACCGGCTCGCCGCCCTCGGGTTCCACGAGGCGTTCAACTACGCGATGATCGGCCCCGGCGACGACGACCCGTTCGTCGCCGACGGTCCGAAGGAGCCCCTCGCGCTCGCCAATCCGATCTCGGAGGCGTTGTCGCGTCTGAGGCGCGCCCTGGCGCCGGGCCTCGCCGCCTCCGCGGGGATGAACCTGAGGCGCGGATCGCAGGATGTTCGCCTCTTCGAGGTCGGCAAGGTCTTTTGCCCCCGCGAGCCGGGAGCCCTCCCGGAGGAGCCCCTGCACGCCGCCTTTGCCTGGTGCGGCGCCACGGAACCCCGGCATTGGGGCGTGCCCCCTCGCGACGCCGACACTTTCGACGCCGCGGGCCTCGTCGAGGACGTTCTCTCCCTCGGGCCGGGCGCCAACGGCTGGACTCGCGCGCGATGCACGCTCCCCGGGGTCCACCCCGGTCGCGGCATCTCCTGGAGGAGGCCGGACGGCACCGAGCTCGCCTGGTGCGGGCCGGTGCATCCCGAGCTGGCGGCGAGGCTCGACCTTTCCGCTCCGGTCCTCCTCGGCGAGATCGACCTCGGCACGAAAGACGCGGCTCCTCCGGTCCACCCGTACCGGCCGATTCCCCGCGTCCCGGCGGTCACCCGCGACCTGTCGATCGTCCTCGCCGAGGGGGTCGCCGCGGGGAGCGTCCTGGCCCGCCTCGTGGAGGTCGGGGCGCCGGCGCCGGCGCGCCTCCACTGGCTCGATCGGTACGCCGGCCCGCCGCTCAAGCCGGGCGAGGTCGCGATGACCCTGCGTGTTATCCTCCAACCGTTCGACCGAACGCTGACGGATCCCGAAACGGAAGGTTACCGGTCGCGCCTGCTGGAGGCCCTGGAGACCGTGCCCGGCGTGCACTTGCGCCGGATGGACACATGAGCGAATCGTCCACGAAGCTCGTCGAGAACCGGATCGCGGCGATGATCGAGCGGATTTACGCCCTCGCGGCGGAGCGGGACGATCTCTTCCGTGAGGTCCAGACCCTGCGATCGAGGATCGACGCGATCGAGGGCGCGGCCCGTGCGACGCGCGACCGGGATGTCTCGAGGTTGGAGCGGGAGAACACACGCCTCCGGTCGGCGCTCGAGGGCGCCGTCCGGGAGCTCGGCGAGGAGGCCTGAGTCGTGAGCGACGCCCCGACGCCCGTCACGATCTTCGGTCGAACCTATCACCTGCGCGGCGAGGGGGACCCGGCGGACCTGCACGAGCTTGCCGGGGAAGTCGACCGCAGGATGCGCGAAGTCGCTGAGTCGACGGGAACGGCCGACACGCTGAAGGTCGCCATTCTCGCCGCGCTCAACATCACCGATGAATGCTTGCAGGCCCGGCGTGGACCCCTGTCGAAGGACATGGAAGAGCGCTTGGGTCGTTGGGTCGCCCGGATCGACGAAGTTCTCGCCGACCCGGGCTGCCGTCCTGGTCGTGCCGAACACGGCCGGACGGACGGTCACGCGTGAACGCCGGTGGAGTCGAAGTTCTGTCTCTCGTCCGTTCGAAAACCCCTGCGGAGTTCGTGATGGGTCGCATCGCTTGAGCCAACGTCGTCGTATCGGGAGCCCGGCGTCGGGAGTGCCGTGTGCATGCCCCGCTCCGCGGGGAAGCCTAAAGCGCCCGCAGGGCTCCCCCCTGGTTGACCCGGTTCAACCGCCCCGGTCCACACGGCTCACGCGGGGGTTCTGAGAGACCGAAACGCCGCGCGTCACGACCGTCCTCCGGTCGGTCCGGCACCCGTCCTGAAGGCCGCGCGACACCAAGCGCACGGCCGGTCTTGGGGGTGCGGACGGTGACAGCAACAGCGATCGTCCTGATCGTGGGCGTCCTGCTCGCCGCCTCGGCGTTCGCCGCGGGCGTCGTCGCCGCTCGGAAGATCGTGGCGGCCGGGAAGGACCGGGCGGCGGCGCTCGTCGAGGAGGCTCGACGGGAGGCGGAGGGACGCGGCCACGAGATCGTCGCCCAGGCCCAGGAAAAAGCCCTCGCTCTCGAGGAAGATGCCGACGGGCGGGAGCACGAGATGGACGCGCGCGAGGCGCAGGTCGAGGCGCGCGCGCGCCAGGTGGAGGGCGACCTCTCGGCGGTCGACCGCCAGCGCAAGGATCTCGAGCGGCGGCAGAGCGCCCTCGAGAAATCCGAAGAGCGCGCCCGCGTCCAGGAAGCCGCCGCCGTCCACGATCGGACGGAGGCCCGACGGGCGCTCGAGCGGAACGCGGGGCTCACCGCCGAGGAAGCGCGCGCCGAGCTTCTCGCCTCGATCGAGGACGAGGCCCGGCGGGGCGCGGCGAAGATGGCCCGAAAGATCGAGGAGGAAGCCCGCGAGGGCGCCCTCCGCGAGGCGCGCCGCCTCGTCGTGGAGGCGACCCAGCGGGTGTCGCTCCGGGACCCCGTCGAAAGCACCTTGTCCTTCATCCGCCTCCCGTCGGACGAGATGAAGGGACGCATCATCGGCCGCGAAGGGCGGAACATCCGCGCGCTCGAGATGGCGACGGGGATCGACGTCATCATCGATGACACGCCCGGGGCGATCCTCCTGTCGTGCTTCGATCCGACCCGGCGCGAGATCGCGCGCATCGCGCTCGAGCGACTCGTCGAGGACGGCCGCATCCACCCCGCGCGCATCGAGGAGGTGGTCGCGAAGGTCCGTGAGGAGTTCGAGACGCTCGTCGAGGAAGCCGGGAGCCAGACCGCTTACGGCTTGGGGGTCTCGGACCTCCACCCGCGGCTCGCGCGCCTCGTGGGAAGGCTCAAGTTCGGGAACCACCACGGCCACAGCCTCCTCCAGCACACGAGCGAGGTCGTGTGGCTCGGAGCGCACCTCGCCTCCGAGACCGGCGCCCGCGTCGAGGTCATCCGCCGCGCGGCGCTGCTCCACGAGATCGGGCGCATGGAGGAAGGCTCGACGGGGCATCCCGTGCTGGTCTCCGCCGACCTCGCCGCGAAGTTCGCCGAGAAGGAGCCGGTCGTGGCGGCGATCCAGGAGCTTCACCCGGACGCCGATCCGAAATCGGTCGAAGGGCTCCTCCTCCGTCTCGCGAACCGCCTCTCCGACAACCGCCCCGGCGCGCGCAAGGACAATCTCGCCATCTTCGTCGAGCGGCTCCGACGCCTGGAGGCGCTCGCGTGCTCGTTCCCCGGCGTGACCCAGGCATTCGCGCTCAAGGCCGGGAAGGAGCTTCGGGTGCTCGTCGATACGCGGGCGGTCACCGACGAGCAGGCCTTCCTGCTGTCGAAGGACATCGCGCGGGCGGTCGAGCGCGATCTCGACTATCCGGGGCCGATCCGCGTGAGCGTCGTCCGCGAGACGCGCGCGGTCCAGTACGCGGTCTAGGAGACGAAGGCCGTGCGCCTCCTGTTCATCGGCGACGTCGTGGGTGCTCCGGGGCGGCGGATCCTGCGGCGCGTCCT
>JBGQLU010000143.1:0-9319 GCA_041500265.1 Acidobacteriota bacterium | reverse complement strand
TCGCCCTGGTCTCGACCGTCTCGGGGACCGTCTTGCGCACGGTCAGAGCACCCGGCAGCACCATGAGCATCGGGACGTGAATCAAGTCGTCGTACAGGGTCGTGCTGTGCCCCATCCAGCCGCGCTCCATGAACTCTTCCCCGTGATCCCCGACGACCACGATCGCGGTGTCGTCCAGGAGCCCGTCGTGCTCGAGACCGTCCAGGAGCCTGCCGATCTCGCCGTCGGTGTACGCGATCTCCTCGTCGTAAAGATCGCGGAGGTAGTCGAGGTCGTCCGCGTCGAGGAGGTGCCGCTTCTGCTCCAGGTTGTCGAAGTCCACCCCTTCGTGGCGAAGCCATCCTGAGTAGGCCGAGGAGAACGACCACCCTTCGTGGTGACGGTACTCGTAGTGGGGATCGAAGTAGTGGAGAAACAGGAAGAACGGCCCTCGGCGGTGGTCCCGCAAGAAGGTCAACGCGCCGTCCGTCACCCCGGCCGAGCTGACCGCCCGCGGGCCGAGGGCGTTGTCCTGATTGAAGTCGGAAAACCCTTGCGAGAAGCCGTGGTCGGCGTCCACGTAGAGGTGGCTGACGACCGCCCCCGTCGCGTATCCCGCTTCGCGAAGAACTTCCGCGAGCGTGACCTCGCCGTTCCTCAGACGGCCGAACAGGGCGGTCGCCTGATGCTGCTGCGGGTAGCGGCCGGTCAGAATCGACGCGAACGCCGGCATCGTCCAGCACGATTGGGAGATCGCGGATTGGAAGACCGTTCCCCGCGCGGCGAGGCGCGCGAGCCGGGGGGTCAGGCTCCTTCCGTGCGCGTCGGGCCCGAGGAGGGAGGTGTGGTCGTAACGCAGCGTGTCGATCCCGATCAGGATCACGTTGCGCGGGCGAGTTACCTCGACCCCCGGACGGCCGAGCGACCGCGGCATCAGCCTCGGCGCCACGGGAAGCACGGCGGCGAGGGCGATCAGGAGCGCGGTCGCGCCCCGTCCTCCGCCCGCCCGTTGCGGAACCGCCGCCTCACCCGCGCCTCTCACCCTCGAGAGAACGGGGATCGCGGCTCCAACCAGGAGACCCGTCACCACCGCTTTCCCGAGAAACCCATCGAGGTTCAGCGGATCGCGCGAGGATCGGGTGGCAGGGACGAAGCCCGCGAGGATTGCGGCCGCCAGCGCGACGTAAGCGGCGACGGCGAGGGCTTTCCCACCCAGCGTCATGCGGCGGATCAGCACCACGGCCGCGCACGCGAGCGCCGCGGCGGCCGCGACCGAGACCGTGAGCCTCGCGTCGATCGCCCCAAGCCGGAGCGACATCCAGACCAGCGTGACGAGGCCGGCCGCGAGGCAGCCAAGGCAAAGCTTCAACGCAACGGCGCGATCGCCGGCCGCGTTCACCGGCCCGGCGCGACGGCGAACGAGCGCCCATGCCGCGCGGAGGAGGACGATCGCGATCCCCGCGGCCGCTCCTGCGGCGACGCCGGAGGCCGCGTGCCGTCCGAGGTCGAGGGCCGCGCTGTGCCAGAACCCGAGCGTGGGGTAGCGCTGCTCGCGAATCCCCGAGAGGCCCCACCCCAGGCCGAGCGCCAGTCCGGCGGTCTCGGCCGCGACGATCGGACCGAGCGCCCTCCGGATCTCCACGGACTCCACGTCACCTTTCCGCGGAGGAGACGAGTCCCCGCATGCGCGTCCCATCGTATCCGGGCGGCGCCGACGCTACAACCGGCGCGGAAGGGTCCATGAGATCGCGGCGGACGGCGATGAACTCCCCGCGGTCCAGGCGGTCCCCGGGAAACGCGTCGGATCCCGACGGGACCGCTCCGACCTCCCGGTAGACCGGAACGTAGCCGCGGGCCACGACATCGTCGTAATACTCGCCGAGGTCGTAGACCAGGTCCGGGGGGAGCACGCCGCACCGCGCGGCGATCTCGTCCTGATGCGCGAAGTAGGTCCCGTAGCTCATCACGAGGCCGACGGAGCTGCGGGGCAGCGTCGCCGTCACCGGGCAGGAGGTCAGCGCCCGGTCGGTGAGGCCGCGCGTGTCGAGCATGCGGATGCGGCCGAACTGGGAGAGCGCGAGATGGAACGGGACCAGGCCCATCTGCCCGCTCATGATCCGGACGGGCCCGGTGCGCCCGGCCGCGAGGCGCAGGACCTCGCTCCGCAGTTTCGCCACGACCGGGATGTCGCGACGGTGGATCCGGTTGGTCCGCTCGAACCACGTGAACTCGGGATCGACCGCGGCCGCGCTCGAAGGCGTCGCCGCCCAGACGGGAACGCCGGTCGACGCGGTGCGCGCCAGGACCAGGAGGCCCACGACCTGGACGATCACGACGGCGGCCGCGAGAGCTCTCCGCGGGCGCGGCCCGGCTAGCGTCTCCAGACGATCGGTCGCGACGATCGCGGCCACGGGCCACAGCGGCACGAGGAACCGCCCGCTTTCCATCCAGTCCCCCCCCGACGCCACGATGAACGCCGTCCCGGCGGCCAGGAACGCCGCCCCGACGAGCGCGAGAGGATCGCGTAGGGGACCTCGCGCCGGCCGCGGGAGCGAGACGATCGTGCCGGCGGCCGCAAGCACGATCACCGGGAGCAGCGTCGAAGCGACCCCGTGGCGGAGCAGGTACAGCGCTCCCCCGATCATCGCGTACGGGTTCAAACCGGCCGATTTCGCGGCGACCGGCTGCGGGAAGAAGCTCCCGAAGTAGGCCAAGCGGCCGGCTCCGATCCCGGCGAAGAGGATCACGGCAACCACGAGGAGCGCGCCGAGCTTTCGCGTCGAACCGCCCCCTGCGATGCCTCGATCCACGCGCCATCGAACCGCCAGGGCCGTCGCCAGCAGGACGATCAGGACGAGTCCCGACTCCGGGCGAGCCAGCACGAAGCACGCCATCGCGGCCAGCGTGCCGGCGGACGGAAAGCTGGCCGCGCCCGAGTCGAGCTCTTCCGCCACGGACAGCACGAGCCAGAGGCCGGCGAGCGCGGCCAGGGTCGTCTCGAGCCCGCTGAACGCCCAGTAGACGAACGAGGCGGAGGTCGCGACGAAAAACCCGGCGAGCAGGCCGGATCCGCGGCCCCGGCGGGACGCGACCCGCGCCGCGGCGATCGCCGCGACCGCGCCCGAGAGGATCGACACGAGCGAGCCCAGCGTCGGGAGGGGGAGCCTCGTCACCTTCGCGAGAGCCGCGAGAAGGACGACGAGGAGCAGGCTCGAGCTCTGCTCCACGCGATCGCCGTTGTAGTTGACGATCTCGCCGCGGGTCGCGAGCATGTGGGCCGGCCAGAAGGTGATGTGCGCGTCGTCCCGGCCGGTCGACGAGAAGAAGAGGAACCCGAGGACGATCAGCGCCGCGGGCGGGAGGAGGAGCAGCCAGGCCTTCGTCCGGCGCATAGGGACGGGATCATACCGTGGCGGGCGTCTCCGAAGGGGCCGTGTCGCACGCGTACTCGTCGAGCTCGGCGCGGATGTTCCGGCGCATCTGATCGCGGAAGACATTCACGGCGTTGAAGAACTCCGACATCATCAGGATCCAGCAATACATGCCGGTATCGGTGAGACGGATCGCGTCGGGGTCGTGACGCGTCGCGCCGGCCAGGCGCATCGCGAGCACCTCCGGGGCCATCCGCACCCAGAACATGGCTCCGTGCTTCCTCCGGATGTCCTCCCGCCGCAGCTCCCCCCCGAAGAGGCGGACGAGGTAGTCGTTGCGCATGCGCTCGTGGGGTGTCAGGACCTTGCTCTGGGTGATGCCGGTGCGGCCGCCCAGCACGCGGTCGTGATACTGGCGAAGCGAAAACGTCGTCGAGTAGAGCGTCCCGGCCACGTAGCTGAAGGCACCGCTCCCCACGCCGACGTAGTCGTCCTGATCGATGATGTATTCGTCGACCATGCCTTCCCCGCGCGAGAAGCACCAAGCCGAGGACGCGCGGTAGGCGGGGCGCATCGCCTGGAGGATCTTCCGGTAGAGGACGAGACGAAGCGCCGGGTCGGCATGCCCCATCGCCGCTTCCACCTTGTTCCGGGCGGTCGGCGCCGTCATGAGCGGATAGAACGAGACCTGGTCCACCCCGAGATCGAGGAGAATCGCGATGTCCCGGTCGAGCATCGCCGCGGTCTGGCCGGGGAGATTGAAGATCATGTCGACGTTCAGGGTGCGAAAGCGACCCTGTGTGGCGGCCAGCCGCTCTCGGATCGCCTCGCCGCTGCCGTACTTGTCGTACCGTCCCATCGCGCGAAGCAGGCCGTCGTCGAAGCTCTGCACCCCGACCGAAAGGCGGGTGACGCGCGCGCGCTCCAGCACGGAGAAGATCTCGGGACGGAGATCGCTCGGGTTGGTCTCGACCGAGATCGAGCGGACCGGCCAGAGCTTTCGAATGAGCTCCAAGGTCTCTCCGAGCTCGTCCGGCGCGACGGTCGGCGTGCCGCCGCCCACGTAGACGTCCGCGAAGCGGAACCCTTGCTCGTGATAGCGCACGATCTCCGCCCGCAGCGCCTTGAAATAACGCCGGGCCTGGGCCTCCCGGAACCGGACGCGGTGGAACGAGCAGAACGGGCAGAGGGCCTCGCAAAACGGCACGTGGACGTAGAGATGGCAAGGATCGGCGGGAGCCTGCGGGAGTTTGTGCCCGTCCCCTCCCGGGCCGAACCGCATCGCCGAGGCGTACTCGTGGCGGAGGATCGCGACGAACAGCGATTCCAGCCAGTGTGACGGCGACTGCCAACCCGAATGACGGCTCATCTCGTGGTCCACGATAGCGCCGTTCCCTGCATGCCTTTGCGAGCGATGCCGTCCGGTTCTCAGACCGCCGTGCGCCCGAATTGCTGCTCGTAGAACCGGGCGTAGAGGCCGCCCTTGGCGAGCAGGGCGTCGTGAGTGCCGCGCTCGACGATCCGTCCGCGGTCGAGCACGAGGATGAGATCCGCGCGGAGGATCGTGCTCAGCCGGTGCGCGATCACGAGGCTCGTCCGGCCGGTGAGGAGCGGCTCGAGCGCCCGCTGGATCAGCGCCTCCGAGCGGGAATCGAGGGACGACGTCGCCTCGTCCAGGATCAGCAGGCGCGGATCCCGGAGCACGACCCGGGCGAGCGCCAGGCGCTGCTTTTCGCCACCGGACAGCTTGTACCCGCGCTCGCCGACGACGGTGTCGAGCCCCTGCGGGAGCGCGTCCACCACGTCCCGAACCTGCGCGAGCGTGCACGCCCGCAAGAGCTCCTCACGGGCGGCGTCGAGCTTTCCGTACCGCAGGTTCTCCTCGACCGTGGCGTGGAACAGCGTGGTCTCCTGGGTCACCTTCGCGGTCCAGCGCGAGAGGTCCTCGAGCGACAGCTCGCGGAGATCGACGCCGTCGAAGGTGACGCGCCCGCGCGACGGGTCGTAGAGACGGGAGGCCAGGTAGGTCAGGGAGGTCTTCCCCGCGCCGCTCGGCCCGACCAGCGCGACCATCTTCCCCGGCAGGGCCTCGAACGAGATCCCCTCGAGCGTCGGCCTCCCCTCTTCGTAGGCCATCGAGACGTCCTCGAACCGGAGCTCGCCGCGAGGGCTCGCGATGCGGACCGGATGCGCGGGCTCCGCCACGTCCTCGGGGAGGTCCAGGTACTCGAAGATTCTCCGGAAGAGGGCAACCGCGCTCATCACGTCCACATGGGCGTTGACCAGCGCCGACGCCGGCCCGTACAACCGGCCGAGGTAGGTGATGAACGCGACGATCGTGCCGATCGTGATCGTTCCGGCGATCACCTCGTGCCCGCCGAACAGATAGATGAGGGCCGGCCCGATGCTCGCGAACATCAGGAGCCACATGAGGAACCAGCGCCCGGCCATGCTCTGCCGGATCTGGAGATCGCGCACCGCCGCGGCCTTGTCGCCGAAGCGCTTCCTCTCGTAAGCCTGCGAGCCGAACAGCCGCGCGAGCAGGAAGCCGCTGACCGAGAGGGTCTCTTGGAGATGCGAGGTCAGCTCGCCGAGGCGCTCTTGCGTCTCCTTGGACAACCGGTGGCGGATCTGGCCGACCTTGCGGGTCGGGAGGATGAAGAGCGGCAGCACGCCGACTGCGATCAGCGACAGCCGCCAGTCGATCCGGACGATCACCAGGAGCGTGGTCACGACCACCAACCCGTTCGTCGCGAGGGAGACGAGCGTGCCCCCGACGACCCCCTGCACGCCCCCGACGTCGTTCTGAATGCGCGAGAGGATGTCTCCCGACTTGACGTTCGTGAAGAAGCGGAGCGACTGGCGGAGCATCTTCGCGTACATCTCGCTCCGCAGATCGAACATCACCCCCTGGCTCATCTCCGTGACCAGGTAGTTGAGGCCGACCCCGATCAGCCCGCTGATGAGCGGAATCCCGATCATCCCCGCGATGAGGAGGTTCAGGAGCCGGCCGTCGTGCGACGGAATCGCCCGGTCGATCACCTCGCGCACCAGCAGCGGCGGAATCAGGCCGAGGATCGAGGTGACGAAGATGCAGGAGAGGATGAGCGCCGACGGCTTCCACTTCGGAAGGAGGTACGAGGCGATCCGCCTGAAGTCCGCGCGCGTCGGCGCGACGTTTTTCGGCGCGACCGCGTAGTCGAAGTGGAATCCGCTCATCGGGGACCGGCGCGTCCCGTCAGTCGCGCGGGGCCACGCCCACCAGGGGGTAGCGGTAGTAGGTTCCGTCGAGCGCCCTCACCGCGCCGACGATCGGGAGCACGACCGCCGCGAGGAAGAGGAGGCACCAGAGCAGCACGACCAAGGGTATGAACACGACCGTGATCCAGAGTATCGCCGTGACGGCGATGACGAGGAAGACGATCACGTTCAGGAGGAGGGCCTGCTTCGCGATGCTCGAGACCACCTTGGAGTCGCTCTTCACCATCCAGAGGACGATCGGCACCAGCACCCCGCCGAGCGGGATGAGGTACCCCGCCAGCCCCGACAGGTGGGTGAGCGCCGCGAGCGTCCGTTCCTCGGGAGCGATCGAGATGGTGGGTCCGGCCATGGCTGCCTTCTCCTTCCGGCCGCAGGAATGCCTGCCGGGCAGAGGAGCATTGTAGGACGGGGATCCTCATCACGGAGAGCGACGTAAACTCGCCGGGCCGGAGCCCGTAGACATCGCCGGATTCCGACCGGGGGGAGGCCCTATGAGCGTTCGAGGAACCGGCCGCGCCGCTTGCCTGCTCCTCTGGCTCGTCTCTCCCCTCGCCGCCCGGGCGCAGGCGGCGGGAGCCGGCCCTTCGACGGTCGACGAGGTGATCACGCGCTGGGTCCGGGCCGCCGGTGGGCAGAAGGCCCTGCGCGCGGTGCGGACCGTGCATCTCCAGGGCGACTCGACGGAAAGCGGCGTCGCCGGCGCGACCGAGGGGTGGCTGAGCCGCGACGGCTCCAGGCGGCTGACGACACAGGAGAAGGACACACGGGACGAGACCTGCCGTAGGCGCGAGTGTTGGTTCAAGGACTGGAACGGCAAGGTCCTCGAGTTGGAGGGCCGGGATCGACGCGACAAGATCACGGAGGCTTACCTCGAGTCGCTCATCTTCGGCGGCGCCGCGAGAAACGTGGCGCACCGTGACGGGGCGCGGCTGCTCGGCGAGGACGAGGCCCACGGCCGGGTCGTGATCCGCTTCTCGCCGCCGGACGGCGTCCCGTTCGACCTGAGCTTCGACGCTGCCACGTTCCTTCCGGTCGAGGCCGTGCGAAAACCCTACGACGACGCGATCACCGTGAAGTTCGAGGACTGGCGGCGCGTCGGCGGCGTCATGGTCCCGTTTTCGTTGCGCGTCACGGGGGGCGAAGGGAACGCGGACGACACGACCGTCCTCCGTGACGTTCAGCTGAACGCGCCGCCCCCTCCGGCGGGGTTCGGCCGGCCCAAGGACGGGGCGAAGGACTTCCGGTTCGCGAGCGGCGACCGCGCGTCCGGGATTCCGTTCAACTTCGAGAACGACCACATCATGGTCCCCTGCCGCGTGAACGGCTCCGAGCCGATCTGGTTCCTGCTCGACACGGGGGCCGAGGCCACGATCATCAACATCGGGCGCATGAAGGAGTTCGGGCTCGAGCCGTTCGGCGCGACCTCGGTGACCGGCGGGGGCAACTCCGCGCCGTTCTCGTTCACGCGGGTGGCGAGCTTGAAGGTCGGCGATGCGGAGCTGACCGGCCAGCGCGACGGCGTCATGGACCTCTCCGGCCTGGAACGGATCTACGGCATGCCGATGGGCGGGTTGCTCGGGTACGACTTCCTGAGCCGCTTCGTCGTCGAAGTCGACTACCCCTCGAAGACGCTTGCCCTCTACGACCCCGCCACCCACGCCACCCCTGGGACAGGCCGGAGCGTCCCGTTCATCCTGGAAGAGGGGCACCCGCACGTCGCCTCCCGGATTTCGGTGCCGGGCGCCCCCCCGATCGACGCCGACATGGTCCTGGACTGCGGAGCCGCGGACACCGTCAACCTCACGTCGCCGTTCGTGAAGGCTCACCGGCTGCTGGAGCTGGCCCGGTCGAAGCCTGCCGGCGCGCCGAACACCCTGCCCGGATCGGAGAAGGAGTTCTTCGCGCAGACCAGCGTTCGCGGACGGATCAGCGCGATCACCCTGGGCGGATTCACGGTGAGAGACGTTCCGATCAACCTGATGGTGGGAACGACCGGAGGGTACGCCTCGGAGAGCTTCTCCGGCACGATCGGCGAGGGGGTGCTCCGCCGATTCAAGACGATCTACGACTACTCGCGCCGCGTGATGATCCTCGAGCCGAACGCCGACTTCGGCACGCCCTTCGCCGGGCGCAAGACGTTCGGCGCGACTTTTCTGTCCAACGGCCCGGACTACACGGTCTTCAAGGTCACGGGGATCCGGAAGGACTCTCCGGCCGAGGCCGCGGGGCTGAAGACCGGCGACGTCGTCGTCGCCCTGGACGGCCGGCCCGCGCAGGACTTCCGGCTCGCGGATCTGCGACGCGCGCTTTCCACGGATGGAAGCCGGCACGTGCTCGGGATTCGAAGAACCGGCGGGGATTCGATCGAAATCGAGGTGACGGTCAGCCTGATCTCCCTCGACGAAAGCTAGGCCGCCGGACTGAGCCTTCGCCCCGCATTGACAGTTCGCCGTTCGTCCCCTAACCTATCGGCAGGTCCCGGCCTCCATCCTCTCGTACAGAAACGAAAGAATGACGCCGAAGCCGATCGCGTGCTTAGGCACTCGTGTTCGACCCGACCTCTCGGGTCGGCGGCCGGGACTCGAGAACGGCGCTCCCACCAAGGAGAGCCAGGAGTTCGAGAATGGGTACCAGACTGTATGTCGGAAACCTCCCCTTTACCGCGGACGAAGGCCAGATCCGCGACCTCTTCGCCGGTAGCAACCGGA
>JBGQLU010000142.1:0-9320 GCA_041500265.1 Acidobacteriota bacterium | reverse complement strand
CCCGCCCCGCCGCCGCGGGCCGCCGCGCGAGTGACGACGCGAGGTAGACCGTGAGCAAGAGCGCCACGAATGGGGTCGTCTGCCCGTGCCGTAGCGCGATGTGGGTCGGGGCGATCGCCGCGAGCGCTGCGAACGACCCGAGCGCGCGCGTCGCGGCCGTGCCCCACGCGTGAGGCAGGACCCACCGGCCGAGCACCCAGGCGGTCGTGGCGAGGGCCCCCAAGGACAGCCACCAGAACGCGCGCTTGGCGACCGGGTAGTCCACGAGCGCGAACGGGACGAAGACGGTGGCGACGAGCGGGATGTTCTTGAATTCCCCGGCCGCGAGGACGGCCGGGGTCCCGTTCTCCGGGCCGCCTCCGGAGGCGTACAGCTCGCTCGCCCGGCCGTGGAGCAGACGCGAGCCCGCGAGCCAGTAGGTCTGGAAATCGATCGAATAGTCGTAGTCGATGCGCCACGAGCGCGCGAAAAGGAGCGCCAGAGCGGCCCCCGCGATCGCCGCAACAGCGGCTCCGCGCCGTCCGGAAGGCCAAGCCACGGACGTCAGGTGCGCGACGAGCGCGCCGAGCGGAGCGACTGCCAGGCGAGCGATAACCCGTTGCCGAGGTGGTTTTGCAGCTCGACCAGCGAGCCCAAGCGCCGCAGGCGTCGCGCGAGGTAGGAGGGTCTCAGGTAGAACGTGCGAATCGCCTTCCTCCGGAACCGCTCGACGTCCTCCGCGGCGAGCTCCACGGTCGAGAAGACCGGAAGCGACCGCGACGAATCGAGGATCGCGAGATCGGTGTCCACGATGAGCCCGGCCTCGATCAGCTCGTGCCGCAATTCGGTCCCCATCCGCGGGCTGGCGGCGTTGAACGAGCAGAACGTCGGCTCGATCTCGAGGGCGAGATCGAGGGTCTGCTGCATGGACGCGTGCGTCTCGCCGGGGAGCCCCAGGACGAAGGTCGCGAGCGTCGGAATCTCGAGCTCGCGCGCCCAGGCGAAGGCGCGTCGGATCTCCTCGATCGTGGTCCCCTTGTCGTAGCGGTCGAGGATGCCCTGGTTTCCGGACTCGACGCCGAACTCGATGAGGTCGCACCCGGCCCGCTTCATCAGGTCCATCAGCTCCCGGCTCATCAGGTCCACGCGGGAATTGCACGACCACGTGAAGCCGAAGTCGGCCGCGATCATCCCCTGAAGGAGCCGTCTCGCTTGGTGCCGGTCGACCGCGAACGTCCAATCGGCGAAGTGGACCTGCCGGAGGCCCATCGCGCGCACGTCCTCGAGGTTGCGGAGCACGTCGTCGGCGTCGCGCACGCGGTACGGGGTGCGCGCGAACGGGCAGTAGCTGCAGCCGTAAGGGCACCATGTCGATCCGATGACGGTCGCGTAGGGATGGTAACGATTGTACGGAAGACGGTACCTGTCGAGAGGAAAGAGCCGGTACGGCGGGGTCGGGATCGTGAAGACCCGCTCGCGTCCCTTGGCCTCGACCTTGCGGATCGACGTTCCGTCGCGAACGGTCATGTTCTCCGCTTCGTCCAGCCGGCCCGCGAGGAACGCGGACAATCCGTGGGTGACGAAATCGCTCAAGCAGGCGTCGAGGGCGGGATGGCGCATCATCAGCTGGTCGCCCTTCTCGCGCAGGATGTCGCCGATGCCGATCGCCGTCGCGACGCCGCGCCGCTTGGCTTCCTCCACGAACGCCACGTCGTCGTGGAACGAGTCGCTCCCCGTCAGGAAGACGATCGCGTCCGGTGCGAAGCCCTCCACCCGCCGCTGGGCTTCCTCGGGGGCGAGACGCTCGGCGATCGCATCGACGACGCAGAGCTCGTGGCCGTCGCCGTGGAGCCGCGCTCCGATCATCAGCAGGTCGAGCGGCTGCCAGTAGTACGTCCCCTTCGAGACGTGGCTGCAGAACTGGTCCCGGATGTAGAGACGGTCCCCCGGCGGGTTGAGGAGCAGGACTTTCTTCACACCGCACCCCGGGGACCCCGCCCCCCGACGACGAGTCCCGAAACGCCACCTACGAATATCCCGTGCCGCGACTGGAGTGTCAAGAGCGGCACGACAAGAAACTCAGGCATTCGTGTAAGTTAGCGTGGGTTTAGGTCGCCGCCGGAGGCCCGATCACGTGAATCGCGTCGTCTACGTCCTCAGGGCCTTTCCGGAGCCCTCCGAGACCTTCATCCGGGACGAGATCAGGGCGTTGCGCCGTTTCGGCGTCCCGGTCTCCGTTCTGGCCGGTTGGAGGTCCAAGACACCGGCGGCGGACTGGACGGATGAGGACGCCGCAGCGACGCCCGTGACCCTCTACGATTGGCGGCGTTGGCTCCAACCCGCGCGGTGGGCTCGCTCGTTGGCGAACGGCGTCGGCATCTGGCCGACGGTGCAGCGGGATCTGATCGGCGCGTGGCCGTGGAGTTTCTATCGCGTGACGGCCCTGCAGCAGCGTGCCGCCGTTCTCGCGCAGGAACTCCCGTCCGACACCGCGATGCTCCACGCCCACTTCGCCAACGACGCCGCCGTGCTGGCGCGCTACCTCGCGCGGCTGTCGGGGCTTCCCTACCGGATCACGGCCCACGCGTACGACCTTTACCAAGACCCGTTCCTGCTCCTTCCCAATCTCCGGGGCGCCTCCCGAATCTTCACGGTCTCCGAGGCCAACCGCCGGCACCTCGTCGCGCGGCTCGCCAAGACGCGCGGCGCGCCGGTCTCGATCGAGATCGTTCGTTGCGGCATCGACCTCGAGCGCTTCGCCTACCGCGATCCCCCGTCCCCGGGGACTCCCGCGCGGCTCCTCTGCGTCGCACGCCTGGTGCCGAAGAAGGGGCACGCCGTCCTGTTCGACGCGATCGCCCGAATGCGGCGGGACGGTGTCGCGGTGTCCCTGGATCTCGCCGGCGACGGGGTCGAGGCGCCCGGTCTCCGCGCGCGCGCGGCGCGCCCCGACCTCGCCGGCGCCGTCACGTTCCTCGGAATGATCCCGCGCGAGGAGGTTCGGAGCCGGATGATGCGGGCCGACGCGGTCGCGCTGGCCTCACGCGTCGCGGCGGACGGCGACCGCGACGGGATCCCGGTGGCGCTGATGGAAGCGATGGCGTTGGGGGTCCCGGTTGTCTCGACGGCGGTTTCGGGGATTCCAGAGCTGGTGACGGAGGGGGCGGGTCGCCTGGTGCGGCCGGACGATCCCGCGGCGTTCGCCGAGGCGATTCGGGCCACGATCTCCGCGTCCCCCGCGGAGCGTCAATTCCAGGCTCGCGAAGGGCGCAGGCGCGTCGAGGCGGACTTCGACCTCCGGCGGATCGCCGCGCGGTTGGCGCCGTGAAAGAGAATCAGGAACGTGGCTCCGTCCACGCCGGGCCGAGCAGATAACCCCACAGAAGGCCCGCGTACCAGAGGGCGAGATACCCCGGCTCGCGCCATCGATCGGAGGATCCCCCCGCCGCGGCTCGCCCGGTCGCCGCCGCGATCCCGGACAATCGTCGCAGCTGTTCCCCGAGGTCGATCCGGTACACCTCCGGGTAGGTCCGCTTCATGAACGCGGTGCCCCGGCCGTGCTGAACGGCCTGAGCCCACAGTGCCCCGAGCGTGCGCCGGTGCCGGTGGAGGACGATCGCGTCGGGCCGGAAAAGGACCGAGGCTCCCGCCTCGATCTGCATCCGCCACGAGAGCTCCATGTCGCCGAAGAAACGGGACTCCTCCCGAAATCCTCCGAGTCGGGCGAGAACCTCGCGGCGGACCGCGACGCTCGCGGTCGAAAAGCAGGGGAGCGCCTTGTGGGGGAGGGTCCGCTCGTGCTTCATGAACCCCCGGCTTTCGATGAACCGCTGCACCGGTGTGGCGAGCTCCGCGGCGAGCACCTCGCCGGCAATCGCGCCGGTACCGTCCGGAACGGGGTCGGCCAGAAGGCGTGTGAGCCAATCGGGACGGGGCGCGCAGTCGGCGTCGGTGAACGCGATCCAGTCTCCCGTCGCAGCCGCGATCCCGCGGTTCCGAGCCGCGTACGAGCCGGGCCTCGGTTCGCGCAGCACGGTGACGCCGGGGCGCGTCAGCGCTTCCGCCGTCCCGTCGGTCGATCCGTTGTCGACGACGATCCGCTCGAGCCGGTCCTCCGGCCAGTCGAGCGCAGCAAGCGCGTCCAAGAGGCGCGGCGCGTCCGCGGCAGCGTTGAGGACCGGCACGACGACCGACACGCGCGGCGGCGCGCTCACGCGAGGAGCCCCGAGGACCGGTACCAGGCGACGGTGCCGGCGAGCCCGCGCGTCAAGTCGATCTCGGGCCGGAACGACAGGCGCTCGCGCGCCTTGTCGATGCCGTAGACCCGGCTCTGGGTCATCGTTCGGACCCTCGAGCGCGAGAGCGGAGGGTCGGCGCCGAACGGCGCGTACGCCGCCTCGAGGAGGGCGCCGGCCGCGAAGGCGAGCGCGTAGGGGAGCGAGCCGCGCGGGGGCGCGACGCCCAGGGAATCCGCGATCCGGGCCGCCAGCGCCGTCACGGTCAGGCGCTCTCCGCCCGCGAGATGGAAGGTCTCTCCGTCGAGCCCCCCGCCGGCCGTCATGAGTCCGATCCCGCGGGCGACGTCGTCGACGTGGATCGGTTGCCAGACGGCCCGCCCTCCCGAGATCGTGCGGAACTTGCGCGAGGCGATCGAGCGGAAGAGCGGCAGCAGGTGGAGATTCCGCGGACCGTACACGAGCCCAGGACGCGCGACCACGACCTCGAGCCCCGGGCGGCGGGATACCAGAGCCAGGCTTTCCCCTTCGAGCTTGGTCCGCTCGTACTCGTTCGTGGGAGAGGGGACCGCCAGCTCGTCCACCGGCTCCTCCGCGGTCGGGCCGAGGACCCCCGTCGTGCTGACATGGACGAGCCGCACCGGAGCGCTCGGGTCCGCCGTCCCGGCTAGGGCCTCGATCAGGCGACCGGTCGCGTCGACGTGCGCGAGGCGGAAGGTGCCGTGCGGCGTGCTGGGCCGGTAGAGCGCGCCCGCGGCATGGACGACCGTGCGCGCGCCCGCGACGACCTGCGGGAGCGTCCGCTCCGCATCCGCCGACGCGAGATCGAGCGCCACGAACCGGACGCCCGCCGGAGCCTCCCACCGCGGGCGCCCCGACCGCGACACCGAGACGACCTCGTACCCCCGCTTGGCGAGGATCTCCACGACGTGGCTTCCCAGGAAGCCGGTTCCGCCGGTGACGACCGCCTTTCCGGTCACGGCGCCGGCGCCGCGGGAAGGATGCGAAGGACGCGCATCGGAGCGCCGCCGGCTTCCGGAGCGTCGAGGACCGTCCGGAACCCTTCGGGCGGCGTGTCGCCGAGCAAGGGAGCGAGCTCCGGCCTCCTGCGGGAGTCCTCGCGCGCCTCGAGGACGATGGCGACCGCGCCCTGCGCGCGCGCGAAAGCGAGCACGTCCTCCGGCCGGCCCAGCGGGATCGGCCGGTACGGCCGGTGGGCCCAGTAGGGGACGGCGGGACGGACGGCGAGCACGGGGCCGGGGGGGAGCGCGCGCGCGATCTCCGAGCCGAGCCGCCGCTGCGCCAGGAATTCGGCGCGTGCATCGTGGCCGGGAAATGGATGGCGGGCGACGGCGAGCGCTATCGCCGCGAGGAGAACCGAGTGCGCGACGATGCGAGAGGGGAGGCTGCCACGGATCGACCGGTCGAGCGCTCCCCATCCCAGCGCGGCCACGGCGAGGCCGACGGCGAACGGGGCATACAGGAAGCGCTCTTCCACGTGGCTCGCGAATGGGGCCAAGGTCCCGGCGAAGATCCACGCGAGAAAGGCCAAGGCTCGGAATCGCCGCCGGCGCACGAGGGAGACGAGCCCGGCGGCTCCCAGCGCGACGGGGACGACGGGGAGGAGGTGCTCGCGAAAGAGCGCGGCCGGCACCCGCTCGAGGTTCCCAAGGGCGATGTTCCGGCGCCTGCGCACGGCGCCGACCGAGAGGGGGCTCTGGCCCGGGCGCTCGGTGGCGCGCGAGACGTCCGCGAACCGGGGGTCGGGCGGGGCCAGCCGTCTCTCGAGAAACCAGGCGTTCAGCAGGAGCTCCCTGTGGGAGGCGTCGGTCACGAACCGCGCCCTTTCGGTCCAGTCCTTGGGCGGCGTGGACGCGTCGCGGAGCCCGTAAACGTCGCTGACCGTTCGCATGTCGCGCAGGTACGTGATCCCGGGGGCGGGCTCGAAGCGCCCGAGCGATAGCGAGGCCCAGAGGGCGTAGGGTGCGTAGGCGGCCAGGGCGAGAGCCCAAGCGGAGCCCGCGGCCGCGAGCCGCCCCTTGAGGCGCGCCGCGACGGCCGGCGTTCCGGCGAGAAGCCAGAGCGGGAGGATCGCGATCCACACGACCCCTTCGGGACGCGTGAGCGCCGTCAGGCCCGCGAGCAGGCCCGCGAGCGCGCCGCGTGCGCGGGTCGGCGCGCGCGAGGCCGACCACGTCACGGATGCCGCCGAGAGAAACAGGAGCAGGTAGAGCGGCTCCGGAAGGCCCCAACCCGCGCTCGCGACCAAACACGACACCGAGGCCAGCCCGAAGGCGGCCACCGCGGAGCCTCGTCCGCCCATCCGTCGCGCGAGCCACGCGAGCGGAATCGCCGAAAGCGCGCCCAAGACCAGGCTCAACACCCAAGCCGCGGATTCCGTGCTCGGTGCCACCTTGCTCGCGGCCGCGAGGAGGAGCGGGTAGAGGGGGGATCGTGTCAGCGAGGGATGCTGACTCCCGCCGGTGTCGAAGCCCTCTCCGGCCGCGACCGACCGCGCGATGAGGAGATAGGAGTAGGCGTCCGAGAAGCGGGGCTGCGGATCGGTCATCCAGTACGCGCGCGCCGCGATGCCGAGCGCGACCGCGAGGACCCCGGCGGCGATCGCGCGCTTCCTCTGCGCCGCGCGGCCGGTCATGAGCGGGATGCGCGACGAGGCGCCAACCGGAGCAGGGGCGTGCGCCAGACCGCCTCCCAGACGATCGCGCCGGAGATCTTCGAGGAGGTCAGGTAGTGCTCCTCGAACGTGATGGGGACTTCGCGCACCACGAAGCCGAGCCGCCACGCGCGATAAGCCATCTCGATCTGGAAGAAGTATCCGTTCGAGGAGACCGCGTCGAGGCCGATCGTCTCGAGCACGGGTCTCTTGTAGGCGCGAAAGCCCGAGGTCGCGTCGGTGACGACCGACGTCGGCAGGCCGCTCGCGCGGTTGACGTAGTAGTTCGCGAACCGGGAGAGCAGGAGCCGGCGGAACGGCCAGTTCTCGACTCGCACGCCGTCGAGGTACCGGCTTCCGATGGCCACGTCGGCGCCCTCGTCCAAGGCCCGCACGAGCGCCGGCAGGTACTTGGGGTTGTGCGAATGGTCGGCGTCCATCTCGATCAGGACCTGGGCTCCGCGCGCGATCGCGTGCCGGAAGCCGTCGCGATACGCCGTGCCGAGGCCCATCTTCCCGGCGCGGTGGAGCACCGAGACCCGCGGCGTCCGGCGCGCGAACTCCGCCGCGATCTCGCCCGTCCCGTCCGGGGACGCATCGTCGACCACCACGACGTCGAATTCGGGGGTGACGGCGAGGACGCGATCGAGGAGGGACGGGAGCGCTGCGGCCTCGTCGTAGGTCGGAATGACGATGACCGGATTCACGAGCCGCCGCCCCCGGCGGGAGCGACGAGATGACGCCCCACGCGGTAGAGCGACCCCGGGTCCATGAGGATGCTCGTGTAGGCGGCGTTCGCAAGGGGACAGGCGCACTCCTTCGCCTTGATCGAGCGGCGCTCCTCCCGCGCGGCGGCGGATCGCCAGATCGCCGCAAAATCGAAGCCGTTCGCCCGCAGGTTCCCGAGGGGCTTCGCTCGCGTGCAGCACCCCCAGACGTCGCCGTTGGCGGCGAGGTGCACGGAGGCAATGGCGGCGTAGCAGGGGATCGTCTGCTCGCCCCGCCGCACCGTCTCCCGCGCCAGGCGGTAGTAGACGAGGCGCAGGGCGCGCGTCAGCGAGGAGAGGCCGTCGTTCCGGCGCGACGCGAGACGACCTTCGACGTGGGCGAGGGCGCGGTCGAGGTCGTCGGCCTTGGGGGTGATGCCGGTCGCGATCGTCTGGAGCTCGACCCGCTCCTCGGCGGGCTCGACGATGTACTGGTCCGGACCCATCGCCATCAAGGCGTCGGCGATCGCGGGAAACTCCCGCACGTTGTGCCGGGAGACGACGGAATGGAGGCCGACGGTGAGGTTCGGCGCGCCGAGCGCCTTCAAGGCGCGAAAGGTCGCGCTCGCCTTTTCGAAGTCGCCGCGCAGCCCCCGGATCGCGTCGTTGCGCTCTCCGATCGCGTCCAGGGACACGTTGATGACGAGCTGCGTTCCCCGGAAGAGCCGCGTCAGCCGCTCCGCGGCGGCGACCACGCGGTCCGGATAGGTGCCGTTGGTCGGGATGTTGACGACCTTCGGGCGGCAGCGGCGCCAGGCGGACTCGATGATGTCCGAAAGGTCCTTGCGCAGGAAGGGCTCACCCCCGGAGAAAGTGAACCAGGCCGGCGCGCGTCCGAGCGAGGCGAAGACCCGGTCCCATTCGCCGGCGTCGAGCTCGTCGGCGGGGCGCTCGTACACGTTGCACGTCAGACAGCGCGAGTTGCAGCGGAAGGTCGTCGACACCGTCACGTTGATCGGATCGACGATCGGACGACCGAGGGTGTGCATCAGCTTGTAACCCGGGATGCGGAGGAGGGCCGCGATCATCCGCGGAGGTCCTTGGTCGAGGCAAGGCGCGTCCAGATCGCGTGCTCCCGGTGCGCGACTCGAGCGTCCCACGCGCCGAGCAGCCGGGCCCAGGTCTCCAGGACCGCCGCGGCCGCGATCGTGCCGATCGTGGTCCGGCCGGATGCTCTCAGGCGCCACGCCTCGGAGGCGGCCCGGCCGCGCCCGATCGTGCTGACCCTGTGGCCCGTCCGGGCGGCGAGGCGAAGGTGCCCCGCGTGGATGCGGCGGCGCTGGGAGAGGAACTCCCGGAGCGTCCCGGGCCCTTTCATCGCGACCCGGGCCTCGGGGACGTAGACCAGGCTGCGGCCCGAGGCGAGAACCGCCGATTCGAGCCACGCCTCGTCGGTCGCCGTGTCCGAGGGAAGCGCCCCCGCGACCGGACGGAAGGCGACGAGCTCTCCGAGCTTCGGCTCGATCCGGGCGACCGCGTCGTGGAGGTCCCACTGCAAGTGGACGACGCGGCCCAGGATCCGGTCCTTCGCGTTGACGGGAACGGGGCGCCCGCCCGTCATCCCGACCGCCGGGTCGTCGAACGGCGCCACGAGCGCTTCGAGCGCGCCGGGCTCCAAACGGGTATCGCCGCCGGCGAGCACGCAGACGGACGCGGCGCCGGCTT
>JBGQLU010000141.1:0-9383 GCA_041500265.1 Acidobacteriota bacterium | reverse complement strand
CGCAGCCTTCAGCCGGGCGATGTCGTCCCAGCGCGCGCGCCCGCCGAACATCTGGGCGGCCGTGCGCGCGTGCAGCGCGACGCCGTCGGCCCCCTCCCCCTCGCAGATCCGCCCCAGCTCGAGGAAGGTCGATGCGTCGTCCTTGAGCCCGAGCCTGAACTTCACCGTCAGCGGAATCGCGATCGCCCGGCGAGCCGCCCGCACGATCTCGCGCGCCAGGTCCAGGTCCCCCATCAATGCGCAACCCGCGCACCCCTTCAGAACCTTGTTCGCCGGACATCCCATGTTGATGTCGCAGGCGTCCGCCCCGATCGCCTCGACGACCCGCGCCGCCTCGGCCATGTGCTCGGGGTCGCGCCCGTAGATCTGGATCGAGATCGGCCGCTCCTCGGGGACGAACCGCATGAGCGTCCGGGTGCGCCGGTTACCGCGCACGAGCGCCTCGGACGAAATGAACTCCATCGTGACGAGGCCAACGCCCCCGATCCGGCGCAACACGCGCCGGAACTGCGCGTCGGTGATTCCGGCCATCGGCGCCAGGACCAGCGGCGGGTCGAACGCGAGCGCGCCGTAGCGGAGCATCGTCAACGTCCCTCGAACTTCGGCGCCCGCTTCTCGGCGAAGGCGCGGAGCGCCTCCTCGCGGTCGCGGGTGTGGAGCACGCCCTCGTAGCACTGCCATTCGAGCGCCAACGCCTCCCCCATCGAGAGATCCCATCCTCCCTCGATCGCCTTCTTCGCGAGCCGGACGGCGACCGGACCGTTCGCGGCGATCGAGGCCGCGAGCTCCCCGGCGGCCGCATCCAGCCGGTCCGGGGCGACCACCGCATCGGCGACGCCGTCCGCCTTCGCCTCGGCGGCCGTGTTGAGGGCCGCCGTGAAGATCCACCGCTTCGCCGCGGCCATTCCCGCGATCCGCGGGAGCCTCTGCGTCCCGCCGGCGCCGGGGAGGATCGCGAGCGCGGTCTCCCGCAGGCCGATTCGCGCGTCGTCCGCGAGCACCCGGAGATCGCAGGCCAGCGCCAGCTCGCACCCGCCTCCCGCCGCGGTTCCTCGAACCGCCGCGATCGTCGGGACGGAAAGCTCGGCGATCGCGTTGCACACGCCGGCGATCTCGGGGACGAAGGCCCGCACCTCGTCGACCGACATCCCCTGCCGTTCCTTGAGATCCGCGCCCGCGCAGAAGTGCGCGGCGCCGGACCGAAGGATCACGGCGCGCGCTCCGGGATCCTCCCGCAGGTCGGCGAGCGCTTGGCTGAGCTCCGAGACGAGCTCGCGCCCTAGAGCGTTGACCGGGGGTTTGTTCATGGTCAGCACGCGCACGCCGTCCCCACGCGATTCGACCTCGACGAAGCGGCGCCCCGTCACAGCTCCCCCCCGGGGGCGGTCGGACCCGACGTCCCGACCCTCGGCGGGTCGTAGTCGTCCGGGACATCCACGATCATCCGGAGCATCGCCATGCCGTGCGTCTTCCCTTGCGCGTCGGTCTTGAGGGAGGCCGAGCCTCCGCCGCCCAGGGAGTCGTGCAGGATGAAATTGAGCCCGCGCAGGTTGGGGATGTCGTGGCGCTCCACCCGCCCTCTCACGATCTCGCCGAAGTGGGCCTTCACGCGCTCCGGAGTCAGCCAGTCCTTGAGGAGCGCGTACCCGCGGTCGTCGTAGGCAACGACCCCGACGTTCGAGCCGTCGCCCTTGTCCCCCGAGCGGGCGTGGGCCATCGCGTAAAGAGGAACCCTCTTCACCGGACCTCCTCGACGACCACGTGCGGGGCGACCAACCCCTTGGGGATCAGCGTCGGCCAGTAGCCGAGCACTTCGGCCGCTTTCGGCCGCCCGCCGGCAAACCCCGTCACGCCGGGGGGGCCGCTCGTCACCAGAGGCGCCAGCTCCTTTCCGAACCGGTCCACCTTCGAGCGCTGCTTGTCCTTGACCCCCACGCGCAGGACGATCTCCCCCGGCACCGCGCTCCCCCGCGTCATGCCGCCGTGGCAGGCATCGACGCCCACGAGCTCCGTGATCGTCTGCTCGAAGCTCAACCCGGCGCGCTTCAAGCGTCCCCAGATCGCCTCCGCGCAGATCCTCGCCTTCGCCTCAGCGTCCGGACCTGAGACGGTCAGCTGCCCGACCGCCTTGTACCCTTCGAGGTAGGAGATCGACACCTTGTAGGTGTCGGTCGCCCGTCCCCCCTTGATGCCGAAGACGCGCACGCGGTCGGGTCCCTGCTGCTCGAGACGGATCGAGGTGAAGTCGGCGACGCAGTCGGGGGTCAGATAACGGGCCGGATCGCCCATCTCGTAGACGAGCTGCTCCGCCACGGTGTCGACGGTGACCAGGCCCCCCGTTCCCTCGTGCTTGGTGACGACGAAGGTGCCGTCCGAGGCGGCCTCGGCGATCGGGTAGCCGAGATGATCCCATCCGGCCACCTCCCACCACCGCGAGAAGTTGCCGCCGGTGCACTGCGCGCCACACTCGAGGATGTGGCCGGCGATCGTCCCCGCCGCCAGGAGGTCCCAAGCGTCCTCCGCCCACCCGTACTCCGCGATGAGCGGGGCGAGCACCAGCCCAGGGTCGGTCGAGCGGCCGCTGACGACGATGTGGGCGCCGCGCTTCAGCGCCATAGCACCGGGAAACGACGAGATGTAGACGTTGGCCGAGAGGACCTTGTCGCGCACCTCCGAGAACGGACGTCCGTCGTCCAGGTTGGCGAACGGAACGCCCCCGTCGACGAGCTCGTCGAGCCGGCCGAGGATGTCGTCTCCTGTGACGGTGCCGATCCGCAAGCCCTTGGCCCCCTGCGCCGCTGCGATCTCCACCAGCGCCTTCCGGCAGCCGTCGGCGTTGACCCCTCCCGCGTTCGCGATCACGCGGATCCGCTTCTTCCTGAGCGTCGGCAAGATGGTGGCGATCAGATCCACGAAGTCGGTGGCGTATCCCATCCGGGGGTCCCGCCGCCGCTGCTTCTGCAGGATCGACATCGTGACTTCGGCGAGGTAATCGAGGGTCAGGAAGTCGAGAGGCCCTTCCTCGACCAGGCGGATCGGCGCATCGACGGAGTCCCCCCAGAACCCCTGCCCGTTCGCGATTCTGAGCGCGCGTCCCGTCCCGGTCACGGGAAACCCCCGTCAATCCAGTAGGAAAGGTGCATTATATACGCCGATCGGCGGAGGGAGGCCGACCGTCGGGGCCGTCAGTTCCTCGAAGGGACCGAAACCCTCGACAGGATCCGCTGCGCCGTCTGGACGAGCTCGTCGATCTCGAACGGTTTGTGCACGATCGCGGTCACGCCCCGCTTTCGCGCGTCCGCTTCGTCCAGGCTGTTCCCCCACCCGGTGACGAGCGCGACCGGAAGCCCGGGCTTCACGTCGGCGATCTTTTCCGCGACCTCCCAGCCTGACATGTCGGGCATGCCGAGGTCGGTGAAAACGAGGTCGTAGGTCCCCAGCTCGATCATCCTCAAAGCATCCCGGCCCGACAGCGCCGTGTCGACCGAGTGCCCGGCGGTGGCGAGGACGTCCCTGACCACGTCGGCGACCTCGACCTCATCGTCCACGACGAGGATCCGGCCGGGCCGGAGAAGGAGCGGGAGAGCGGCGCCGTCGCCGCCGGCGACCGGAAGGACCAGGCCCGCCGGCGCGGGGAAGTTCAGCGTGAAGGTCGTCCCCCGGCCGAGCGACGTGCTGACCTCCACCCGCCCCTCGTGGCGGGTGACGATGCCGTACACGACGCTCATGCCCAAGCCCATCCCGCGGGCTCCCTTCGTCGTGAAGAACGGGTCGAACAGGTGGGTCCGGATCTCTTCGGTCATCCCCACGCCGGTGTCGGTCACGCTTGCGACCACCCGGTCCCCTTCGCTCCGGCACCGGAGGTCGAGGCGGCCTCCCTGCGGCATCGCGTCGACCGCATTCAAGATGAGATTCGTGAAGACTTCGCGCAGCTCGGAGGCGTTCCCGAGCATCGGAGGCACCGGCTCGGTGTCGAGGGAAGCCTTGACGTGAATCTTCCGCGCGAGCGCGTCGTCCTTCCAGCGGGTCTGGGTGATGTCGAGCGCGTCCTTGAGGATCTCGCCTAGGTCGACGGCGTGGAATTGCTTGTCCCGCCTGGTCCTCGAGAACTCCTGGATCCGCCGGACCGTCTCGCGTCCGTCCTGCGCCGCCTTCTCGATCACGGCCACGTCGCGGTCGACCTTCGGGTCGAGCCCCTTCTGCCGCAAGAGCTGCGCCCGCCCCAGGATCGCCCCGAGGAGGTTGTTGAAGTCGTGGGCGACGCCCGAGGCGAGCTCCCCGAGCGCTCTCAGCTTCTCGGTCTCGCTCAACCTCCCTCGCAGCGCCTTCGCCTCGGTCATGTCCACGAGCAGGCACTCGGCGGCGGGCTTTCCCTGGTACTCGATGCGGCTGCCGCGAAGCTCGAGATCCCGGATGCGCCCCTTGGCGTCCTGCCCCAGGACCTCCGCCGGGGCGGGGGTCTCGCCGCGCTCCCAGGCCGCGATCCGGCCGCGCGCCAGAGCGGCGGAGGAGGGGTCGAAGATGCGCGTGAGCTGGAACTCCGGCCCATCGGCTTCGGGCCCGGTCCACCCGAACGTCTCCGCGAACGCGCGGTTCACGAATTTCACCGCCCCGTCCTGCACGATGAGGATCGCGTCGGGCGAGCTTTCGACGAGCGAACGGTACTGCGCCGTCGATTCCTCGAGCGCGCGGGTCCGGTCCGCGACCTGCTGCTCGAGAGTGGCGTTCAGGGCCTCCAGCGCGCCCTGGAACTCCAGCGACTCACGGGCCTTCTCCTGGAGCCGGAACGACATCGTGTTGAAGGCGTTCGCCAGGTCGGCGAGCTCCTTGGCGCCCGAGACGGGGATGCGGTGCTCCATCTCCCCCGCCGCGAGCTTTTCGGTCCCCTCCGCGAGACTCCTCAGGGGAGCGGTGATGCGCCGCGCCAGGAGGCGAACCCCGACCACCGCCGCGAACGCCAGCACGAACCCGGTGAGCACCAGCTGGGCGCGCAGGCGCCGGAGCTCGCTCGCGACGAGATCGTAGGAAAGGCCGACGCGTACGCGACCCCAGGCCTCCTCCACCCCTTCGACCTTGACCGGGACCGACACCTCGAGGACCGGCTCCATCCGCCCGGAGCGATCGGAGCGGGCGATCTGGACTTCGTGCGTCGCCGGAGACGCCGAGACTTCCGCCAGCGGCTCGGCGCCGCGGGACGGCATGCGTCCGGCGACACCGGCGAGCGCTCCTTCCTTGTCGTGGATCGCGACGTAGACGACCCCCTTGTCCCCAGCCGCGCCGTCCGCGGCCATCTGCAGGGCGGCGTAGTTGTAGGCGAAGAGGGACGGTGTCGCGACCGCGCCGATCGATCGGGCGATCGCGGCGCCCCGATCTTCGAGCCCTTGGCGCATGTTGCTCGTCACGCGGTTCTCGACCAGCACCATCGTGGTGCCGATCAGCACGAGAACCAGGAGCGCCGTCGAGATCGAGAAGCTCTGCTCGATCGTGCGCCCGCGAAAGAGATTCCGCATCAGGATGCCCCGCCCGTCGGGGCGATCCACACCTTGCCGAGGTCCACCGCCCCGATCCCCATCGGCCCGGGCTTGAAGCCGTGCACGGTCGTGCGCGAGGCGATCATCCCGACCGTGTGGAAGAGCGGGATCAGGGGCGCCTTGTCGAGAATCGTCTTCTCGAGCTCGCGGTAGATCCGCGCTCGCTCCAGGGGGTTCGTTTCCTGAGCCCCCCGCTCCAGGGACCGCGCGGTCTGGGCATCCAGGAACCCGAAGTAGTTGGCCGAGCCGCCGGGCTCGAAGAGAGTGCGGAGGAAGGAATCGGGATCGGGGAGGTCCGCCACCCAGCCGAGCTGGAACGCGGGAGCCGTCGCATCCTCGATGCGCGCGTTGAGGTCCGACCAGGAGACCTCGCGCACGACGAGCGTGAGACCCACGGCCGCGAGCTCCGCCCGGAGCAGCTCGTAGGTCCTGCTCAACGTCAGGTTCCCGGCGACGGTCGCGTACGCGACGATCGGGGGGATCCCGCGCCCGCCGGCGTGGCCCGCTTCCGCGAGGAGCCGGCGCGATTCGGCGGGGTCGTGGTCGAGCGCCTTCGGCGCCGGCGAGTATCCGGGAAGCCCCGGAGGGAGGATCCCGGTCGCCTCCCGGCGGGTGACCGATGACAGCTCCGCTAGCGCCTTCCGGTCGATCGCGTGGGCGATCGCTTGCCGCACGCGCTCGTCCGCGATCACCGGGATTCCGGTCTGGAATCCCAGAAAGGACAGGCTCAGCTCCTGGTAGCGATGGAACGCGATCGTCGGGTCCTTCTGCATCGCGTCGATCAGCTCGGGAGACGGCTCGACGATGTCGGTCTCCCGCCGCATGAACCGGCCGTTTCCGTTGTCGCGTTCCTTCGGGTCGGGGAAGCGGATCACCACCTCGTCGAGGTAGGGCGCCCCCGCGTAGTACTCCCGGTTGGCCGTGAGCCGCAGCTCGGCCTTCGACATCGACTCGAACCGGAAGGGCCCCGTTCCGATCGGACGCTTGCGGAACGCCGCCTCGCCCCCGGCCTCGAGCGCGCGCCGCGGCACGATCCGCAAGTCGACCATCGCGAGAACCTCGAGGAATGACAGGTACGGCCGGTCGAGGCGGATCTCGACGCGCGACGGATCGACCACCACGACGCCCGGAAGCTCGCGGGCGCGCCCGGCCATGAACGCCTGCGCCCCCTGCACCACCAGGAGATAGCTGGCGCCGATGCTCCGCTTGGGACGGGACGGCGCCAGGAGACGGCGGATGGTGAACGCGACGTCGGCGGCGGTGAGCGCGGTGCCGTCGTGGAAGCGCACCCCTTCGCGCAAGTGGAACGTGTAGATGCGTCCGTCTCTCGAGATCGTCCAGGTGTCGGCGAGCGCCGGGACGACATTGAGCCCCGGGTCGAGCGCGACCAAGCCGCTGAAGATCTGGCCGACCGGCAGGGAGTCGTACACCGAGTCGACCTCCGCCGGATCGAGGCAATGCGGCGCCTCGAAGGTCAGCCGGAGGACGCCGCCGCGATGCGCCACGCTGCCGGAGGAGGGCGGGAGCTCGGCGCGCGAGGTCCCGCACGACGTCCCCGCGAGCGACGCCAGGAGCAGCAGCCCCAAGGCGAGGCCGCCTTGGCGCCAACGAGACTCGGGCGATTGGAGCAAGCCGCGACCCCCAGGCGACACACGCCCCGCCCCGAAGAGGCGAGGACCGAGGGGAATCTGGGAACCGCGCCCTACTTAGTCAAGGAAGGCGCTTCCACGACCGTGGGTGACGAGGCGAAATCACGCCGGTGGCGCCAGAACCGCGCGAAAAGGTCGCCGACCGTGACCCCCAACCCGAACAGCGCGACCGCCGTCGCGAGCCCCGGGCTCTTGTGCGAGAGCAGGGCCCAAAGCAGCACCGCCCCGCAGGCAGCCTGGACGCCGGAACGGATCAGATCGGGAAGGGGCGAGCGGGCCCTCCCCATCTGAACCAGCGAGTTGTCCAGGCCGCCCTCCGCCACCTCCGCGGCGAGCAGGGCGAGGATCGCGACCGTGGGATCGTCGGGGCGGTCGAGAGCGGGAAGGTAGAACACCGGGACCGCCAAGGAAAGCGAGGCGAGTCGCACCGCCTCGATGGGCGCCCGCCGGAACCGGGCCCGCAGGACGTGCCGCATCCCCCACACGTATTCCGCGCCGGAGTAGAGCGTGATCGCCAGGATCACCGACATGATCGTGAAGATCGCCGGTTTGGGAGCGAGGAAGATCCGGACCAGAAAGGTCGTGCCGACGAGGGCGATCGACGACCACGCCATCCACCCCGGCCTGCGCCCGCGCAGGACGGCGACCCCGGCCGGCACGAAGGCCGCGGCGAGTGCAACCCCCAGGATGGCGCGGATCGCCGCGTCGTCCGGATAGAGCCAGACGAGGAGGATGAATCCCGCCCCCACCATCTGCACCGTCGTCTTCAGCTTGGCGACCGTGCTCGTCTTGAAGGTGAATCCTTCCTCCAAGGCGATGCTCCGGAGGGCGGTCACCGCCAGCTCCCGGATGAACAGGACGAAGACGAGCGTCGTCGGCATGATCTGGAAATCGGCCATCGGGACGAATCCCGCGACGAGGAAGATCTTGTCCACGACCGGATCGAGGAGGGCGCCCAGGGGAGTCGATCCGTACCTGCGGGCGAGGTAGCCGTCCAAGGCGTCGGTCAAACCCAGCACGATGTAGAGGGCCAGCGCGGCGAGCATCCAGCCGTGCGTGTTCCGGTAGACCATCGCCACAGGCAGCGGAAGGAGCACGAGCCGCAGGAGGGTGACCTGGTTGGCGGTGATGCGCACCCTCAGATCCTCGGTCCCGTCCCGGGGACGATGCGCGAAAACTCCGCGGCCATCTCGTCGCGGACCGCCTTCCGGTAAGCCGTCGAGCGCGCGTCGTCCTCGGTGACGGTTCGCGGCGCCAGAAACGACGCCGCCATGCGGCAGGGCGTGATCATCGAGTACCCTCGCGGGAAGGTCGCTCGCGTGCCGGCGAGGACCACCGGGACCAGAGGCGCGCCGGAGCGCGCGGCGAGGCGGAACGCCCCCGACCGCATGGTCTGGATCGTTCCGTCCTTCGAGCGCGTCCCTTCACCGAAGAAGACCACCCGCCCTCCGTCCGACAGCCTCGCCACCGCCTCCTGCAGCATCGTCTCGTTCGCGCGGCCGCCGCCGCGATCGACGAACAGATGCCCGCCGTGACGAATCACGGATCCTATCAAGGGAACGCCGCCGACCTCGACCCGCGCGACGAACGAGATCGGGGGTGGGACCAGCGCCGTGACCAGCTCGATGTCGAAAAAGTGCTGGTGGTTGACGAGCAGGACGGCGGGCGCGGGCAACGGAGGGTGAGGCTCCACCCGGCACGTCTGGAACGACCACCGCATGTTCCCGAGCGCCCAGGCGTGCATCCACCGGCCGAAGGCCGCCTTCGGGTCCTCGAACCGGGAAAGAAAGAGCGCGATCGTGAAACGAACGAGGGTATTGGTGAGCAGATACCCCCAGATCCAGAGGGACACGACCTCCCGCGCCGCGGTGCGTACGATCGCCATCCCGGGCTTTATAGCAAACCGCGCCCCGGATGCGGGGGGCCTCCTGTGCTAGACTCCCCCGCGTTCGCGAGTTCGCGCGCCGCGTGAGAGCGAGGGTGGCCCAAGGCGAGGCCCCGGTTCCGCGGTGAGGCGACACCGTCGCATGGCGCGACGAAACGCCGCATCGAGCGACTCGCTGGAGTCAACGCAACGAATGTCGAAGATCATGTTGGTGAACGTGGCGCACGTCGAGGAGTCGCGCGTCGCGATCCTCGAGGAGGGCGTCCTCGAGCAGTACGAGATCGAAACCGTCAACCGGACGAACATCAAGGGGAACAT
>JBGQLU010000140.1:0-9428 GCA_041500265.1 Acidobacteriota bacterium | reverse complement strand
CGGCGAGCTCGGCATCCATCTCGTCTCCGAAGGCGGCGCCAAGCCGCATCGCCTGAAGATCAACGCCCCGTCCTTCGCCAACCTTCAAGTCGTCCCTCACCTGCTCCCCGGGCGGCTGATCGCCGACGTCGTCGCCGTCCTCGGCTCCCTCGATCCGGTCATGGGGGACGTGGACCGATGAGCCCGTGGGTCGCCGCCGGGGTCCTTTCGGTCGCGGTCCTCACGGTCGCGATGACGATCGTCGCCTACCTGACCTGGATCGAGCGGAAGGTCGCCGCCCGGTTCCAGAACAGGATCGGCCCCTATCACGTCGGCGTTCCGCACGGCTGGCTGCAGCCCTTGGCCGACGTGATGAAGCTCCTCGTCAAGGAAGACATCACGCCGAGGGCCGCCGACCGGCTCCTGTTCAACCTCGCCCCGATCCTGGTCGTCGTCCCCGCGCTCGTGGGGTTCGCCTTCATCCCGCTGGCCCCGGGGCTCGCGATCGCCGACCACGCGTACTCGTTCCTCTTCTTCACCGCGTTCGCGTCGTTGACCCTCCTCGGCGTCTTCGCGGCCGGCTGGTCGTCGAACAACAAGTACGCGCTCCTGTCCTCGCTCCGGCTGGTCGCGCTCCTGGCCTCGTACGAGATCCCGATGCTGCTCTCGCTGCTGATCCCCGCGCTTCTCGCGGGGTCGTTCCGCCTCACCGCCGTCGTGGAGGCTCAGCGCGGGCTGTGGTTCGTCTTCCACCCGTGCGGCGCGCTCGCGTTCCTGGTCTTCCTCGTGTGCGCCCTCGCCGAGGGGAACAAGTCGCCGCTCGACCTGCTCGAGGCGGAATCCGAGCTGATCTCCGCGTACAACGTCGAGTACTCGGGAATCAAGTTCGCCCTGTTCTACGCCGGAGAATACGCGCACACGCTCGCCATCGGCTCGCTCGCGGCGACCGTCTTTCTCGGAGGGTATCTGGGCCCGTCGTTCCTCCCCGGGATCGTGTGGCTCGTCGCGAAGATCCTGGCCGTCTTCCTCCTGGTGCTCTGGATTCGCTGGAGCCTTCTCCGCGTGCGGATCGACCAGGCGCTCCGCCTCAACTGGCTCGTCCTTCTCCCCGTGGCGCTCGGCGACCTCCTCGTGACGGCGTCGATCGTGGCGACGAGGTCGTCGTGGCCCCGTTGACGGCGATCCTGGCGGGAACGCTCCGCGCGATGGGGACGACGCTGAGGAACGCGTTCCGCGCGCCGACGACCGTCCGCTACCCGAAGGAGCGGCGGCCGATCCCGGCGCGATGGCGCGCCGGATCGTTCGCGCTGACGTTCGATCCGGCGACCGGCGAGGAGAACTGCATCGGCTGCCGCCTCTGCGAGTACATCTGCCCGAGCGAGATCATCGCCGTTACGCTCCGCAAGGGGGAGGCGCGCAAGAACGGGATCGGCGCGACCTACGCGGACGCGTTCACGCTCGACTACCAGGCGTGCATGCAGTGCGAGCTGTGCATCCAGGTCTGCCCGACCGACGCGATCGTCATGACGCGCGCCCTGGCGCCCGTCGCGCTCACGCGCGACGGCTTGTTCCTCTCGAAGGAGAGGCTGATGGCCAACGGGCGCCGCCTCCTGGAGGACGGGACGCTCGCCTCGGAGGCGACCGGCACGAACCTCCGCCTCTGGACGAAGTCCGAGGGGGGCGCGTGAGGGATCTCGCCTTCTACGCCCTCGCCGTGATCCTCCTGGCCTCGGCCGCGGCGGCCGTCACCGCCCGTTCCCTGTTCCGCGCCGCGTTCGCGCTCGCGGCCGCGCTCCTGGCGACCGCCGGCTTCTACCTCCTCCTCGCCGCCCCGCTCCTGGCGGCCGTGCAGATCCTTCTCTACACGGGAGGAGTCCTGACCCTCATCGTGTTCGCGCTCGTCGTCACCGGGGCACCGGCCGGAGGAGCTGCGCTCAGGCGGCCCCTGCCCGCCGCCCTGCTCGGGGTTGCCGTCTTCGCGGCCCTCGCCTCCGGCACGCGCGGGTTCGGAGCCGGCGAGGCGCGCGGGGGCCTCGACTCCGGGGCGGCGGTGGGGACGCTGCTCTTCACCGATTACCTCGTCCCCTTCGAGCTCCTCTCGGTGCTGCTGCTCGGGGCGGTGTTCGGCGCGCTCCTGCTCGCGCGCAAGGACCGCCTCGAATGACGGCGGGCGCCCTCCTCCTCGTGGCGGCCGCGGTCTTCTCGATCGGGCTCTTCGGCGTGCTCGCCCGGCGCCATGCCATCGGGGTCCTCGTCTCGATCGAGCTGATGTTCAACGCCGTGAACCTGGCGGTCGCGGCGATCGCCTGGTCGCGGGGGCTCGTCGCCGGCGTCGTGCTCGTCCTGTTCGGCATCGCCATCACGGTCGCGGAGATCGCGATCGGCCTGGCGCTCGTGCTTCTCGCGGCGCGCGTGCGGAAGACCTCCGTGCTCGACGACCTCGACACGCTGCGGGGCTGAGAGGATGATCCCGGCGCTCGTCACGCTTTGCGGACCTCTCGCCGCGTTCGCGCTCATCGGCCTTCTTCCGCCGTTGCGGCGCGCCGGGCGTCCCGCCGCGCTCCTGTCGATCGCGGGGATCGCCGTCGCGGCGCTCGCCTCCGGGATTCAGGCGGTCCCGTACTTCCGGGGCGTCGCGGCTCCGGCGACCTACGAGTTCCTCTGGGCTCCACTGACGGGCGCGCCGTCGATCCGTTTCGGCCTCCTGGTGGACGGTCTTTCGGCGTCGATGGCGGCTCTCGTCGCGTTGATCGCCCTGCTCGTGCAGGTGTACTCGCTGGCTTACATGGCGAGCGAGAAGCCCGCCTCGCTCGGCCGCTACTACGCCTACCAGGCCTTCTTCGCCTTCGCGATGCTCGGGCTCGTGCTCTCGCACAATCTGCTGCAGACGTACGTCTTCTGGGAGATGGTGGGGCTCGGCTCCTACCTCCTGATCGGCTTTTTCTGGGAGCGGCCCGAGGCCGGACGAGCGGCGCTCAAGGCGTTCTGGACGACGCGCCTCGGGGACGTGGGATTCGCGCTCGGAATCCTGGTTCTCTGGGGAGCCGCCGGGACCTTCACCTTCACCGAGCTGTTCGCGAAAGTGGGCGGCGGAGCCGTCGCCGGATCCGCGCTGTCGCTGGGCCTCGCCGGGATCACGCTGGGCGCCATGGGGAAGAGCGCGCAGTTCCCGTTCCACGTCTGGCTCCCCGACGCCATGGAAGGCCCCACGCCGGTCTCCGCGCTGATCCACGCCGCGACGATGGTCGCCGCCGGGGTCTACCTGATGGTGCGGGTCGCGCCGCTCCTGTCCCACGCGCCCGAGCTGATGTCGGCGATCTTCGCGATCGGCGTCCTGACCGCGTTCCTCGCGGCGACGATGGCGCTGGTCGAGAGCGACATCAAGCGCGTGTTGGCGTTCTCGACCGTGAGCCAGCTCGGCTTCATGATGGCCGCCGTGGGATCCGGCGGAGCCGGAGCCGCGTACTTCCACCTGCTCACCCATGCATTCTTCAAGGCGCTCCTGTTCCTGACCGCCGGGAGCCTCATCCACGCGGTCGGATCGAACGACCTCTTCAAGATGGGCCGGCTCGCGAGGGCGATGCCGGTCACCGCCGCCTGCTTCGCCGCGGGGGCCCTGGCTCTCGCTGGAATCGTCCCGACCGCCGGGTTCTTCTCGAAGGACGAGATCCTCGCGTCGGTTCTCGCCGGCGGCCACCCGCTGGGCTTCGCCCTCCTCGTGCTGACGGCCGGAATCACCGCGTTCTACATTGGACGGGCGTTCTTCCTCGCGATGCTGGGGTCCCACGACGCGGAGGGGCACGCCCACGAGTCTCCGGCGGCGATGACGGCGCCGATGGCCGTGCTCGCGGTGCTGGCCCTCGTCGGGGGGGCGCTCGCGCCCTCGATCCCGCGGCTGTTCGCCGGAACGATCGCGCCGCCGGCCTTCGAGCCCGAGACGGCGCCGGTCTTCGTCCCGATCCTCGGCACTCTGGCGGCGCTCTCCGGCCTCGCGCTCTCGTGGCTCGCCTACCAGCGCCGGAGCTTCGACCCGGGGGCGGTCCGCAGGGCGGTGGGCCCCGTCGCCACCCTCCTCGAGCGGCGGTACTTCGTGGACGACGCGTTCGAGCTCGTCTACCGCCGGGCGTACCTCGGCCTTTCGAGCGTCGTCGGCTGGTTCGACCGCTACGTCGTCGACGGTCTGGTCAACGCGGCGACCTGGATGACGTGGCTCGTCGCCGGCCGTCTCCGCGGCATGCAGAACGGGCGCGTGCAGGATGCTCTCTACGCCGTCGCGGCGGGTCTCGTCCTGCTCGCGTGGCTGGCCCTCGGGCGATGAGCGTGATGCCGCATCTGCTGTCGATGACCGTGCTCGCGCCGTTCGCGGCGGCGCTCGTGCTCTTCGTCCTTCCGGAGCGCGCGGGGCGTCTGATCCGGACCGTCTCGGTCCTGGGTGCCGCGGTTCCCCTGCTGACCTCCATTCTGGCGCTCCGGCACTACGACGCCGCCTTGCGCGGTTTCCAGTTCGTCGAAGCCTATCCCCTCGTCCCGCGGCTCGGTCTTTCCTGGCACCTGGGAGTGGACGGGATCGCGGTGCCGCTGCTCCTCTTGACCGCGATCATCCACGGAACCGCCGTCTTCACGTCGTGGACCACGACCGAGCGCGCGAAGGAGTTCTACCTCTTCCTTGCGCTCCTGGTCACCGGCGTGTACGGCGTCTTCGTGTCGCTCGACCTGTTCGTCCTCTTCTTGTTCTACGAGCTCGCGGTGCTGCCCATGTACGTGCTGATCGGCGTGTGGGGCTCGTCGATGGAGATCGAAGGGCGCGGCCCGTTCGGGTCGCTCTTCCGGAAGATCGGCGTGGGCGGGAAGGACTACGGCGCGATGAAGCTGACCCTCTACCTGCTCGCGGGGTCGGCGTTCATCCTCGTCGGCATCCTCCTGATGTGGGTCGCGGGCGCAGGCCCGATGGGACGCCCCAGCTTCGACTATCTGGCCCTCTCGCACGTGACGTTTTCGGGAGGTCTCGGCCGCTCGATCTTCCTCTTGTTCTACGTCGGCTTCGGCGTTCTCGCGGGAATCTGGCCGTTCCACACGTGGTCCCCGGACGGTCACGCCGCCGCGCCCGCCGCCGGTTCGATGATGCACGCCGGGGTCCTGATGAAGCTCGGAGCCTACGGCGTGCTGCGCCTCGGCTTCGGGCTCCTGCCGCAGGCCGCGCAGCAGCTCGCCTGGCTCGTCGGCCTGGTCGCCGTGATCAACATCGTGTACGGGGCGCTCGGGGCCGGGTGGCAGAAGGACATCAAGTACCTGATCGCCTACTCGTCGGTCTCCCACATGGGGATCGTGATGCTGGGCCTCGCGACGCTCACCTCCGTGGGGTTGGCCGGCTCGGTCTACCAGATGGTCGCGCACGGGATCATGACGGCGCTCTTCTTCACCCTCGTCAACCTCGTGTACCACAAGAGCCACCGCCGCGACATGACCGCCATGGGGGGGTTCGCGCGATCGATGCCCGGCATCGCGACCTTCTTCGTGATCGCGGGGCTCTCGTCGCTGGGGCTTCCCGGGCTCGCGGGGTTCGTCGCCGAGTTCCTCGTCTTCCTGGGAGCGTGGACCTCGGCCCACCCCTGGTGGGCGATCCCCGGAGTCGTCGGCGCGATGATCACCGCGCTCTACGTGCTTCGTGCCGTGCGCACGATCTTCCTGGGGCCCGCGAGGCCCGGCGACGAAGCCCCGCCCGACGCGCACGGGGTCGAGTGGGTCTCGCTCGTCGCCCTCTCCTCCTGCCTCGTCCTCCTCGGAGTCTGGCCGCGTCTCTTGCTCGACCCGTTGAACGCGGGCGTGGCCGACCTGCTCGCCCGGTTCGGGAGCTGACGTGATGGACTGGTCGGCCGCCGCGCTCGAGATCGGGACTCTGGCCCTGGCGGTCGGCGTGCTGGCGCTCGACCTGATCGCCCCCTCGCGAGAACCGGCGGCCCGGCGCACGGGGCTGTTCGCGATCGCGGCGGCCGGTCTTGCGGCGCTCCTTCTCGTCTCGCTGCGGCTCCCGGCTCCGGCCGCCTTCACGCGCGCGTACGTCCAGGACGGCTTCGCCCTCCTCGCCAAGCGCGTGATGCTGGCCGCGGCCCTGGCGGCGCTCGCCGGGATGGCCCCCTACGCGACGGCGCGCCGCATCGCCGACCGGGCGGGAGAGACGATCGTGCTCGTCCTCTTCGCGACCGTCGGCGCGATGGCGCTCGTTTCCGCGAGGGAGTACCTGACCCTGTTCGTCGCGTTCGAGCTCCTCTCGCTCCCGCTGTACGTCCTGGCGGCGGTCGAAAAGGAGCGCGGCGCCTCCCCCGAAGGGGCGATCAAGATCTTCCTGTTCGGGAGCGTGTCGTCGGCGATCCTGCTCCTGGGCATCGCGCTCTTGGTCGCCGCGTCCGGGACGACGTTCTGGGATGGCCCGCCGGCCGCCGGCCGCACGGCGGTGCTCGGCGCCGCCCTGGTGCTCTCGGGGTTCGGCTTCAAGATCGCCGCCTTCCCGTTCTCGCTCTGGGTTCCGGATACTTACCAGGCGGCGCCGACGCCGATCCTCGCGTTCCTGTCGGTGGCCCCCAAGGCGGCCGCGGTGGCGGCGCTCTTCCGCATCGTGCACGAGGTCTTCGAGCCCGCGGGGATCGCCTCGGCACCGTGGATCGCGACCCTCGCCGCGCTCGCGATGATCTTCGGGAACCTGCTCGCGCTTCGCCAGCACGACCTGAAACGCCTGCTCGCCTATTCGGGGGTCGCCCAGATCGGGTACGTGCTCCTGGCCCTCGCGGCGGGAACGCGGGACGCCCCGGGGCTGGCGCTGTTCTTCTTCGTCGCCTATCTCGTCTCGAACGGCGGAGCGTTCCTCGTGGTCGCGGCACTCGAGTGCGCGGGGTCGGAGGCGACGCTCCACGGTGTGCGTAACCTGAGGCGCCGCGCCCCGGTCCTGGCGGCGGCGCTCCTCGTCTTCCTCCTGTCGCTGGGAGGCATCCCCTTCGTCCTCGGATTCTGGGGAAAGATGTACGTCTTCCTCGCGGCCGCCCAAGCGGGGCTCTACCCTCTCGTGGGCTTGGGGGCCGTGCTCGCGGTCGTCGCGCTCTACTACTACCTCAATGTCGCGCGGGCGATGTTGACGGTCGAGGAGGACGGGGACAGCGTGCCGGTGGCGCCGCTGCACCTCGCCGCGATCCTCGCCTGCGCGCTCGCCGTGACCGGCCTCGGGCTCGCCCCGCAGCTCCTCGCGAACCCCTGCCTTCGGGCGGCGGACACGCTGATGGCGCCCTCCCCGATCACGAAAACGCAATCGCGCTGACCGGCCTGCTGCGCCTTTTCCGCACCGCTTTCGATTGGACTGGCGCCGACCCCTCATTCCCGGTACATGAGGATCGTGGCCCGTTCGTTGCGATGACGGAGGTCGTCCTCGAGAAAAGGGTCTTCGATGACCGTTTCGATCCGCAACTTTTTCGCCGCTGCCACGGGGATCCTCCTCGCGGGCGGGGCGGCGTGCGCCGAAGATCCTGGCCCGCCGAAGCTCCTGATCGGTCACGAGTCGGAAGCGAAATCGTTCCTCCACGCCTTCCTCGCTCCCCGCATGGCCGCGCGCCTGGGCGACGACCCCGCCGGACGCGCCGCCGACCCGGCCGACTCGGCGGCCAAGGCATGGATGCAGGACACGGGGGCGTCGAGCCGCGTCGGAAGGAGCGCGATCAGCGCGGCGACGAGCGCGCTCCAGAACTACGCGCTCGAGAAGCTGAACGTCGACGCCTGGTCGATCCCGCTGCTCCACAAGGGCTCGGCCGAGGACAACGGCGGTCCCGCTGGCGCGACGGGGCCGCGTTTGAGGTTCGGCATCGCCCACATGAGCCCGCGCGCCGAGGTCGTCATGCCGGCCGGGGATGGGCGGTTCGCCTTCAGCGCCGACCTGCGTGGCAACCTCGCCGCGTCGTTCGAGACCTCCGGCGCCAAGCTTCGCCTCGCGGCCTCGGTCGACATTCAGGGTCGCAACTCCGGCGTCACCCTCTCGAAGCGATTCTAAGTCGCGGAGGAGGAGACGACAGGGCTCCTTCGGAGTCCTGAGCCCGATGGACCGCCTCGGTAGCGTTCCTGAGCGCTAGGCTTCACATAAATGTTGTATAAAAGGAATTGAAAAGACGCGCGCGTCGCGCCCAAGGACGGCTCCTTGAGCCACTTGTACGGATTCAGCGAATTGGTTCGCCCCGACTACCCTGCGAGGGTTCGCAGCGTATCTATCTATGTTGTTGAGCATACTTCTTGTTAGACGGATTGTGAAATGAACCGTCGCGTGCTTGTCGCTGCTGTGTCTGCCGCGTTCGCGGTGTCGCATGAGGGGTTGATGTGCGCCGAACCGGTGCGGACGGACGCAACCGAGCTCACGTTGTCAATTGCATTGGCGCCTGGGCCAGTGCTTGTTGACGGGTACATAAGCCCCACATGCGTGATCAAGAACTTGGAGCCGAGTCGTGTTGTCGTGTGCGTTCTGGTCGCCGGAGAGCAGTGGAGCTACCGAACACACGCTGAAATGGTCTCAGAACTCACAACCTCGGATAAGGACGTGTGCAAGGCCGAATTTCCACTTGACCCCGGGCAGGAGCATTCTTGGACAGCCCGAGTTCGTGCTCGCGACATCACCAGCGGAACCCTCAAGCTAGAGCTAAACATCATGCTTAATCCGCGACACGGCCGGCCGGGCCCGGAACCCACGGCCATTCATCTTGCGTCACCAATGATACCCATCGAAATCGTGAACGCCGAGTAATGCGCATGGTCATAGAACCGTCTAACTACTGGCTTAAGCTGCCGGTCCGCCCCGTCACGGGCCTTGCTCGCGCAAGGCTCGCGCCGGCTCGGCCCGCAGCTTAGCCGTGCGTTAGGCGGACAAGGACATGAGTCCAGAGAGGCGAGCGCTCGCAGTCGGAACCGCGACGTTCCTTTGTTTCGCGGCTCTTGGTGCTTTGCTTCTATTTCAGGCCTCATGGCTGCGGCCCGGCGACAGACCCTGGATGTCACGGTTCGGGTATGCATTCTGGTACGGGGCGCCGTTGGTCTGCGGCATCTCCTGGGGCTACTTTGCAGTTCGCCCCTCAGCGATCCCGCTCGTCGTCCTCAGTGCGCTGGGCGCAGTAGTCTCTGCAGTGCTAAACACGGTTGGGTTCACCGTCGGAGTGGTGGCAGTGCCCCGAATCAACAACCTCTCACTCGTTCTAGGCCTCGCAGTGCTTAGTGTCGGCCTTCTGATGGGGCTCGGCGCGAGCATCGGAAGCACCATTCGGCGGCGAGTAGCCGCCTAACATGCATATCTGGACTCCTCCCACAAGTAGGCGCTGACCTGGTTCTTCATCCCTCGCCGTCCGATCTGGGTCTTGCGTTCAGGCGATCGAGTTCGACTGCAGTCGTATCTTCGGCCTCGTCGTGGAGCGCTGTGTGCTCCGGGCCAT
>JBGQLU010000139.1:0-9543 GCA_041500265.1 Acidobacteriota bacterium | reverse complement strand
CGGCATCGCGTTCCGCACGAAGCCCCCGGAGGCGCTCGCGATCGCGGTGCAGTCGGGAGAGGGGGACCGCGCGGCGCGCGAGGCGCTCGCCGGCGACCCCGGGCTGTCACCCCGGGTCCTCCCCGAAGGCGAGGCCAAGGAGGCGCTCCGAACCGGCAAGGTCGCGCTCGTGGTGATCCCCGGGAATCCCACCACCTACTGGTTCGACCCGTCGAGGGACGAGAGCCGCGTCGCGCGCCTGGCCGCCGACGCGGCGATCCAGAAGGCGGCGGGCGGCCGGGCCGCCGTCCCGACCGGCGTTCGGGAGATGACCGAGAAGGGGTCGCGCTACATCGACTTCCTCGTGCCCGGGCTCCTGGGCATGAATCTGATGGGCACCGGAATGTGGGGGATCGGCTTCTCGATCGTGACCGCCCGCTCCCGCGGCCTCTTGAAGCGGCTGATCGCGACACCGATGAGACGGCGCCACTACCTTCTCGGCCAGATGATGGGGCGGCTGGTCTTCCTGTTTCCGGAGGTCATCGTGCTCCTCGCCTTCGCGCACTGGGCGTTCGGCGTGCCGCTCAGGGGCTCGGCCGGCGCGCTCGCGATCGTCACCGGGGTCGGCGCCATGGCGTTCACGGGGATCGGCCTGCTGGTCGCCGCGCGGCCGCGGACGATCGAGGGGGTTTCGGGGCTCATGAACTTCGTGATGCTGCCGATGTGGATCTTCTCGGGCGTGTTCTTCTCCCCGGCGCGCTTCCCGGACGCGATCCAGCCGGCGATCCACCTCTTGCCGCTGACGGCGCTCAACGACGCGCTACGCGCCGTGATGATCGACGGCGCATCGGTGGCGGCGGAGGCGAAGGAGCTCGCGATCGTCGCCCTCTGGGGCGCCGCCGCCTTCGCCGTGGCGCTCAAGCTGTTCCGGTGGAAGTGACAGCGGCCGGCCTCTGCGCCGATTGCGTCGCGGCCCGCATCGTCGCAACGAGCCGGGGCTCCGTCTTCGTGCTGTGCCGCCGCTCGGAGACCGACGAGCGATTCGAGCGCTACCCCACGCTTCCGGTCGTGGCCTGCTCCGGGTACGAACGGGGAGAGTCCCCCCTCCGCTAGAATCCCCCGGCCATGGTGAACGTCACGTCGGAAGTCGGGCGTCTCCGGAAGGTCCTCGTGCACGAGCCGGGGCTCGAGGTGGACGTCATGGTCCCCTCGATGATGGAGGAGCTGCTCTTCGACGACATCCTCTACGGTGAGCGAGCCCGCGAGGAGCACGGCCGCATCCGCCGCGTCTTCCAGGTGCTGGGGGTCGAGGTCGTCGAGGCCCAGGACCTCCTCGAAGAGGTGCTCCGGGATCCGGCGGGGCGCGCGTGGACGCTCGATGCGATGCTCCCTCCGAGCGATCACGCGCTTCGCGGCCGCCTCGAGGCGGCGCCCTCCGAGGAGCTCGCGCTGGCCCTGTCGGCCGGCGTGCGGCGCGAAAACCTCCAGGCCCACGCGCTCTCCCTGACCGACCTGTTCGCGATCCCGCCGCTACCGAACTGGTGCTTCCAGCGCGATCCCCAGATCGTCGTGGGGACGGGAGTCGTGTTTCCGTCGATGGCGAGCCCGGCTCGCGAGCGCGAGACGCTGCTCGCGCGCGCGATCTTCCGTTTCCATCACGATCTGGCCTCGGTGCCCACGCTCCACGATCCGAACGACACGGACTTCGAGCGTTCGCACGCGGCGGGCGCGGGCCGCGCCCACCTGGAAGGGGGAGACGTGCTCGTCGTCTCCCCGGACGTGATCGCCGTCGGTCTGTCCGAGCGGACCAACCGGCTCGGCGTCGAGGGGCTCGCCGCCGCGCTCGCCGCGCGGAAGGACGGCCCGCGCTTTCTCGTCGTGGTCGAGCTCCCCCCGCGGCGGGCCTACATGCATCTCGACACCCTGTTCACCCCGGTCGACCGGGAGGCCGCGCTCGCCTACCCACCGGTGCTCCTCCACACGGGCCCCGAGCGCGCGCCGGTCTATGAGATCGACCTTCGATCGAAGAGGCGGAGCTGGGCCCCGAGGAAGGACCTCTTCTCGTGCCTCGAGCGGCGAGGAGCGGGATTCGAGCCGATTCCTTGCGGCGGCGACGACCCGATCGCGCAGCAGCGGGAGCAATGGACCGACGGGGCGAACGCGCTGGCGTTGGCGCCCGGCGTCATCACGATGTACGACCGGAATCAGGGGACCATGGACGAGCTCGCCCGCCGCGGCTTTCGCGTCGTGGACGCGAAGGACCTGCTCCTCGGCCGGGACGAGGTCGATCTCGACGTCACGGAGCGGGTCTGCATCTCGTTCCAGAGCAACGAGCTCTCCCGCGCGCGGGGAGGGCCGCATTGCCTGACCCACCCGCTCGTTCGCGACCCCTAGAGCCCTCTCTTACCAGCCGAATCCGAGCGCCAGGCCGCCGTGGAAGCCGCCGGCCTCCACCTGGAGCTCCTCGAACCCCTGGCCGAGGTCCACCGTGGACTTGCTGTAGCGGAGCTCGAGTCCGAGGTCGAAGTGCCGCGCGATCCGGAGCGCGAACCCGCCGGCGACCCACAATCCGATCCCGGTGTGATCGCGCCTGAAGACGACGCTCCCCTGCGTCTCGCGCTCCACGCGGGCCTCGACGAGCGCGCCCCCGGACGCGACGCGCGGCCGGAACAGGCCTCGCCCCCACTCCTTGCGGATCCCGACCCCGTATTCGATCGTCGAGCCGGTCATCCGCCCCGGCCCCGCGACCGGGTCGGTCGTATTCGCGCTGCCGTGGGACGCCACGATCTCGATCGCGAAGCGCACCGGGGCGCGTTCCTGGGCGAACGCCAAGAGGATCCCCGCCTCGGGCTGCCGCTCGACCGGCTCCCAGTCGCCGACGCGGAGCCACTTGCTCCCCAGGAACACGTCGAGGGTCCCCTCGCTGCGGCCAAAGGCGGGGGCCACGGCCACGAGGACGGCGATCGCCGCCGGCAGGCAGCGCCGGATCGCCGAGCGCACGGTCAGTGCTCGTGGTCGTCGGCCCCGTGAACATGGCCGTGGGAGATCTCCGCCGCGGTGGCGGCGCGCACGTCCAGAACCTCGACGTCGAAGGTGAGCGTCTTCCCCGCCATCGGGTGGTTCGCGTCCAGGACGACCTGCTCGCCCTCGATCCCGACGATCACGAACGAGAGCGGGCCGTCGGGGGTATCGGCCTGGACCTCGACGCCGGCGGCGATATCCATGCCCTCCGGGAAAGAGTCCCGCTCGGCCCGGATGACGGCGTTCGGATCGCGTTCTCCGTACGCCTCCTTGGGCGGCACGGTCACCGTCGTCGATAGCCCCGCTTGCGTGCCGTCGAGGAACTTCTCGAGGCCGGGGATCAGCTGCCCGGACCCGTGCAGGTAGGCGAGCGGGGGACGGCCGCGGCTGCTCTCGATCACGGCACCCGACTCGTCGCGGAGCGTGTAGTGCATCGTCACCACGCGGCCGCGCTCGATCTTCATCGGGACCCTCCTTGAAAGCCGCCGTTCGAGGTTAGGATCGGCGCACCCTAGCATGACGGCCTGCGTTCCGTCGCGGAGTCACGATGACCCGTTCCAACCGGCTCCCCGCCGCCGTTCTCGCCGCGGTCGCGATCGTGTTCCTCTGGTCGGGGTGGGCCCCCAAGGACCGGCTGACCTGGTTTCTCGAGGTCCTCCCGGCGATCTTCGCGGCGCCGATCTTGATCGCGACCTGGAAACGCTTTCCTCTGACCTCTCTCGCCACCGTGCTGATCGGGATTCATGCGTCGATCCTCATGGTCGGTGGGCGGTATACGTACGCCGAGGTTCCGCTGTTCAACTGGATTCGCGACGCGCTGCACGCGACCCGCAACGACTACGACCGGGTCGGCCACTTCGCGCAGGGGTTCGTGCCCGCGATCGTCGCCCGCGAGATCCTGTTGCGCCGGTCTCCGCTCCGTCCCGGCAAGTGGCTCTTCTTCCTGGTGCTCTGCGTCTGTCTCGCCATCAGCGCGAGCTACGAGCTCTTCGAGTGGCGCACCGCCGTGGCCGCGGGCGCCAAGTCGGACGCGTTCCTGGGAACCCAGGGCGACCCGTGGGACACCCAGGAGGACATGGCGACGGCGGGGGTGGGAGCGCTCGCGGCCCTCGTCCTGCTCTCGCGCGTCCACGACCGGCAACTGGCGCGGCTCGTTGAGCTCCGGGATCAGTAGAACCAGGTGAACGGCCCGGGGATCTCCTCGGGGCGGTGGCCCTTCGAACCGGCCTCCCCCGCGGCGCGCGCCCAAGCGGCGGCGCGGTCGGCCGCCCGTTCCATCCCCACCGGACCGGCCTCGAACACTCCCAGCGCCGCGAGACGGCCTTCGCGGAGGAGCGACGCGGGGAGATCTCCGCGGAGGGGCCCCCCGAGCGAGACGACCGCGAGCACCTTCCCTTGCATCTCCGGGTCACGCGAGAGCGCGCGCAGGCGGCGCCCGAGCAAGCCGGCGGGGTCGGCGCTGACGAGCATCACGGCCATCGCGGGACCGGCCGCGGCTCCCGCCGGAGCGATGCGGTCCCTCACGGGCGCCGCCAGGCCGGGGAACGCATCCTCCGGGGCCACGACCGCGATCGAACCGCCGAAGCGCGGGGCCTTGGCCCATCGCCCCGCCGACAGGGCCGCGTCGGTGCCGACGATGGCGTGGGCCTCCCGCGAGGAGGGATCGGCCGCCCACCACGCCTCGAGGGCGGAGGCCAAGCGCGCGGCATCCTCCTCCCCCGGGAGCTGATCGATCGGACCGCTCCACGGCGGGCGGATCTCCTCCTCCGATTGCTGGACCATCAGGGTCGTGGCTGACGCGAGCACCTGGCTTGCGGGGGCGAACCCCGGAAGCGGTCGATCGGGAGCCACGTCCGCGTCGTGTCCGAGCACGAGGCGCTGGAGGACCGCGCGCGGCACTTCCGCGGAGACGTCGCGCCCGCCCGCGCCCCGGATGCGGAGCCGGACGGCGGGAGGATCGGCCAGCGTGACCGTCCCTCCGGCGGCTGCGATCCCCGGGGTCAGCATCGCGAGTCCCTCGGGGATCGCCGGCTCCGACGAAGGGGGCGGCGCGTCGGGGCCCGCCGAGGCCAGGTCGAGGATTGGCGCCGGCACGGCCCCGACGGCCGGGACGGCGTGGAGCGTCGCCCCCTCCCGCTCGAACCGGTAGCCGAGCCACCGCCCGTCCTCGACGCGCTCGAAGGTCGGCGCCTTCCCGTCCGGCCCGCCCACGCGGCGGCGCGCGCGCACCTCCGGCCCCTCATCGCCAAGATCGACCTCTTGCCAGGCGATCGTGCCCCCGGAGGCGGTTCGCCACGTGCCGCGCGCCACCCTGGCGCCGGGAAGCGTTCGCTCTACGACCGTGCCTCGGCCGTCCGACGAGATGACCGTCGTACGTCCGGTCTCGGGGCCGAGACCGTGATCCGGAAGCTCGATCGCGGGGAGGAAGGCGGGATCGGCGGATGCCGGCGCCGAGGCGCCCGGCCGTGCCGCCGGGGACGGGGACGGCGTCGACGGCGCGCGCGCGACCCGGTGGCCCCCCATCGAGAGCGCCGCCGTTCCCGGAAGCGTCGCGCGAGCGAGCGCCGCCCGCATGTCGAGGTCGATCCCGCCGATACCGACGCTGAAGACCCGGGCGCCCGCCTCTCCTTTGCGACGGGCCGCCACGCGCGCGGCGTCGTTCGCGGGGAGCGCCGCGAGGACACGGGCATGCATCAGCAGGCGCTCGGCGCGGTACGAGGCCTGGTCCATCGCATCGACGTCCCCCTTCCCCGCGAGTGCTGCCATCTCGTCCGACAGGGCCGCCTGGTCGGTCAGCCGGCGGTCGAGCATCGCCCGCGCCCGTTCGAAGCGGCGGACCGGGGACAGCGGCTTCGCGCCGCGCGGCGCGAGCCGTTCGAGGGCGTCTCCGACCGCCGTCCGGTCGAACACGTCCACGGCGCTCGCCCCCCCCGGCGGAGGCAGCACGTCGTAGCTCAGAAGCTCGGGAAAACGTCGCGGGGTCGGAACCGCCGGGAGCTCCATCGCCATCAGGACGTCGAGGTCCGGCACGGGGAGGCCGCGACCCTTCGCCGCGTCGAGCCAGGTGAACAGCGCGAGAAAGCGGGCCGAGGTGTCGAGCTCGCCGATCTCGGGGAACAGTGCGGGAAGCTCGTCGTGGTGCGCGTTCAGGAACGCGGTCGTCTGGCGCGTCCATGCGGGCTCGATCGCGGGGGTGCCGGCCGCCTTGACGCGCTCCGAGGTGGCGGTCATCCGGGCCTTACGGAAGGCGAGGAGGTCGAAGTCGGCGGAGACGGTCAGGTCCACCTCGTCCGGGTAGAACCAGAATCGCGTCTTCTGGTCGAGCGCCGCTCCGGAGGCGGGATCGAAGGCGAAGCGCTCGAGGTGGGTCTTGAATTCCGGAAGGGTCCCGCGGATCGCCGCTCGCACGTCCCCCGCTCCCAGCAGGTCGACACCGACGCTGAACGTCTTGAACCGGACGTCGGAGAGGAGGCTCACCATCCCCAGCCCCGTGTCCCGGAGGCGACCGCCGTAGTTGACGTCGGCGAGGTGTGGCGCGGCGGCGCGATCGAGGCTCATGAACGGCTCGCTCAGGCCGCCGTGGGCCACGGCGCGGTACGCGACCGCGAGGTCGGACAGAGTGGGCCTGCGGCCGAGGATCGACGGCTTGGCGTCCGCCGGGCTCGTGAGCCACACGACCGTCCCGCCGGGCTCGATGCGCGCCCCCTCGACGACGTCACCCCGATCGAGCACCGAGGCGAGCTTCGCCAGATCGAGCGGGGGGCGCGCGGAGGCTCCGCCCGTTTCCTCGACCCGCGTGCGGAAGGGAGCGGCGCCGAGCACGAACGCCTCTCGCGAGAGCAGGTGACGGTAGGCGTGCACCTCCACGTCGATCGCCGGGGGGGCTCCTCCACGCAGCCGCGCCAACCGCCGCCGCTCCGCGGCGAGCGCATGTCGCAGGACCGGCCAGGCCTCCTCCCACGCCTCCTTCGCGGCGGCGACGGGGTCTGAGGTGGGGAGAGCGTCGTCGTACGGGAGCGAGGCCAAGGTGGGCGCGGGGAGGATCGCGCGCAGGTGGCCCTCCCCGTCGCTTTCCAAGATGTAGAAGCGCGCCCGGCAAAGCTCAGCCCACGCGGGTTGCCTCTCCCCCGCCTCCCAGAGCGCCCCCACCTCGGAGAGCGGCGGATCGAACGGGGGTGCGATCGCGTCCAGCGCGTCGATCAGGACGAAGCCGTACGGCTCCAGGAGCGGATCGAGGAGGCGGAACGCGAGCTCGTCGTCGGGCCGCTCGCCCGGTGAGGGAAACGAGCGGCCGCCGAGCCTCCCGAGGAGGAAGCCCACGGGCTCGCCGGAGTGCGTGAGCTTGCGGCGATCGATGAGCGTGCCGTACTGGACCCGAAGCCACGGGACGAGGGGCGAAGCGGCCGGGATCGAGGCGGCCGGTCCCGCAGGCTGGAGCTTGGGCGGGGGGGGCTTCCGCGGAGGGGCGGCGACGTCCGCCGAGCCGAAAAGCGCCGCCAGGACGAGCGGTGCGATGGGGCGGCAACGGTGGAGGCGCATGCACGGGACCCCTGCGGGGAAAGACCCCATGGTACCGCCGTTTCTTTCCCTTGGATGAAATCGTACCTTGGTGGTACTGTTTGTACTCGGAGTCGAACACCATGATTCGAATCACGCGACAGAGCGACTACGGCATCGTCCTGCTCTCCCAGATGGCCGGAAGGCCGATCGAGGAGGTTCTCACCGCCAAGGACGCGGCGAAACGCTCCGGCCTCCCGCTTCCGATGGCCAGCAAGATCCTCAAGGCGCTGGCCCGGGAAGGGCTTCTCGTCTCTCACCGCGGCATGAGGGGGGGGTACTCGCTCGCCGTCGCCGCGGCGGAGATCAGCGTGGGCGACGTCATCGAGGCTCTCGAGGGCCCGATCGGGATCACCGAGTGCTCCTACAACCCGGGGGCCTGCGAGCAGGAGGGGAGTTGCCCCGTGCGGTCCAACTGGCGAAGGATCAGCGTCGCGGTTCGGAACGCGCTGGACAAGATCCCGCTCTCCGAGATGAGCTCTCCGCTTCCTCCCGCGCTGAACTCTCAACTCTCGACTCTGAACGTCCTCGAGGCCCGCACGTGAAGACCGAACAGCACTCCGTCGAGGATCTCGCCAATCGCGAGTACCAGTACGGCTTCGTCACCGACATCGACTCGGACATCGTCCCGCCGGGCTTGAGCGAAGACGTCATCCGCCTGATCTCGAAGAAGAAGAACGAGCCGGAGTTCCTCCTCGAGTGGCGCTTGAAGGCCTACCGCCACTGGCTGACGATGACGGAGCCGACCTGGGCGAACGTCCACTATGCCCCGATCGACTACCAGGCGATCAGCTACTACGCCGCTCCACGCAGCGGTCCGAAGAGCCTCGCCGAGGTGGATCCGCAGCTCCTCGCCACCTACGAGAAGCTCGGCGTCCCCCTGCAGGAGCGCGCGGCGCTGGCCGGGATCGCGGTGGATGCCGTCTTCGACTCCGTCTCGGTCGCCACGACCTTCAAGGACAAGCTGCAGTCGCTCGGGATCATCTTCTGCTCGTTCTCGGAGGCGGTTCAGGAGCACCCCGATCTCGTGCGGGCCTGGCTCGGATCGGTCGTGCCGACGACCGACAACTTCTTCGCGGCGCTGAACTCCGCGGTCTTCACCGACGGGTCGTTCTGCTACGTGCCGAAGGGCGTGCGCTGTCCGATGGAGCTGTCCACGTACTTCCGGATCAACGCCGCGAACACGGGGCAGTTCGAGCGGACGCTGATCGTCGCCGACGAGGGCGCCACGGTCAGCTACCTCGAGGGGTGCACCGCGCCGATGCGCGACGAGAACCAGCTTCACGCGGCGGTCGTCGAGCTCGTGGCGCTCGAAGGGGCCACGATCAAGTACTCGACCGTTCAGAACTGGTACCCGGGGGACAAGGACGGGAAGGGCGGCATCTTCAACTTCGTGACCAAGCGCGGGAAGTGCGCGGGGCGCGGATCCAAGATCTCGTGGACCCAGGTCGAGACCGGCTCGGCGATCACCTGGAAGTATCCCAGCTGCATCCTGCAAGGGGACGATTCGGTCGGTGAGTTCTACTCCGTGGCGCTGACCAACCACCGCCAGCAGGCCGACACCGGCACGAAAATGATCCACATCGGCAAGAACACGAAGTCCACGATCGTCTCGAAGGGGATCTCGGCGGGGTTCGGGCAGAACACCTACCGCGGCGCGGTCAAGATCCTCAAGGGGGCCGAGAACGCACGGAACTACTCGCAATGCGACTCGATGCTCCTGGGCGACACGTGCGGCGCGCACACGTTTCCGTACATCGACGTCGCCAACCCGACCGCGACCGTCGAGCACGAAGCGTCGACGTCCAAGATCGGCGAGGACCAGATCTTCTATTTCCAGCAGCGCGGCATCTCGAAAGAGGATGCGGTCAACATGATCGTCAACGGCATTTGCAAGGAGGTCTTCCGCGAGCTGCCGATGGAGTTCGCCGTGGAGGCGCAAAAACTCCTCGGGGTCAGCCTTGAAGGGAGCGTCGGCTAGATATG
>JBGQLU010000138.1:0-9610 GCA_041500265.1 Acidobacteriota bacterium | reverse complement strand
CGGATCCTGGTCGGAAGCGGCGCGCTGACGGAGGACGACCTCCGGCACCACCTCGAGGACAAGGCGCAGGAGACGATCTTCGGGTTGTTCGAGTGGGACGACGCGGCGTTCCGTTACGCCGACGGCGAGATCGCCGACCCGAACATCTACGCGGTGAACATGCGGGTCGAGGACATCCTCCTCCGCGGCGCGCAGCGATGGGACGAGATGCAGCGCATCCGGACGGTCTTCAACGATCCCGGCATCGTGCTGCGACGCACCTCCCGCGTCCCACCGCCCGAGGTCTTCAAGAACCGGATGGCCCGCCGCATCCTCGAGTCGATCAACGGAGACAGGACGGTCGCCGAGATCCTCCTCCACGCCCACGGCTCGGAATTCCTGGTGACGAAGTTCCTGTACGAGCTCTTCCGTGCGGGCGTCGCCGAGATCGCGGGGATCAAGCCGGTCGAGCCGCCGGCCGAGCCGGCGGCCCCCGCGGCGGCCCAGACGCCCCCCGCGCCACCGGCCGCATCCCCCGTCGCTGCGTTCGCCGCGAGTCCGGCGCCGGTCTCCCCACGACCTTCCCCGGCGGCCGCTCCGGCGGCGGCCGCGGTCCTGGCTGCACCCGCCCCCCCGCTGGTCTCGGACGAAGGAGACTTCGAAGTGGCGCGCCGCCTGCTGAACCGCGGCGACTTCGACGCCGCGCTCGAGATCCTCGACCGGGCGTACCGGGCGCAGCCCGGGGACGAAGCGCTCCGCAGGCTCCTGGCGGAGGCCGAGGCGGCGTTCATCGAGAAGGCCTACCGTCACTACCTGCCGCCGGCCAAGCACGTCGTGCTCACGAAGTCGATGGCCTCGCTCACCGCGGAGCGCCTGTCTCCGACCGAGTTCTTCCTCCTCAGCCGGATCGACAACGGCACGTGGGACGTGCGGTCGATCATCCAGATCACCCCCCTCCGGGAGGTCGACGTTTTGCGGACTCTGAAAAAGATGCGGGAAAACGGGGTTATCGAGCTGCGGGACCCGTCGCCGGCGTCGCCGGCGTAGCTCTTCAGGCGGGATCGGGTGGTATACTTTTCTCGCCACGGCGGCCCGGGCCCTTTCGGCGGTTCTTGACTTCCCACATCTCACGAGAACGAACGGGTCCCGGATCCTACGGGGGCGCGGAGTCCGCTATGGTGCGCTCGGATCGAGACATCGTGATCCGGCTGGGGTCCGGGGGAATGTCCCGCGTCCTCAACGATGTCCTCGACCAGCCGCGCCTGATCCGCCTCGCCAACGCGGTCGGACTCTCCTACCCCGGCATGCGGACACAATCGCAGAAGCGGCCGAAGCTGATCGCCGACCTGATCGACAAGGCGGGGCGCGACGAGGCGGCCGGGCGGGCGGTCATCCGGCTCCTCCGGAAGGAGACGGCGGGGGCCGCCAAGGAATGGGCCGGGCTCGCCGGCGACGCGCGGTCGGCGCGCCTCGACGATCCGGCGCTCGCCGCCACCAACGGCCGGCTCGGCGCCTACTTGTTCGTCGCGGCGGCGGCTCCCGATCTCGGCGTCGAGGACGCGCTCTCCCGCGTGCTCCAGACGGTCGAGGGCGCGGATGCGACCTCGCACCGCGAGGCCGCGCCGGCCGCGGCCGAGCCCCCGGAGCGCGAGGTTCAGCGCCTGCGGAAGAAGTGCGCGGAGCTTCAGAAGAAGGTCCGTTACCTCGAGGGCCAGATCGCGAAGACCAAGGACGTCGAGAAGGTCTACAAGCGCGATCTTCTCCAGAGGAAGGGGGAGCTCGCGGAGGCGCGAATGCTCTCGGAGCGGCTCCGCAGGGAGGTCGAGGACCTGCGCGGCACCAAGACGGCGGCGGCCGTGCCGGACACGGGCGCCGTCTCCCTCGCGGGGATCGACGAGCTCGACCGTTCGGTGAAACGCCTCGCCTCGGAGCAGAGGCGCCTCGCCCACCGCCTCGAAAAGATGGCGGAGGCCCCACCGGCCCCAGCGACCCTCCCCGCCGACACATTGGCACCGATCGCAGGCGCGCTGGCGGAGCTCCACAAGGAAGTGGGCGGCCTCCGCCGGGAGCGACGGAAGGACTTGCAGGACCAGGCGAAGAGGCTCGAGGAGATGTCCGCCGCCATCCAGGCCGCCAAGTCGGCGCTCGAGGCCTCGCCGAAGGCCCAGCGGGCCGCCTCGCGCAAGAAGGGAGAGCCCGAGCGCGTCGGCGTCTTCATCGACGTCCAGAACATGTACTACTCGGCGCGGCAGCTGAAAGGGAAGCTCGACTTCGACGCGCTGTTGGCCGCGAGCGTCCTCGACCGCCGCCTGATCCAGGCGACGGCCTACGTGGTCGAATCGAAGGAGATCGACCAGTCCGGATTCATCGCCATGCTCCAGCAGCGGGCGATCGAGGTCCGGCGCAAGACGCTCAAAGTCCGCTCCGACGGCTCGATGAAGGGGGACTGGGACATGGAGATGGCCCTCGATATCCTCGACATGGCGCCGAAGCTCGACGTCGTCGTCCTGGTCTCCGGCGACGGGGACTTCACCTCGCTCGTCAAGCGGGTCAAGAGCATGGGCCCCAAGGTCGAGGTCGTCGCGTTCCCGAGGAACACGGCGAAGTCCCTGCTGGAGGCCGCGGACCGGTTCCACCCGCTCGACCGCCGCGCCATGATCCGCTCGGCCGACGCGCCCCCGACGGAGCCGGAACCGGCCAAGCTCGAGCCCGGAACGCCCACCGCGGTCTAGGCGCCCTCGAACCGGATCGCCCCCGCCGCGGTCACCCGGAGGTGGCGTCTCGTCCCCTTCCACTCGGGCAGCACGTAGATCCGTCCCGGACGGGCCGGCGGGACGGCGGCCAATTCTTTCTCGACGTGGAAATGCCCGAGCAGCACGGCGTCGTACCCCTTCTCGAAGTAGGGGGCGGCATAGGCCCGCGCCCCCCGGTCGGGGAAGGCCGCCTTCTGATCGAGGTTGGTCGCGCGCATCGAGCGCTCGAGCCGCTCGGCGAAGGCGAACCGCCGCGCCCGAGGGATCGCGGACAGGAGCCACCAGGCTGCGTTCGAGCGTGACGCGCGGCGCCACGCGCGGTACTGGCGGTCTCGGGCGTTGACGAGGTCGCCGTGGACCGCGAACAGGCGCCGCCCGCCCCAGCTCTCGTCGAGGCCTCCGTCGGTCGCCGCGTCGAAGGCATCTCCCAGGTGCGCCTTCGCGATCCGATAGTCGCGATTCCCCTCGAGGTAGTGGACCTCGACGCCGGACCGGCGGAGCTCCCGGAGGGCGCCGAGGACCGCCCGGTGGTGATCCTGCTCGAGATCCGAGGCACCGATCCAGAGATTGAAGAGATCCCCCATCAGCACGACGCGACCGGCGGTTGCGCCGAGGCGGCGCAGGTACGCGAGGAAGTCCGCCAGATCCGGATCGTCGCGGTCCAGGTGGACGTCCCCCACGACCACGAGATCGCTACCGCGAGGCAAGGAACCCCTCCCGGAACGCCGCGAACGTCCCCGCCGCGATCGCCCGTCCCATCGACCGCATCAGGCCGAGATAGAACGCGAGGTTGTGGATCGTGTTCAGACGGGACGCGAGGATCTCGTTCGAGACGTAGAGGTGGCGGAGGTAGGCCCGCGAATACCCCCGGCAGGTCTCGCACGCGCAGGCCGGATCGAGCGGGCGCGGGTCCCGCTTGTACGCCTCCCCCTTGATGTTGATCTTCCCCTCGGAGGTGAAGAGGGTGCCGTTCCGCGCGTTGCGGGTGGGCATGACGCAGTCGAACAGGTCCACGCCCGCGGCGACGGCCTCGACCAGGTCCTCGGGGCGCCCGACACCCATCAGATACCGTGGACGGTCCGGAGGGAGCAGGCGCGCCGTGTGGCGCGCGACGCGGGCGATCGCCTCGGGGGGCTCGCCGACGCTGACGCCCCCGATCGCGTAACCCGGGAAATCCAGCGCCACGACCTCCGCGGCGCTTGTCTCGCGGAGGTCCTCGAACGTCCCCCCCTGGACGATGCCGAAGGGAACACCCGGACCGGCGTAGGCGTCGCGGCTCCGGCGCGCCCAGCGGGTCGTGCGCGCGACCGCCGCCAGGACGGCATCGCGAGGCGCCGGAAGCGGGGGGCAGACGTCGAGCACCATGGCCACGTCCGATCCGAGCGCCGCTTGGATCGCCATGCTCGACTCGGGTGTGAGCGTGTGGGTCGAGCCGTCGAGGTGGGACTTGAACACGACCCCCTCTTCGTCGAGCGCGCGCAGGCTCTCCATCGAGAACGCCTGAAAGCCGCCGGAATCGGTGAGGATAGGGCCCGGCCAGCTCATGAACCGGTGCAATCCCCCCAGCTCCGCGATCAGCTCGTGGCCCGGGCGGAGGTGGAGATGGTAGGTGTTCGCGAGCACGATCTGCGCGCCGCAGCGCACGAGCTCGTCCGGCGTCACGGCCTTGACGGCCCCTTGCGTCCCGACCGGCATGAAGGCGGGCGTGTCGACGCTGCCGTGGGCGGTCGTCATGCGGCCCGCGCGAGCCTCCCCGTCGCGCCGCGTCACCTCGAAGGCGAACCGCGCGCTCACGACGCCTTCACCAGCATCGCGTCGCCGTACGAGTAGAAACGGTACCCCTCCCGCACCGCTTCGCGATAGGCCGCGAGGGTCGGCTCGGTCCCGGCGAACGCGCACACGAGCATGAGGAGCGTCGACCTCGGCAGGTGGAAGTTCGTGACGAGAGCATCCACGACCGAGAAGCGGAACCCAGGATAGATGAAGAGCGACGAGCGTCCGGCCCCCGCTGAGACCCCGCCCGAGCCGTCGGCGCAGCTCTCGAGCACGCGGGCGACCGTCGTGCCGACCGCCACGATCCGCCCTCCCGAGCGGCGCGCCGCCGCGATCGCTTGGGCGGTCGCCTCGGGAAGCCGGAAGGCCTCCTCGTGCATGGCGTGGGACTCGACCCGATCGACGCGGATCGGCAGGAACGTCCCGAGGCCGACGTGAAGGGTCAGGGTTGCGGTCGCCATCCCCCGCGCCCCGAGGTCCTCCAGCATCTCCGAGGTGAAATGGAGACCCGCCGTCGGGGCGGCGATCGCCCCCGGCTCCTTGGCGTAGACCGTTTGGTAGCGCTCGCGGTCGGAGGCCGCGCGCGGGTCGCCCTCGCCCCGCCGGATGTACGGAGGAAGCGGCATCTCCCCCGCTGCGTCGATCGCGCCCATCGGGTCGCCCCCGTCGTGGACCAGCAGGACCCGCCAGACGTCCCCCTCCCGCTCCCTCGTCACCGCGGTCAGCCCCGCCGGAAAGGTGAGCGTCATTCCTGCGGCGATGGTCCGCGAGCCGCCCAGGAGCGCGCGCCAGACGGGAGCGCCGCCCTCCTCCCCGACCGGCTCGACGAGGAGCATCTCGACGCGGCCGCCGGAGGGCTTGCGGCCGTGGAGGCGCGCCGGGATCACCTTGGTGTCGTTGAGCACGACGAGGTCGGCCGGGGCCAGCTCCCCGGGAAGATCGCGGAAGCGCCGGTGGGACGTGGCGCCGTTCGTGCGATTCAGGACGAGGAGTCGGGAATCCCCGCGCCGCGGCGCGGGCTCCTGAGCGATCGCGTCCGCGGGGAGCTCGAACTCGAAGTCGGAGACCTTCAACGGCTCACCAGGGACCGGAGGACGCCGAGATTCTCCCGGTCCTCCGCGAGGTCGTCCTCCTTGGGCGTTTCGAGCACCATCGGAAGGTCGCGGAACCTCCGGTCGGCGAGGATCAAACGGAACGCCTCGAGCCCGACCTTTCCGCGGCCGATGTGCTCGTGACGGTCGAGCCGGCTTCCGAGCTCGCCCTTCGAATCGTTGAGGTGGAACGCCTTGAGCCGCGATAGTCCGACCGCCGAGTCGAGCGCGCGCATCGTCTCGCGGTAGGAGGCGGCGTCGCGGATCTCGTGGCCCGCCGCGAGGGCGTGACACGTATCGAAGCAGATGCCGATGCGGTCCGAGCCTCCCGCCCCCTCGATCATCGCGCCGAGCTCCTCGAAGCGCGCGCCGAGAGAGTGACCTTGTCCCGCGGTGATCTCGAGAAGCACGCCGGAGGACCCACCGCCGGCACCGCCGAGGACGCGCTTCAAGGCGGATGCGACACGGCCGACCCCCGCGGAAACTCCCGATCCCACGTGCGAGCCGGGATGCACCACCAGCCACGGGATCCCCAGCTCCTCGCAGCGGTCGAGCTCCCCGGTCAAGGCCGCGGTCGATTTCCCCCAGAGCGCGTCGTCCGGGGAGGCGAGGTTGATCAGGTACGACGCATGCGCGAGCGTGAACGGGGCGAGCCCCGCCTCCTGGGAGGCCCGCCGGTACTCCAGGACCTCCCCCGGGGCGAACGGGCGCGCGGCCCATTGATTCGACGATTTGACGAAGACCTGGAGCGCGGTCGCGGCCACGGCGCGCGCCCGCTCGATCGCCCGGGGCATCCCCCCCGCGATCGACATGTGCGCGCCCAGGTGAGGAGCGGTCATGACGAGGCCGCTCCCGCCGCCGCGGCCTCGTTCAGCGCCGCCTCGATCTGGCGCCGTCCGAGACGCCCTCCCGGCGCACGGAGGAGCCCGAGGATTCCGAGACGCGAGAGCGCGAAGTCGTAGCGGACGGGATCCGCGGGATCGAGCTCGCGCAGCCGGGCGGTCGCCTCCAGGGCCATCGGCCATCCGGCCGCCTTCCGCCGGGTCCACCGCAGGGCGCGCACGACGCGAACCAGATGCGTGTCGAGCGGCAGCACGAGCCGCGCCCTGGCGACGCGCCGCCAGACCCCGCAGTCGATCCCGTCATCGGGCCGCACCATCCAGCGCAGGAACAGGCAGGATCGCTTGCAGGCCGATCCGTCCCCGGGGACCGGGAGGAAGAACCGGACCCGGTCGTTGCGGGCGATGGCGCCGTCCCGCGTGAACGGCCGGGCGTCCAGCCCGAACAGGCGGCGGCCGAATGCGTCGAGGGCCGCCTCGACCGTCTCGTCGGAAGGGCCGGGATCCTGGGCCAGGAAGAAATCCTCGAGGCTCGAGGCGGCGGCACGGGCCTGGCGCACCAGCCAGAGGTAGAGCGCCACGTCGCGGCCGGTGTGGAAGCGGTGCGCGAAGCCGTCGAAGCGCGCCGCATCCCGACGTGGATCGAAGCCGTCCACGAAACGCGAGGGATGCGGCCCGAGGACGTCGAGAAGGCGAACGAGGCTCGTACGAATGGACGCGACCCTCCCGTAGGCGAGGCCCGCGGCCAGGAGGGCGACGATCTCGCGATCCTCCGGATCGTCGAACCGGCGCACGAGGCCGACCGGGTCGGAGTCGAGGAACCGATCGTCGTAGCGGTCGACGAGGGCTTCGAGGCGGGCCTTGAGGAGGTCCTGGCGGATGCCGGTGCGTGGCACCCGGCCAGGATACCAGCGCTAACGCAGCAGCCAGGTGGCCACCGCCGCGGCTGCCGCGGCGGCCAGGGCGAGCCAGACCGCCACCCGCGCGCTCAACACCTTGGGCTTCCCGTCGATGAGCCCCGTCATCCCCCACGCGGCCTGGTGCGGGGGATCGAGCTCGATCCTGACGAGCGAGCCGGCGAGGACCGGCTTCCCCGCGGCGCGCCGGAAGACCTCACGATTGACGCGTGGCGCCCCGGGGGTCAGGACGCGGCCGTAGAGCGTCCGCTCCAGCTTCCGGAGCCGGTCCACCGGACTCGGATGGGCCACCAGCGTCTCGGCGACCCGGGGGTCCCCTCGCTGGGCCGCCTCGTGAAGGCGCGAGAGGTACCGGAGAGCCGAGGCCGGCTCGTAGTCCAGGGCGAGCACCGCCTCGAGCGCCCGCGCGTCGGCGTCGCGCTCGCGCTTCCTGCCATATCCGAGCCGGGAGAGATCGACCGCGGCGTCGCTCCAGCACACGCCGTCCGATTCCCCGCGATCCCGCGCGGTCGCCTCGAAGCCGAGCCGGACCAGGCGCACCGCCGCCTCGCCGGAGGCCGCGTGGGCGATCTCGTGCCCGAGCACGAACGCGAGCTCCGCCTCGTCCTGGAGGAACGTCACGAGCCCGGTGCTCAAGAGTATGGTCCCCGACGGGAGAGCGAGCGTGCGGTGCTCTTCCGCATCCACGAGGACGACGCGAACCGACCCGGGCGACCCTTCGATACGCTCGGCGACCTGCCGCGCGATCCGCTCGATGTACGGCTGCGCCGAGGGCGAGGTCACGAACGACCAGCGCGAACCGAGAGCCGCGCGGACCTCGTTCTCCGCCGCCGCCGAGACCTCGCGGTCGGGAAGCTCCGGCGGGGTCCGGCCGGACACGCAGTCGGCGCATCGCTGTCCCGTGTGGGGAAGAATCGAGTCCGAGAGGAACGGCAGGCCGCACCCCTCGCAGCTGAAGACGATCTGCGTCTTGCCCCCGGCGGTCGCGATGCGGGTTCCGCAGCGGCCGCACCGCCTCAGCGTCCGGCCGCCGAACGACGGCGCGGTGACGACCGGACCCGCTCCTAAGAGCTCGCCGCAGCGCGGACAGCTCGCCGGTGCTGCGCGGGCCTCGGCCTTCGCCGGGGCCGCGTCTACGGTCGAGATGTCCATCGCAGCCACCCCCAGGCGGCCGTCAGGCCGACCAGGCCTCCGAAGAGAACGCCGGTGATCGTCGTGTTCCCGAGCGACCAGCTTACGCCGGTTCCGAGGACCGATCCGAACGTCGTCCATGCGGCGACCGCCCCCACGCCCGCCGGATTCGATCGACGGACCGGGACCGGGGCCGCCGCGTCGGCGCCCTCGTCCGTCCGCTCTTCCAGAATGTCGTCCTCGCTGACCGGCGGAACCGACGGCTCGAACGCCGGCGCATGCGCCATCTCGGGAATCGGCGGCAGCGCCTCGGTCTCGTCCCAGGTATCCGTGAGCGGCGTCGGGTCGCTCGCGCGGTCGCGCCACCCCCAGGGGGGCTCGTGCGCGGCGATCCGCGTGTCGAGGGCGGGCTCGATCCGTCCCACCGCGACGCGCCGAGCACCCACGCGCGGATCGGGTGCGCCGCTCGCGTCGGGGACGATCCGGTACGGGCGGAGCCCGGTGCGGTCGAATGCGGTGTCGCAGCGTCCGCATCGGGCGTGGACGGGGAGTGCCCGAGCCTGGTGCCGGTAGTGAGTACCGCAGGACGGACAGCTGACGATCACGCCCGATCTCCCCCGCCCGCCGACCGCACGGCGAGCCGGGGCGAAACCTAGGTTCCCGTCCCCCGCCGGTCAAGAACGTAAAGCCGGCGGCGGGCCGCGATTGGGCGGAAATCGGCCCGTTTTCGGGGCTTCATGCTATGCTTTCGTCTTTCGTTTCGGGGGGTCTCCCATGAAGATCTACGACGCGCCGGACATCCGCAACGTGGCCCTCATCGGGCACGGTGACTGCGGCAAGACCTCCCTCGCCTCGGCGATGCTGTTCGTGGCGGGGACGGTCAACCGCCTCGGGCGCGTGGACGACGGCACCGCGGTGACCGACTTCGACGACGAGGAGATCGCGCGCAAGATCTCCCTTCAGACCTCGCTCGCGCACCTCGAGTGGCGGAACACGAAGATCAACCTGATCGACACGCCGGGGTACGCGGCGTTCGCCGCCGACGCGAAGGCGGGCCTCGCCGTCGCGGATTCCGCGCTCCTCCTGGTCGAAGCCGTGGCCGGCGTCCAGGTGATCACCGAGCGTGT
>JBGQLU010000137.1:0-9660 GCA_041500265.1 Acidobacteriota bacterium | reverse complement strand
GACGCGGGATTCCGCAGCATCGAGGAGATCTGCCTCGCCTCGCTCGAGGACCTCACGTCGATCGACGGCATCAGCGAGGACGAAGCGATCGAGATCCACGATGCCGCCGAGCAAGCGCTCGAGGCGCGAGCGCAGGAGCTCGAATCCGAGGAGGCGGTGCCCGCAGCCGAGGGTGAGCCCGGCGACGCCGAAGCGGTGGCGCCTCCGACCGAAACGACCGAGACGTAGCCTTTCACGGGAGACGGCATGCCGGGTGTACGCGTTTACCAGCTCGCGAAGGAGCTCGAAGTCCCGAGCGCTCTGATCCTGGAGCTGCTCGACCGGATCGGGCGGGAGGTCCGCTCGGATCTCAGCCCGTTGGACGAGGGCACGGCGAACATCGTTCGCGAGCGCCTGACCGTCGCCCTGGCGCAGGAAAAGAAGCGTCTGATCGACGAGCGCAGGGGGGACGAAGCGGTCCCCGTCGAAGCCGCCGTAACATCCGCCGCCGCCGAGACCGAGCAGGCTGCAGCGGTGACCCCCCGCGAGGCTCCCGAACCCGAGCTCCATCCCGAGGCCGTCGAGCCGGCCGTCGCGCAGGCTCCGCCCGCCGAGGCGCCGCAGGCTGCGGTCGCGGCGACGAGCGAGGGATCGGCGCCTGGTGCCGACCCCGCGCCGGCACCCCCCGCGCCCTCCATCCCGACCACCGTGGTGCCGCCGTCCGCGGTCGCCGCGGCGGCGACCGCTCCGCTGCCACCTCTGGGGCCGCCGCGTCCCCGGTTGTTCGCCGCCAAGCGAACGATCCCGAAGATGGTCCCGCCCCGTCCGATGGGCGCCGGCGCCTACGGAGCGCGCCCCGGCGCGCCCGCTCGCCCGCCCTACCCTCCGCCGCGCGTGGCGGAGACGGCTCGGCCCGCCCCGGCCGGCGTTCCCCCTCGGACGGCTCCGCCCGCTCCCGGTCGTCCGGCGGGAGGCCGGCCGGCCCCCGGTCCGGCGGAGCGCGAGGCTCGCCGCGGGCGTTCCCGCGGACAAGACGCTCCCCCGCCCTCGGCGAAGCCGAAGCCCGACCTGCCCCCGGTTCCGACCTCGATCACTCTCTCCGAGGCGGTCACGGTCAAGGAGCTGGCCGAGAAGCTGAACCGGAAGTCGAAGGACGTGATCGCCAAGCTGCTCGCCAAGGGGGTGTTCGCCAATATCAACCAGCCCCTGGATCCGCAGATGGCGATCGACGTGGCCAAGGACTTCGGCTCCGAGGCGACGATCATCTCGTTCGAAGACGAAGTCCGGAAGGAGACCGCGGAGACCGCGCAAGAGACCGCGACGGAGTCCAAGGAGACGCTCATCCCCCGTCCGCCGATCGTGACCGTCATGGGCCACGTCGACCACGGGAAGACGTCCCTTCTGGACGCGATCCGCACGACGAACGTCGTCAGCCAGGAGCACGGCGGCATCACGCAGCACATCGGCGCCTACCAGGTCGAGGAGCGCGGACGCAAGATCACCTTTCTCGACACGCCCGGCCATGAAGCGTTCACCCTGATGCGCGCCCGCGGCGCCCGCGTGACCGACATCGTCGTCCTGGTCGTGGCGGCCGACGACGGCGTCAAGCCGCAGACGATCGAGGCGATCGACCACGCGAAGGCGGCGGGTGTTCCGATCGTCGTCGCGATCAACAAGATCGACAAGCCCGACGCCCGCCCCGACCGGGTGAAACAGCAGCTCGCGGACCGCGACCTTCTCGTCGAGGAGTACGGGGGCAAGACGGTCTCGTGCGAGATCTCCGCCAAGAAGCGCCAGGGGATCGAGGAACTCCTCGAGATGATCCTCCTCGTGGCGGACATCGCCGATCTCAAGGCGGCGGTGGACAAGCCCGGGGCCGGCGTCGTCCTCGAGGCCAAGCTCGACCGCGCCCGCGGCATCGTCGCGACCGTGCTGGTGCAGAGCGGGACGCTTCGGGTGGGCGATCCGTTCATCGCGGGCTCCGCGTTCGGCAAGATCCGCGCTATGGCGGACGAGAACGGGCGCCGCGTCGAGGCGGTGGGACCTTCGACCCCGGTCGAGGTCATGGGCTTCGCGACCGAGCCGAACGCGGGGGACCTGTTCCAGGGGGTCGCCGACGAATGGAAGGCCCGGCAAATCGCCGGCTTCCGCCTGGAGAAGCAGCGGGCGGCGGCGCTCGCGAAGTCCTCCCGGCGCACGCTCGAGAGTCTCGCCAAGGAGATCGCCGAAGGGGTCGTCAAGGAAATGTCGGTGCTCATCAAGGCGGACGTGCAGGGCTCGCTCGAGGCCTTGCAGCAGGCGGTCGGCGAGCTTCCGTCCGACAAGATCCGCGTGTCGATCCTGAGGGCGTCCACCGGCGCGATCAGCCAGGCCGACGTGCTGCTGGCCGCGGCGTCGAACGCCATCGTCGTCGGGTTCAACGTTCGGCCGGACCGCGCGACCGCGGAGCTCGCCCGGCAGGAAGAGGTCGAGATCCGGCTGTACAACGTGATCTACGACGTCGTCAACGACATCCGCTCGGCCATGATCGGCCTCCTCGAGCCGACCACCAAGGAGACGATCCTGGGGCAGGCCGAGGTGCGCCAGCTCTTCCGCGTGCCCAAGATCGGCGTCGTCGCGGGGTGTTACGTCACGGACGGATTGCTGAAGCGTAGCGCCGAGGTGCGCCTGATCCGCGACAACGTCGTCATCTACACCGGAAAGGTCGGCTCGCTTCGCCGCTTCAAGGACGACGTGAGCGAGGTCAAGTCCGGATTCGAGTGCGGCATCGGCATCGCGAACTTCAACGACCTGAAGGAAGGGGACGTCATCGAGTTCTTCCAGGTCGAGAAGATCGCCGTCCAGACGCTGTAGCGACGGCCTCCTCCGGGCCGACCCGGTGCGGGGGGCCGTCGTTTCCGGGGCGGTCATGACCATCGGCATCCTCACGCTCGAGATCCACCTCCCGCAATCGCGGTCGCTCAAGGACAAGCGCCAGGTCGTGCGCTCGGTGAAGGAGCGTCTCCGCTCCCGGCACAACGTGGCGGTCCTGGAGCTCGAGGAGGACGCCGACGTGTGGCAGAGGGCCGGACTCGCGATCGCCTCCCTGGCCTCGCGGCGGGACGGGCTCGAGAACCTCTTCGACGCCATCGTGCGCGAGATCGAAAGCCACATCCCCGGAAACCTCGTGGAGACCGGTCGCGACTTCCTCGAGGGATCCGACGGCGGCCCCGGCGGGTGGGCGGAAGAGGCGTTGTGAGGCGACGGGGCGAGCGGGTCGCGGAACAGATCCGGGCCGTCCTCATGGACGCCCTGCGGGACGAGGTTCGCGATCGGCGCGTGGGCTTCGTCACCCTCACCGAGGTCGTTCTCTCCCCCGATCTCAAGCAGGCGCGCGTGTTCGTCTCGCGGCTCGGGTCCGAAGCCGAGCGCGACGCGGCGGTGGAAGCGTTGAACCACGCCGCGCCCTTCCTCCGCCGTGCTCTGGCGCAGCGGGCCCGGCTCCGGTACACGCCGGCGCTCCGTTTCGTCTCGGACGCGACCCTGGAGCGCGGCTCGCGGGTCGAGGAGATCATCCAGAAGATCCACGAGGACGTGCCCGGCGAAGGCGCGCCAGACGAGCGCGAGTGAGGGCCCCCGGCGAGGGGCTGCTCCTGGTCGACAAACCGGCGGGGCCCACGAGCCACGACATCGTCGGCGTCGTGCGCGCGGCTCTCGGCGAGCGCCGGGTCGGCCACACCGGCACGCTCGATCCGCAGGCCACCGGCCTCCTGGCCCTGCTGATCGGACGCGCGACCCGCCTCGCGCGCTTCGTGCCGTCCTCCCCGAAGCGCTACGCGGGAACGATCCGCCTGGGCATCACGACCGCAACCGACGACGCGGCGGGCGAGGTCATGTCCCGGCACGAAGGTCCGCTCCCCGACTTCGCCGCGATCGCCGCCGCCGCCTGGGGGTTGACCGGCCGTGGGCTCCAGACTCCGCCCGCGGTGTCGGCGCGTCAGGTCGGCGGAGAGCGTCTGTACCGCCTCGCGAGGAGAGGGATCCCGGTCGTCCCCGCGGCGACCGAGGTGGTCGTGGATCGCTTCGAGCTCGGCCCGACGGACGACCCGTCGATCGTGGCGTTCGAAACGGTCGTCTCGGCGGGAACCTACGTCCGCTCGCTCGCGCGGGACCTCGGGGCCGCGCTCGGCTGCGGCGCCGTCGTCCTGACACTGCGCCGCACGGCGATCGGCCCTCTGACGGTCGATCGCGCCGTTCCGCTCCTGGTCTCCGGCGCCCCACCCGGAGACCTCCTTCGCGCCGCCATGATCCCGCTCTCGGCGATGCCGCTGGCCGTCTCCGAGCTCACGATCGCGACCGAGGACGACCGGCGTCTGTTCGCGGCGGGTCGGCCGGTGCCCCGCGGGCCGGGCCCTGTGGCGTCCGGTTCCGTGGCGGTGCGGGACCGGTCGGGCGCGATCCTCGGAATCGGCGCCGTCGACGGGGATTGGGTGCGCCCGCGGGTCGTCCTGGCACCGGCGGATGTTGCCCAAGAGGGGGCCGTGTGATAGCGTTTGCCCGTTTTCCCGCTCGGGAACTGAGCATACGCGGATCTGGGCCGACCGCACCTGACGGCGGCTCCGGAGGAGGACGACTCGTGGCGACCGTTGCCGCCGGCAAGAACGAGCTGATCAAGGACTACCGAACTCACGAGACCGACACGGGCTCCCCTGAAGTCCAGGTCGCCCTCCTGACCCAGCGCATCGAGCACCTGACCGAGCACTTCCGGACGCACGCGAAGGACTATCACTCGCGGCTCGGTCTCATGAAGATGGTCGGCAAGCGCCGCCGCCTCCTCGACTACCTCAAACGCAAGGACTTTGAACGCTACCAGCGCATCATCGGCCGCCTCGGCATCCGCAAGTAGGATTCCGCACGAGCCGCCGTCTCGCCCCGTCACCGCCTCCCCGAGGCGGTGGATGCCGCGTGCCGCCCGCGGCCGGGGGCCGGAAGGCCCCTTCACCCACCGGACAAAACGACGAGAGATGAGAACCAAGAGGCCGAAGGGGCCTCTCCCGCCCTCGGACCGCGCACGGCGCGGAGACACCACGACCGAGACGCGGGCGCCGCAGGAGACACGACGTTGATTCGCAGGAAAGAGATCGAAGTCGGAGGGAACACCCTCATCGTCGAGACGGGCAAGATGGCCAAGCAGGCCGACGGGTCGGTGACCGTCCGCTGCGGTGACACGGTCGTCCTGGTGACGGCCTGCGCCGCGAAGTCGCCGCGGGAGGGGGTCGACTTCCTTCCCCTGACCGTGGACTATCGCGAGAACACTTACGCCGCCGGAAAGATCCCCGGAGGCTTCTTCCGCCGCGAGGGACGTCCGAACGAGAAAGAGGTCCTGACGTCGCGGTTCATCGACCGGCCGCTGCGGCCGCTCTTCCCGAGCGGCTGGGCGTGCGAAACCCAGGTCATCGCGCTCGTCCTCTCCGCCGACCAGATCAACGATCCGGACGTCCTGGCCCTGACCGGCGCCTCGTTCGCGCTCGCGGTGTCGGACATCCCCTTCCCGCACTCGGTCGCGGCGGTGCGGGTGGGATTGGCGCCGGACGGCCGGTACTTGATCAACCCGACCTACGCCGAGCTCGAGTCGAGCCGGCTCGATCTCGTCGTCGCGGGATCGGCGGATGCCGTCGTCATGGTCGAAGCCGGGGCGAACGAGGTGTCCGAAGCCGAGATGCTGGAGGCGATCACGCGCGGGCACGACGCGATCAAGCGCATCGTCGCCGCGCAGGACGCCCTCGCCGCCGAGGTCGGCAATCCGAAGCGCCCGATTCCCGAGAAGGTCGAGCCAAAGGGGGTCCGCGAGCGCGTCTCGTCGGCGTGGAAGGCCAGGCTCGCCGAGGCGATGCGGATCAAGGGCAAATTGAAGAGCTACGCCGCAGTCGACGAGCTCAAGAAAGAGATGCTCGCCACCTTCTCGGCCGACGAGCCCGGCGTCAAGGCGTTCGCCGCGTCGCTCTGGCACGACCTCCAGGACGAGATCCTCCACGAGGAGATCCTCCTGCGCGGCGTGCGCCTGGACGGCCGCCGCTTCGACGAGATCCGCGAGATCACGTGCGAGGTCGGCGTCCTGCCGCGCACGCACGGGTCCGCGCTCTTCACGCGCGGCGAAACCCAGGCGCTCGTGACCGTGACGCTCGGCACCTCCGCCGACGCGCAGAAGATCGATTGGATCGAGGGGGAGTCTCTCCGCCGCTTCATGCTCCACTACAACTTCCCGCCGTTCTCGGTCGGCGAGGTGAAGTTCCTCCGGGGACCCGGCCGTCGTGAGATCGGCCACGGAGCGCTGGCGGAGCGCTCGCTCCTCCCGCTCGTCCCGAAGGAGGAGGAGTGGCCATACACGATCCGCATCGTGTCGGACATCCTCGAATCGAACGGGTCGTCGTCGATGGCGTCGATCTGCGGCGGGTCCTTGGCGCTCCTCGACGCGGGGGTCCCCCAGAAGGCCCCGGTCGCGGGAATCGCGATGGGCCTCGTCAAGTCCGGCGATAAATTTGCCGTGCTGACCGACATCGCCGGCGCCGAGGACCACCACGGCGATATGGATTTCAAGGTCGCAGGGTCGGCGAACGGGATCACCGGGCTCCAGATGGACATCAAGATCACCGGGATCACCGCCGAGATCATGCGGTCCGCGCTGGCTCAGGCGAAGAGCGCGCGCCTCGCGATCCTCGACACGATGAACGCCGCCCTCGGCGCCCCGCGGACGTCGATCTCGCAATACGCTCCGCGGATCATCACGATCCAGATCAACAAGGAGAAGATCCGCGACGTGATCGGCCAGGGCGGCAAGACGATCCGGTCGATCGTCGAGCGCACCGGTTGCAAGATCGAGGTGCACGACGACGGCCGCGTGGACATCGCATCGACCGACGAGCAGGCCGCGCAGCGGGCCGTCGCGATCATCAAGGAGCTCACCGCGGAGGCGGAGCTCGGCAAGACCTACGTCGGCAAGGTCGTCCGGGTGGTCGCGTTCGGGGCTTTCGTCGAGATCCTCCCGGGCGTGGAAGGGCTCCTGCACATCTCGGAGATCGAGGAGCACCGCATCAACGAGGTCCGGGACGTGCTCGACGAAGGCCAAGAGGTCCTCGTGAAGGTCATCGAGATCGACGGCCAAGGGCGCGTCCGGCTCTCGCGCAAGGCCGTTCTCCGCGAGCAGCGCGGCGAGACGTCGGACGAGCCGGCGGCGGTGGGCGACGGCCGCCGCGGCGGCGAGCGTCCTCGGGGCGGGCGCGGCGGCGGGCGCGGGCCGGGCGGGCCCGGCGGTCACGGCTCGGGCGGCCCCGGCGGCGGTCGCTGACCCCGGACCGGATACGGACGGCAGCGCCGGTGATCGGTCCAAGCGTCGCGGAGTATCTCCTGGAGCACGGGTGGGTCACCCGCGCGCAGATCGATGAGGCGCGCCGGACCCAGGGTTTCTTCGGGGGACAGCTCGAATCGCACCTGCTGAAGCTCGGCTACGTCAGCGAAGCCGTTCTCGGCGAGGCGCTGACCGAGGTCTCCGGGGTCCCGTTCGCGTCGTGGCAGCATCTACGCGCCGCGTCCCAGGCCTCGCTCGACGCTATCCCGGAGCGATTGGTCGAGCGCTTCCGCGTCTGCCCGTTCCGGCTCGAGGCCGGACGCCTGCGCGTCGCCACGCTCAACCCCGGCGACGGCGTGGCCGCCCGCGAGATCCAGGCGGCGACCGGCCACGTGGTCGAGCCCTGGATCTCGACCGAGCCGAGGCTCTACCAAGCCCTGGAGCGGCACTACCGGATGCGGTTCGAGGGAACCAAGGGGATCTCGCTCGCCCCCGGCACCGGGCCACAACCGCGGGTCCGGCCGGAGCGCGACGACGAGGCCGCGCCGGCGGCGTCCCCCGAGGAACCGGAGGTCGGCCTGGACGGACGGCCCCTGGACGCCGAGCCGAGCCTCGACGACTACGATCTCAGGCGGCCGGAGTGGGCGGCCGACCCCGCGCCGTCACGGAGCGCGGCGGAGGCCGTAGCGCCGGCGAGCGCGGGAGGCGGGCCTCCGGCGGCGGAGCCCGCCGGGGACGCGCCGATGGTGGCGCTGGCGGACGCGCTCGCCGCCGCCCTGGAACGGGACGACATCGCCGCGGCGCTGTTCGCGTTCTTCCGGGAACGGGGGCTGCGCGTCGGGTTGTTCGCGGTGGGAAAGGACGCCGTTCGAGGGATCGCCGGCCACGGGCGCGCGTTCGAGACGGCGCGCCTCAAGGGGGTGAGCGTCCCGCTCGCGTCGGGGACGATCTTCGACACCGCCCTGCAGAGCCGCGACTTCTACTTCGGCGTCGTCCCGGCCTTCCCGGCGAATCGGGACCTCTACACGGCGTTGGGCGGCCGGTTGCCGGTCAACGTGATGCTGCTGCCGATCGTCGTCAAGGACCGGACGGTCGCCCTGCTCTACCTCGACGCCGACGACGGCCCGATGGCGCGGCCGGACATCCCTGCGATGCGCCGCGTGGCGGCGAAGGCCGGTCTCGCGTTCGAGCTCCTCCTGATCAAGAACAAGCTCCGCGAGATCTGAAGCCCGCACCCGCGGACTACTGCTGGAGCACCTCGACGCGGTCGCCGGGGTGAACCTCGCGCGCGCTCTGAACGATCTTCACCGCCGAAGTGTCACCGTCCACGGTCAGGACCACGCCTTCCCCAAGGACCTTCCTGGGAAGATCGCCGTTGTCCGAGTAGATCGTCAGAATCGATCCGGGGCGGATCCCCGCCGCGGCGCCGATGTCGCTGTTGACCACGTGCCCCGCTCCGGCGGCGTGAAGCCGGTCCGAGCCGCCGTCGACGACGTACCCCTGGGCCAGTCCCGACGGCTGCATGCAGCGGTCGACCGCAGGGAGCTTCTCCATCGCGGGCCCCTGCATGTCCTTCCAGGGGAGGAGCTCGTCCCCGACACGCACGTCCTCACACGCGGAGAGCACGACGGCGATCGCCGTGTCGTCCTGCGCGCAGAGCACCCGCAGGTGCCCGATGCGCTGCACGAACACACCCAACTTTTCGGAGGTCCTGGGGTGCACGACCTTGTGATCGGGCCGCACGCTCAGGTACTCGTTGCCGGCGTTGACACCCTGATTCCGCCCCTGATTGAGGTAGAGGACGTCCTGCGTCGCGTTCCCGACCTTCTCGAGCTCGGCTCCGGCGATGACGAGGGCCGCGGGATCGTGCTTGGGCTCGATCCACCCCGAGCAGTAGAGGTCATGGGCGTCGGCGAGCTGAATCATCGCCGGCTTCGGAGCGGCGGCGGGACGTGGCGCTTCGACGGGAGGGGCGGCCGCGGTGGCGGCGGCGTTGTCCTCGGGCTGCTGCGGCGGCGGGGGCTGCTCGGCCGACGGAGGCGGCCCCTCGGGCGGCACGACGTTGGGCTTGGCCGGCACCATCAGAGGGTCACCCGGGTAGATCCAGTGGCTGTCCAGGACGTAGCGATTCTGGTCCCAGACCTGGGGCCACAGGTACGAGTTTCCGAGCCACTTGCCGGAGAGGTCCCAGAAGTTGTCCCCCTTGACGATGGTGTACGAGTCCGCGGTCGCCTGGGGGGGGTCCCACGGCGTCCAGTGGTCCCCGACCAGCTTCAGGTTCTTCGGGGGACGGGTGGACTCGGACGAGGACGCGGCCTTCGCGTCGGCGGCCCGGGCCCCCTGCACTCCGGCCAACG
>JBGQLU010000136.1:0-9767 GCA_041500265.1 Acidobacteriota bacterium | reverse complement strand
GGTCGATCGGCGCGGCGGCGGGGCTGGGCGTCCTCTTCGTGGCCGCCGCGATCCTGGCGCAGCCATACCGGTTGCAGCGCATCAAGACGTTCCTCGACCCGGGCGCCAACACACAGGGCGCGGGGTTCCAGCTGGCGCAGTCCCTGCTCGCGGTCGGAAGCGGAGGACTCGGCGGCGTGGGGTTCGGCCAGGGGCAGCAGAAGGCCTTCTTCCTGCCGGCGGCTCACACCGACTTCATCTTCTCCGTCGTCGGCGAGGAGCTCGGCCTCGTGGGCACGTCGCTCCTCCTCGCAGGAGTCGCCCTGCTCTTCTGGCGCGGCCTGCGCGCCGCCGTTTCGGCTCCCGATCGCTTCGCGTTCTACGTGGCGCTGGGCGGCACGAGCCTGATCGTCCTCCAATCGTTGATCCACATGGGGGTTTGCGTGGGGTTGCTCCCCACGAAGGGCCTCCCGTTCCCGTTCGTCAGCTACGGAGGGTCGTCGCTGATCGCGTCGTTCGCGGTCGTGGGGCTGATTCTCAACGTGTCCCAGCATTCGAACTGAAGGCCGAGGCGGTGGTGTGGCGAAGGATCCGTACATCGTGTTCGCCGGGGGAGGGACGGGAGGCCACCTGTTCCCTGCGCTCGCCGTCGCGGACGAGCTGCGCCGCCGGCACCCGGAGGCCGCGATCGAGTTCTTCGGCGGACGCCGCGGGCTCGAAACGCGCCTGGTTCCCCGGGCCGGATACCCGCTTCGCACCCTGCCGCTGTCGGGCCTCAAGGGGGCGAGCCTGCCCGCTCGTGCCGTGGCCGCGGCCTCGGCGGGGCTTGCCGTCCTCCGATGCCTCGTCTCCTTCGCCGCTCGCCGGCCGGCGCTGGTCGTCGGCGTCGGGGGTTACGCCTCCGGCCCGGCGGCTCTCGCCGCCTGGATGCTCCGGATCCCGATGATGCTGATGGAGCAGAACCACTTCCCGGGCGCGACGAATCGTTGGCTCGCGCCGCGCGCGGACGCCGTGTGCGTCCCGTCGGAGGCCTCGCGCGCGAGGCTGGGCGGGAACGGCATCGTCACGGGGAACCCGGTTCGCCGTGAGTTCGCATCGATCGGCCCGCCTCCGGGTGGACCGCGGCTGGCGCTCCTTGCCTTCGGCGGGAGCCGCGGCGCGCGCTCGATCAACCGGGCGATGACCGAGGCGCTCCCGGCCTTGGCGGCGATGAGCCCTCCCCCGGCGATCGTCCACCAGACGGGACCCGAGGCCCATGCCGCGGTGGCGGCCGCCTACACCGCCCACCCCTCGCTCCAGGCGGACGTGCGGCCGTTCCTCGACGACATGCCGATCCGGATCGCGGCCGCCGACCTCGTCGTCTGCCGCGCGGGGGCCACGACGCTCTCGGAGCTCGCCGCCGCCGGGCGGCCGTCGATCCTCGTGCCCTTCCCGTACGCGGCCGACGACCACCAGCGTTTGAACGCCGAGGCCGTCCGGGACGCGGGCGCCGCGATCGTGATCGGCGACGGCGAGCTGGACGGCCCGGCGCTCGCGCGCACGATCGCCCGCCTGGGGGACGACCGCGCCGAACGCCTACGCATGGCCGCGGCCGCCCGGCGCCTCGCCCGCCCCGACGCCGCCCTTCGCATCGCCGACGTCGTCGACGCGCTCGTCGCGCGAAAGGAGCCCCGCGATGTTCCGTAAGGCGCGGCGGATCCATTTCGTCGGGATCGGCGGGACCGGGATGAGCGGAATCGCCGAGGTGCTCGTCAACCTCCGCTACCGCGTCAGCGGGTCCGACCTCGTCTCGTCCGACGCCACCCGCCGCCTCAAGCGCGCGGGCGCGGCGGTCTTCCGCGGCCACCGGGCCGACAACGTCGCCGGAGCCGACGTGGTGGTGGTTTCCTCGGCGGTCAAGCCGGACAACGCCGAGGTCGTCGAGGCGCGGCGCCGGCACATCCCGGTGATTCCCCGCGCGGAGATGCTCGCCGAGCTCATGCGGCTGAAGTACGGGATCGCGGTGGCGGGGGCCCACGGCAAGACCTCCACGACCGCGATGATCGCCGCCGTCTTGTCCGCGGGCGGGCTCGACCCGACGGTCGTCATCGGCGGCCGCGTGAAGTCCCTCCGCTCCGGCGCGAAGGTCGGCAGGGGGGAGTTCATGGTCGCGGAGGCCGACGAATCCGACGGCTCGTTCCTCAAGATGAAGCCGACGATCGCGGTCGTCACCAACATCGACCGCGAGCACCTGGACCACTACCGCGACCTCGGCGAGATCCAGGACGCCTTCGTTCAGTTCCTCTCGCGCGTGCCGTTCTACGGCGCCGCCGTCGTGTGCCTCGACGAGCCGAACCTGAGGGCGATCCTGCCTCGCGTCGACCGGAAGATCGTCACCTACGGGCTCTCGAGCGACGCGGACTTGACCGCCACCGACGTCGTCGCCGAGGGCTTCGGCGTGCGTGCCGTGGTAAGGTGTGCGGGCGAGCGGCTCGGGCCGGTGACCTTGCGTGTCCCGGGACGCCACTCCGTGTACAACGCCTTGGCCGCCGTCGCGGTCGGGCTCGAGTTGGACATCCCGTTCGCCAAGATCGCCAGGGCCCTCGCGCGGTTCCGCGCGGTGGACCGCCGCTTCCAGTTCAAGGGCGAGGCCTTCGGGGCGAAGATCGTGGACGACTACGGCCACCATCCGACCGAGATCCAGGCGACGCTTCAGGCGGCGCGCGAGGGATTCGGCGCGCGCACGGTGGTCGTCTTCCAGCCTCACCGGTTCAGCCGGACGCGAGCCTTGCTCGAGGAGTTCGGGCGGGCGTTCGTGCTCGCCGACCACGTGATCGTCACGGACGTCTACGCGGCGGGCGAGGGGCCGATCCCGGGGGTGGACGGCCGCGCGGTCGCGGACGCGCTCCTGCGCCACGGGCATCCGTCGGTGACCTACGCGCCGAAGGCGGAGCGGATTCCGGGAATGTTGCGGCTGACCGTCCGGCCCGGAGACCTCGTGATCACGCTCGGGGCCGGCGACGTCGGAAAGATCGGCGATGCGTTCCTCGGCCTGAAGTCGGCCGAGAAGGCGGCGGCGCCGCGGGGAAGGAGCGCGCGTTGATCGAGGAGGGCCGGCCGCTTCAGGAGCCCGACCGGCGCTACTGGCGCCGCCGGGTCAACCGGCACGTGCGTAAGGCGCGGCGCACTCGCACGCTGGTCCGTTGGGCGGGAATCCTCGCCGCCAACCTCGCGGTCGGGGCGGTGCTCGTCGTCTCCGGCGCCGGCGTCGTGCGCCATTTCATGGTGTCGCGGGAGCTCGCGGTGCGGGACATCTTCGTCGAGGGCACGGTCCGCACGACGCCGGCGGCCGTGCGGGCCGCGCTGAAGGCGTTCGTCGGGCGCAATCTCCTCGAGGTCTCGCTCGACGAGGTGGCATCGGCCGCGACCCGGAATCCGTGGGTCAAGGAAGCGACGGTGAAGCGGATCCTGCCGGGCACGCTGCGGGTCAAGGTGGTCGAGAGGGTCCCCGGAGCGCTCGCCGTCGTCCGGGGCGACGTCTACGTCGTGGACGACGGCGGATTCGTGATGGGGCCGGTGGGCCCGGACCTCCCGTTCGACCTCCCGATCCTGACCGGTCTGGACGCGTACCAAGGCAAAGCGCTCGAGGGAGCGCTCGCGGCCGGAGTCGCGCTCCTGGGGCGCCTCTCCGCGACCCATCCGGTCTGGTACGCCGGGATCTCCGAGCTCGATCTCTCCCGCCCCGACCGCGTCGTCGTCACGCGGGTCGACGGCGGACCGCGCCTGCTCCTGGACGCCAAGGACGTCGACCGCAACCTGGACGACTACCTCGCGCTGCGCGGCCTGATCGCGCGCAAGGTCGGCGACGCTTCGACCGTCGACCTCCGCTGGAACCGAAGAATTTCCATCCTCCCTGCCGGGGGTGCGTCCTTCACGGAGAGCGACTGAGCCATGCCGAAGAACGAACGCTACATCGTGGGGCTCGACATCGGCACGACCAAGATCTGCTGCGTCGTGGCCGAGATCAAGGAGAACGGCTCCGTCGACGTCGTCGGGCTCGGCGCCGCGCCGTCGCGCGGCCTCCGGAAGGGGGTCGTGGTCAATCTCGACGCGACGGTCGACGCGATCAAGTCCTGCGTCGAGGAGGCCGAGATGATGGCCGGCGTGGCCGTCGATTCGGCGACCGTGGGCATCGCGGGAGGCCACATCCGGTCGTTCAACAGCCGGGGGGTCATCGCCATCTCCGGAAAGGAGCGCACCGCCTCCCGAGACGACCTGAAGCGCGTGATGGACGCGGCGCGCGCGGTCTCGATCCCGCAGGACCGCGAGATCCTCCACGTTCTCCCGCAGGAGTTCGTGCTGGACGACCAGGGTGGGATCACGCAGCCGATCGGGATGACCGGATCGCGCCTCGAGGCCAACGTCCACATCGTGACCGCCGCCACGACCTCGATCCAGAACCTCGTGACGTGCGTCAACCGGGCGGGGATCGAGGTGCGGGACACGGTTCTGGAGCAGCTTGCGGCGTCGGAATCGGTGCTCACGACCGACGAGAAGGACCTGGGCGTCGCGCTTATCGACGTCGGCGGCGGCACGACCGATCTCGCGATCTTCGAGAAAGGGTCGATCTGGCACACCGCGGTCCTGCCGGCCGGGGGCGACCACTTCACCAACGACCTGGCCGTCGGGCTGCGCACGCCCATTCCGGACGCGGAGCGCCTGAAGAAGAAGTTCGGCTGCTCGCTCGCCACGCTCGTCGAAGGGGAAGAGGCGATCGAGGTCCCCTCGGTGGGCGGCCGCAAGCCGCGCATGCTTTCCCGTCAGGTCATGGCGGAGATCCTCCAGCCTCGCGCCGAGGAGATCTTCACGCTGATCCACGAGGAGGTCGGCCGCGCCGGATTCGAGAAGCTGCTCAACGCGGGGGTCGTCCTGACCGGGGGCGGCGGCCTCCTTCCCGGCATGACGGAGGTCGCGGAGCAGATCTTCGACCTTCCCGTGCGGCTCGGCGCGCCCGCCGGCATCGGTGGCCTCGCCGAGCGGGCCTCGGGCCCGCACTACGCGACCGCGGTCGGCCTCGCGCTCTACTCGGCGAGGCATCGCGCCCCGGATCCCAACCGGTTCTCCGTCTCGACGGGGATGTTCCTGAAGCTCGGTCACCGCGTCCGCACGTTCTTCGCGGACATGTTCTGACGACCCGACGGCCCACGAGGAGATCGCGATGATCACGATGGACGACGACGCCCCCAAGAAGAAGTCCGTGAAGGTGCGGATCGAAGACTCCGGTCCACCCTCGGCCCGGATCCGGGTCATCGGCGTGGGGGGCGGCGGCGGCAACGCCGTGAACCGGATGATCGCCGCCAGCGTCGCCGGGGTCGAATTCCTCGCCGCGAACACCGACTGCCAAGCGCTGCGGTCGAACCGGGCCGTGTTGAAGCTCCAACTCGGCCTGAAGCTGACCAAGGGCCTGGGAGCCGGGGCGAATCCCGAGATCGGCAAGAGCGCCGCGGTCGAGGACAAGGACGCGATCGGGCAGGCGCTCGAGGGGGCCGACATGGTCTTCGTCACCTCAGGCCTGGGGGGCGGGACCGGAACGGGAGCGGCGCCGGTGATCGCGCAGATCGCCCGCGAATCCGGCGCGCTCGTGGTGGCCGTGGTCACGAAGCCGTTCGCGTTCGAGGGGCGCCGCCGCCGGATGCAGGCGGACGAAGGCCTGGCGGCGCTGCGCCAGGTCGTCGATACGGTGATCACGATCCCGAACGACAAGCTCCTCCACACCGTGGAAAAGGGAACGCCCCTGGCCGAGGCGTTCATGATGGCCGACGACATCCTCCGCCAGGCGGTTCAGGGGATCTCGGACCTCATCACCGTGCCCGGGGAGATCAACCTGGATTTCGCCGACGTGAAGACGATCATGTCGGGGATGGGGATGGCGCTGATGGGCACGGGAACCGCCGAGGGAGAGCACCGCGCGGTGGAAGCCGCCCAGCGCGCGATCTCGTCTCCTCTGCTCGAGGACACCTCGATCCACGGGGCGCGGGGCGTCCTGATCAACATCACCGGCGGGGAGGACATGACGCTTCACGAGGTCTCCGAGGCGGCGAACATCATCCAGGAGGCCTCGGATCCGGACGCGAACATCATCTTCGGAACGGTGATCGACCGGGCGATGCAGGGCCGGGTCAAGGTCACGGTGATCGCGACCGGGTTCAGCAGGGAGGACATTCGGGCGGGCGCCCCCGCCCTCGCGACGTACCGGTCCGGCGAGAGGCTCCCCGCCCCCGATCCGCAGGAGGACGCCGTTCCGGGCCGCCCCACCCGTGGGTTCTTCCGACGCGGAAAAGGGGGCGAGCCGGAAATCGACGCCGCCGACCAGGGGTTCGCCCCGAACTTCAGTAAACTGAAGGACGACCTGGACGTGCCGGCGTTCCTCCGGAAGCAGATGGACTGAACCGGGGGGCCGCTGGACCTCGAGAGGGCGGGACGTTACCTTGGCCACGGGTGGGGCGCCGACCGTGACGATCCAAGCTACGACCAAGATCCTGGTGGTCGACGATGACCCGACGACGGCCCGTCTGGTGAGGGACTGGTACCGCGGCCAGCCGTTCGAGATCCTCGAAGCCGCCGACGGCGACGAAGGCGTGCGCCGGGCGGGCTCGGAGCGCCCCGACATCATCCTGATGGACCTCATGATGCCGCGCACGAACGGCTTCGACGCGTCGCGCCGCCTCAAGTCCGATCCCAGGACGAGCGGGATCCCGGTCATCCTGCTTTCGGCGAAGCGGGAGGCGACGACCAAGCGCGAAGGGTTCGCGGCCGGGATCGACGATTACGTGGTCAAGCCGTTCGAATTCGAGGAGGTGGACGCGCGCATTCGCGCGATGCTCCACAAGCGGGCCCTCTACTTGACCCTCGAGTCGACGAACAAGGAGCTCCTGGCCAGCAACGCCCAGCTCGAGGAGCTCGCGACCGTGGACGAGATGACGGGGCTCGCGAACTACCGGGCCTTCAGGGCGAAGCTCCACGACGAATGGCTCCGGAGCGCGCGCTACGAGACCCCCCTGTCGGTGGTCATGCTCGATCTCGACGACTTCAAGCGGGTCAACGATTCGTGCGGCCACCCCGCGGGGGACCGGGTGCTCCGCGAGTTCGCGACCTTGGTCACGGGGGGGGCGCGCGCGACGGACGTGGCCTCCCGTTACGGCGGGGAGGAGTTCGCGCTCATCCTCCCGCACACGCCGGGTGAGCGGGCCGCCCGCGTCGCCGAACGCATCCGCCGCGCCGTCGAGGAATTCGTCTTCCTCGAGGGGGACCGGCCGATGCGGGTCACCGTGAGCGCCGGGGTGGCGACCGTTCCCTCGGCGAACGCCCTCCCCTCTCCCGACCGCTTGGTCGCCGCCGCCGACCGCGCCCTCTACGCGGCCAAGAAAGCGGGCAAGAATCGCGTCGTCGTGGAGGATCCGGCGATCGCCTGAGCCGCCCGACCTGCCCTGGTAGCAAGCCTGTCACCGGCCGATCACCGCCGTGCGACCGGCGCAGGGAGTAGCTTTCCCCTCCGCCGGGGCGGATTCCAAGGGATCGGCATGTCGATCACGCTCGAGCACGTCACCAAGCGCTACGGCGACGCCGCCGTCGTTCGCGACGTCTCGCTGTCGGTCGCGCCGGGGGAGTTGTGCGTTCTCCTCGGTCCGAGCGGGAGCGGAAAGAGCACGATCCTGCGGATCGTCGCCGGCCTGACCGATCCCGACGCCGGCCGCGTCTTCCTGGCCGGCCAGGACGTGACGCGGTTCTCCCCTCAAAAGCGCGGCATCGGATTCGTCTTCCAGCACTACGCCCTCTTCCGCCACATGACCGTCGCGGAGAACGTCGAATTCGCCCTCCGCGTCCGCAGGATCGACCGCGCGACGCGCGCCCGGCGCCGCGACGAGCTGCTCGAGATGGTCGGTCTGTCCGGCCTGGGCGGCCGCCGGCCGTGGCAGCTTTCGGGAGGACAGCAGCAGCGCGTGGCGCTCGCGCGCGCGCTCGCGCACAAGCCCGCCGTGCTTCTCCTGGACGAGCCTTTCGGAGCGCTCGACGCGCGGATCCGGGCCGACCTTCGCCGCACGGTGCGCGAGATCCAACGCGGCCTGTCGATGACGACGGTCTTCGTGACCCACGACCAGGAGGAGGCGTTCGAGCTGGCGGACCGGATCGCGGTCGTGGACCGGGGGCGGCTCCTCGAGCACGGAACGCCGCGAGAGGTCTACCTCCACCCGCGCACGGAGTTCACGGCGACGTTTCTCGGGAGCGCGAACCTCGTCGTGGGGCAGGTCGTCGAACGAGGGGTGCGCGTCGCCGACATCGAGATCCCCGTCGGCTCGTCGTCCGAAGCCTCGGGCGACGCCAGCCGCGTGCAGGTGCTGTTCCGGCCGGAGGACGTCGCCGTGAAGACCACCCAGGACGCGCTGCGCTGGCCGAGCCTGGGAGCGGGGGTCGTCGAGAGCCGGTCGTTCCTCGGGCCGATCGAGCGGTTGCGCGTGCGCTTGCCGCTGCGCGGCGTCCGCACGCTGGCCCCGGCGGCGCCGTTCGGGGAGGATTCGGTCGTGGTCGAAGCGGTCCGTTCGCAGTCCCAGGCCCGCCGGTTCCCGCTCGGCCCGGGAGACGCCGCATGGGTGGGCGTGCGCCGGGTCCACACGCTCGCCCATCCCGGGATCGGGTTCCTTCTGGTCGACGACGGTCCTGTCACGGGAGCGCAGGCTCTGGCGCTGGGGCTGGCGCTCGCGAAGGCGGCTCATGCGCGTCCGATCGTGCTGCGCTGCGGCGAGGGGGACGGCCCGGCGGCGGAGGCCGGAGCGGAGGTCCGGCGTTCGCCGGAGGGATTGGAAGAGGCGGTCCGCATCGAAAGCGAGCGGGCGCTCCCCGACCTCGTCGTCGCGGGGGCGGGGACGAAGTCCGCGGCCACCGTCGCCGCGGCGATCCTCGCGCACGGCCGCCACCACGCGTTGGTCGTCCCGGCGGGGTCCACGGCCCCCAAGCGCGTGCTCATCTGCTCGGCCGCGGGCGAACCGGGGAAGGAGGGAATCCGCTTCGCGGGCCGTCTGGCGCGGCATCTCGGCGCGGAAGTGACCATTCTGTCGGTCCTCCCGGTGGGCGATCCCTCGTCGCGGCCCCTGGTGGAGCGCCACCTGGCCGCCTGCGCCCGCACCTTGGCGCCACTCGGGGTCGCGGCCCGGACGCGGCTTCGGGAGGGGACCGTAGAGGAATCGATCCGCGCCGAGGCGGGCGAAGGACACTACGACATGATCGTCGTCGGCTCTCCGATCGAGGCCGCGGGCGGCGCGCTCCCCGCCGGTGGCCCGGTGGCGGGGCTCCTCGCCGACCTCGACCGCCCGCTCCTCGTCGTCCGCCATCTCGACACCGAGCCCTGAACGGAGGACCCTCCGATGATCCGCCCGCTCCTTCGATCGCTCGTTCCCGTCGTGCTCGCCGCTCTGGCCGCCCCCGGCGCCGCGCGTGCGGGGGGCCCGACCATCCTCAACGTCTCCTACGACCCGACGCGCGAGCTCTACCAGGACGTGAACGCGGCGTTCGCCGCGCAGTGGAAGGCGAAGACCGGTCAGACCGTCACGATCCAGCAGTCGCATGGGGGCTCCGGGAAGCAGGCGCGCGCCGTGATCGACGGGCTCGAGGCGGACGTGGTGACCCTCGCGCTCGCCTACGACGTCGATGCGATCGCGAAGGCGGGGCTTTTGTCCGCCGATTGGCAGAAGCGCTTCCCGGACAACAGCGCCCCCTATACCTCGACGATCGTCTTCCTCGTCCGCAAGGGGAAT
>JBGQLU010000135.1:0-9833 GCA_041500265.1 Acidobacteriota bacterium | reverse complement strand
TACCTGGTCCCCTTCCTTGATGAGGTCGGTCTCGCCGAAGAGGACGGCGCCGACGCTGTCCTCTTCGAGGTTGAGCACCATGGCCATCACGCCGTGCGGAAGCTCGAGCAGCTCGCCCGACATGGCCTTCTCGAGACCGTAGATCCGCGCGATGCCGTCGCCGACCGAGATGATCGTGCCGACCTCGGCTTGATCCGTGACCCGGTCGAACCCCTCGATCTGCTGCCGGATGATCTTGCTGATCTCGTCGACCTTGATCTCCATCGCGCCCCTACTCCTCCCCCAGCCGCGCCCTCAGGCGGGCGAGCTGGGTCTTGATCGATCCGTCGTAGACCATCGAGCCGATCTTCGATACGGCCCCGCCCAGGAGCGAGGGATCGACGTCGATCTCGAGGTTGACCTTCTTGCCGGAGAGCTTCTCGAGCGCGGCCTGCACCCGCGCTCGGAGGTCGGCGGGAACGGGAGCCGCCGCGGTCATCGTCGCGCTGACAACCCCCTGGGATCGCTCGCGCTCGTCCCTGAAGACCTCGGCGATGGATGGAAGGTTGGCCAGGCGGCCGTGGGCCGCGACCGTCTCGAGGAAGGAGCCCAGGAGCTCGGGCGCGCCCTGGACCCTCACCACGGCCCGGAGCGCTTCCACCTTCTTCGGGGTGCTGACCGCGGGATCGAAGAGGAAGGCGCGCAGCGCGGCATCCCCCTCGATGCTGTCGCCGAGTCCGTCGAGGAACGCACCGGCGCGGTCCTGGAGGCCCGCGTCCGGCAGTGCCCCGATCAGCGCACGCGCATAGCGCGTCGCCAACTTCCTGTCCTTCATGAACGCCCCTGCTCGTGGACCACGGGCGTGATGGCGTGCCCGGTGTTTCCGTCCCAGCGCTCAACTACAAGAAACGAATGACTTTAGAAGAGCCTGGACGTTAGCACAGCGTTCGCCGCTCGGTCAAGCGAGGCGTGCGGTTCAGCCCGCCAGGGAGAGGCCGTACTTCCGCTCGGGCTGGTCGGTCGAGCCGTTCTCGACGTCCACGGGCTTGGCGTATTCGACGGCGCCTTCGAAGATGCCGCCGGGAGCGACGACGAGCCCCTCGCTTTTCATCATCACGCGCCCGTTCACCCGCCCGCCGGCCTGGATCTCGAGGCGGTCGTCCACGATCAGGTTGCCCTTGACGGTCCCGCACACGGTGAGGCGGGTGGCGTGGAGCTCCTCCGCTTCGATGACCCCGTTCGGGCCGACGATGAGGAGCGAGGGCGCGGTCACCCGTCCCACCACCTTGCCGTCGATCCGCGCACCGCCCTTGAGGACCAGCTCACCGGTGAAAACGGTCCCCTCTCCGATGAAGCCGACGATGTCGGCGCCTTCCGCGCCGTCCCGCGACTTGAATCGCCACTTGGCCATCTACTGCCCCTCCTTGCGCTTCGACCGCCGCTCCGGCGCGGAACGGTGGCATCCGCAGCCTCGGTACAGCGACACGCGTGCCAGGTCGAATCGCGCGAGCTCTCACCCACCGACAGGCCTCGATCCCCGCACCTTTTCACGGAATTCCCATCCGAAAGGGAGCCTCTCGGGCCCTTCCATTTTTCGATTGTGAATTCGAGATCGCAGGATTGAAACTCCGCCGATCTCGCGCCGACGACATTGTCTGCCGCAGACATATATGTCTGCGGCCGACTGTTTTGACGGCAGCAGACCAAACTGTCTGCCGCAGACAATTATGTCGGCTAGTTGCCGCGCCGCCTGCCCGCTTCGATGAGCAGCTTGTAGACGCCATCGAGCTCGTCGCTGCTGTGGTAGCGGATCTCGATCCGCCCCGAGCTTCCGGTCCCGACGATTCGGACTCGAGTCGAGAGGGCCCGCTGGAGAGCCTGTTCCGCCGCCGCGACGTTGGGGTCGAGGGGCTTGGCCGGGCGAGCCGGTCCAGCTCCCGCCCGGGGATCCGGCCGCTTGGCGCGGGCCTCGACCTCGCGAACGGAGAGTCCTTCCGCCACGGTCCGCTGGGCCAGCGCCACGATCGCCGCCGCATCGTCGAGCGCCAGAAGCGCACGCGCGTGTCCCATCGAGAGCTGCCGCGCCCGGACCAGGTCCTGGACCTTGGGGGGGAGCCCGAGAAGCCGCAGCGCGTTCGCGACCGTCGCGCGCTGCTTGCCGACGCGGTCCGCGAGCTCGTGCTGGGTCAGGCCGAGATCGTCGACCAGGATGCGGTACGCCTCGGCCTCCTCGATCGGGTTGAGCTCCTCGCGCTGAAGATTCTCGATCAGCGCCAGCTCCAGGAGGCGCTCATCCGGCACGTTACGGACGACCGCCGGGATCAGGTGGATCCCGGCCCGCTGGGCTGCACGCCAGCGGCGCTCGCCGGCGATCAGCTCGTACCGTCCCGCCTCCAAGGGGCGCACGACGATCGGCTGCAGGAGGCCCGACGTCTTGATCGAGCGGGCCAGCTCATCGAGCGAGGCGTCATCGAACGCCTGACGGGGTTGGCGGGGGTTGGGGCGGATCCGGCTGACCTCGATCCGCAGCTCCGAGGGCGGGGGAGCTTCAGGGCGGGGGACGGAAACGGGACCGGACGGGATCAGGCTACTGAGCCCTTTCCCCAACGCCTTTCTCTTCATGCTCCACGAACTCCTTCGCCAGGCTCAGGTAGGCTTCGGCCCCGCGGGACCTGATGTCGTACAAAAAGATCGGTTTGCCGTGGCTCGGCGCCTCCCCGAGGCGGATGTTCCGGGGCACCACGGTCCTGTAGACCTGGTCGCCGAAGACGCTCCGGACCTCGTCGACCACCTGACGCGACAGATTGGTCCGGTCGTCGTACATCGTCATCACGACCCCGGCGATCTCGAGCTGGGGGTTCAGAGCGGCCCGGACTCGATCGAGCGTCTCCATCAACTGGGAGATCCCTTCGAGGGCCAGGTATTCGCATTGAACCGGGATCAGGACGGCGTCCGCGGCGGCGAGCGCGTTGAGGGTCAGCAGCCCGAGCGACGGGGGACAGTCGATCAGGATGTGCTGGTAGCCGGCTCGGATTCCGGCCAGGAGCTCCTTCAGCCGGAATTCTCGCCCCTCGACCCCGGTCAGCTCGATGTCGGTCCCGACGAGATTCTTGTCGGCTGGTATCAGGTCGAGGTGGGGGAGTCCATCGACCGGGATCTTGATCTCATCGAGCGAGGCTTCCCCCGCGAGGGCGTCGTACAGCGAGGCCCGCTCCGGGTCCTCTCCGACTCCGAGCGCGCGCGTGGAATTGGCCTGGGGATCAGCATCGAGCAACAGGACCCGTCGCTCCGCGATCGCGAGTGCGGCCGCCAGGGAGACCGCGGTCGTCGTCTTTCCGACGCCCCCCTTTTGATTCGCGATGGCGACGATCCGTCCCAACTTCGGACTCCCTGGGCGGACGTTGAGGCATCCGGAGCGATGATGGAAAGCGGCGCCAATCTAACACAACCCAACTGTTCCACGTGGAACACCGCGGCTCCCTCCGCGAGGGGGAAGTGTTCCACGTGAAACGTTAATTATAATTCTTATACTACGATGGGCTTCAGCAGGGCGATCGTCGCGTTCGATCGCCCGGGCAGTGCGCGAATCTGCTCGACCTCGAACGGCTTCCACGTGGTGCGCCCGAGGATCCGCTCGAGATCGGCACCTGCCCAGATCATGATCTTACCCCCGGGCACCAGCCGCTTGGCGACCTTCGGGATGATCCGCTCCCAACCCCCCGCGGCGCGGCACACGATCACGGCAAGCCGGTCGAGCTCCTCGATGTCGGCGGTCCGTTGCACGTTGCGCCCGATGACGGATCCTCCCGCCAAGCCGGCGACCGCGAGCGCCTCCTTGAGAAAGGCGGCCTTCTTCGCCGAGGACTCCGCGAGGACCGGGGTCAGCCCCGGCCGGAGGAGTGCGATCGGGATCCCCGGATAGCCGTTGCCGCTTCCAAGGTCGAGGAGAACGCCCCGTGTTCCTGCCGGCAGCAGCGCGGCGCCTTCGAACGACTCTCCGAGGTGCCGCTCGAGGAACTCCGGCGGGTCGACGATCGTGGTGAGGTGCAAGACCGCATTCCGCAGGAGGACCAGCCGTGCGTGCGCCTGGATCGCGGTCCCCGCCTCGGGGGAAAGGTCGAGCCCGCAGGCCGCGGCGCGTGCGGTGATCGCGGAGAGGGACGGACCCTCGCCGCCGCCGGCCGCCGTCATTCCCGGATCCGTTCGGAGGCCCTCTGGACGTGGACCGCCAGCAGCGCCAGCGCCGTCGGGGTCATGCCGTCGATCCGCGCCGCGCGCCCGAGCGTTTCGGGACGGACGGCCTCGAGCTTTTCGACGATCTCGCGGGAGAGGCCGGAGAGGGACCGGAAGACGATGGCACCCGGGATGCGGACCGCGCCGGCGCGCCTCACGCGATCGGCCTCGCGCCGTTGCCGCTCCACGTACCCCTCGTACTTGATCGCCTCCGCCAGGATGCGCCGGTCGCGAGGCGACAACCCCATGAGGGTCCCGCTCCAGGACGAGAGCAGCTCGACGTCCGTCTCGGGGCGTCGTAAAAGGTCGGCCGTCGAGGCCGCAACGCCGACCTCGATGCCGGCTTCGGCGAGCGCGGCGCGGGCGGAGGCGCCCCGGTACCCCGTCTCGCGCGAGAGCGCTTCCAAAGCGGCATCGATCGCTCCCCACCGCGCTTCGGCCGCCGCCGCGCGCGAAGCCGCGAGGAGGCCGATGCGCCGCCCGTGCGGAGCCAGCCGGCGGGACGCGCTGTCGATCCCCAGCAGCAGCCTGTATTCGGCCCGCGAGGTGAACATCCTGTAGGGCTCGGTCGTCCCACGCGTCACGAGATCGTCGACCAGCACGCCGAGATACGCCTCGTCCCGCCCGAGAACGAGCGGCGGGGCCGCCTGAACGGAGAGAGCCGCGTTGATCCCGGCCATCAGGCCCAAGCCCGCGGCTTCTTCGTAGCCTGTCGTGCCGTTGATCTGCCCGGCGAGGAACAGCCCGGGAATCCGCTTCGTCTCGAGGGTCGGCGCGAGCTCGGTCGGGTCGACGTAGTCGTATTCGACGGCATACCCCGGACGGACCATCACCGCGTCTTCCAGCCCCTCGATCGCATGGACCATCGCCCGCTGAACGTCGGGCGGAAGGGAGGTCGAGAAGCCGTTCACGTAGAGGAGCGGCGCGTCCAACCCCTCCGGCTCGAGGAAGAGCTGGTGCCGGTCACGGTCCGCGAACCGGATGACTTTGTCCTCGACCGACGGGCAGTAGCGCGGGCCCTTCCCGGTGATCGCCCCCGTGAAGAGGGGAGACCGGTCGATGTTCGCGCGGACGAGATCGTGCACGCGGGGTCCGGTCGTGGCGATGTGACACGCCACCTGCGGAAGGCTCGGCTCCGCGGTGTCTTCCGAGAAGAACGTCGGCTCGCCGTCGCCGGGCTGCTCCGGGAACCGCGTCAGGTCGACGCTCGCGCGGAGCAGGCGGGGTGGCGTGCCGGTCTTGAACCGGCCCAGCCGGAATCCCGCCGAAGTCAGGGACGCCGACAGCGCATTCGACGGAGCCTCGCCGACACGGCCTCCGGGGGTCGTCTCCAGCCCGACGTGGAGCCGTCCGCGAAGAAACGTCCCCGTCGTGACCACGACGGCGCCCGCGGCGAGCTCGGCGCCGTCGGCGAGAACGATCCCGCGCACACGGCCGGCCTCGATCACGAGGGAGGCCGCTTCCCCTTCCACCACGGTGAGGCCCGTGCACGCCTCGACCTCGGCGCGCATCGCGCGATGGTAGAGGTCCTTGTCCTGCTGGGCTCGCGGGCCGCGGACCGCGGGGCCGCGGCTCCGATTGAGAAGGCGGAACTGGATGCCGCACCGGTCGGCGAGACGCCCCATGGTCCCGCCCATCGCATCGATCTCCCGAACGAGGTGCCCCTTGGCGAGGCCTCCGATCGCGGGATTGCACGACATCCTGGCGATCGAGTCGTACGACAGGGTCACGAGGACGGTCGAACACCCCATCCGGGCGGAGGCCAGCGCGGCCTCGCATCCAGCGTGTCCGGCACCGATGACGACGACGTCGGCCTTCATCTCACTTCCCGATGCAAAACGTGCTGAAGATCCTGTCATAAAGATCGTCGCTTGCGACCTCTCCCGTGATCTCTCCCAGCCGCGAGAGAGCCTGCCGGAGGTCGAGCAGGGCAGCTTCCTCCGAAAGCCCGGAGACGATGGCGCGGCGAGCCCCCTCGAGCGCGTCGATCGCCTCCGACAGCGCCGCCGTCTGGCGGGCGTCGGTCAGGACGGGATTCTCGGCCGGGCCCGCGGCACCGAGAGCGCGGAGGACCGCGCCTCTAAGGTCGTCGAGCCCTCGGCCGGTGAGGGCGGAGACGCCGATCGCGCCCGGAGCCGTCCCGTCCGCGGGAGCGAGATCGATCTTGTTGACGACCACGATCGCGCTCGCGCCGCCGGTACGGGCCGCCGTCTCCTGCGCGGCCCGCTCGTCGGCCTCGGGAGGGCGGGTCGCATCGAAGACCAGGAGGACGAGATCGGCCTCTCCCGCGGCCCGCCGCGCCCGACGCACGCCTTCCGCCTCGATCTCGTTCGCCGACTCGCGGAGTCCCGCGGTATCGATGAGCGTGACCGGCGTCCCGTCGAGATCGACCGTGTCTTCGAGGGTGTCCCGCGTCGTCCCCGGCACGGGGGACACGATGGCGCGGTCGCGGGCGAGGAGCCGGTTGAACAGGGACGACTTCCCGACGCTCGTGGCCCCGCACAGCGCGACTCGCGCCCCTTCCCGCAGCACGTGCCCCCGGCGTCCCTCGGCGGCGAGCTCCCGTGCCAACGCCAGCGCGCGCTCGATTCCGTCTCGCAGGAACCCCGCCGGCGTGTGCACGTCCGCTTCCTCGACGAACTCGACCGCCGCTTCCCCACGGGCGCAGAGGTCGAGCAGGATCTCCTCGAGGGGGGCGAGCCGGCGCGCCAGCGCCCCCTCCACCTGCAGGAAGGCCACGCGCGCCTGATGCTTCGTTCGGGCCGCGATCAGGTCGCGGACCGCCTCGGCCTGCGCCAGGTCCAGGCGGCCGTTTCGAAGCGCCCGGTACGTGAACTCCCCGGGGCCGGCCGGGCGGGCGCCGTTCGCCACGGCGGCTTCGACGAGCGCCGCCAAGACCGGCGGGCTCCCGTGCGTCCAGAGCTCGATCGACGCCTCTCCGGTGAATGCCCGATTCGCCTCGAATGCCACGAGGAAGCCGTGGTCCAGGAGCGCGCCGGCGGCGTCGGCGAACGCCACGAAGAGGGGCGCTCCGGTCCCGGGGAGCGCGATCGTCCTGCCGCTCCGTACGATCGCCGGGGCGATCGTGAACGCGTCGGGTCCCGAAAGCCGGACGCACCCCAGGCCGCCGCGTCCCGGCGGAGTCGCGATCGCGACCAGCGTCGTCCCGAGATCGTGCATGCGCCGCGCGGCCGGCTAGGAGCCGGCCTTCTGGACGCGCACGCGCTTCAGGAAGCCGTCCCCCTCGGAGACGGTCGTCAACCCATCGAATTCCCGGACGGTGACGTGGACGACACGGCGCTCGTACGGGTTCATCGCGTGGAGGCGCTTGGGCTCGCCCGATCTCGCGACCTGGGAGGCGACCTCCCGGACCAGAGCGACCAGATCGACGTCGCGCTCGCTCGTGAATCCCCGGCACACGAGGCGTACCGGGGGGCCGTCCGGCCACTGCCGCCGCGCCATCCGATTGAGGACGAACTCCAGGGCGTCCAGCAGCTCGCCGTCCTTCGCGGTCAGCCTGCGGCGGTCGGGTCCGTCGACGACGATCTCGAGGGTGCCGTCCCGGCGGACCTCTTCGAGGACGAGCGAGAGCCCCATCAGTTCGATCATGCGGCGAAGGGTGGCGGCCGGCCCCGCTCCGGCGGCGGCTTCCGGCGGCGGCTCTTGAACCGGTCGCTCCCCGGGCGGGGAGTCGGGCTCGACGGCAGGCTGGGGAGCGCCGTCGCTCGTCACGCGGATCCGGACCGGACGCGCCCCGAGTCCGAAGACGCCCTTCCGGCCTTCCTCGACGAGCTCGTAGTCCAACCGATCGACCGGAAGCCCCAGGGCGGCTGCCGCGGCGCGCCGCGCGTCGTCCAGATCCTTGCCGTCGAATTCGTAAACGTTCATCGCGGGCCGCTCAGGCCTTCTTGGGCTCCGCCTGCTGCAAGCGCAGGACATGCCGGTTGACCAGCCACTGCTGGCCGATGCCCAACAAGTTGTTCACGAAGTAGTAGAGCACGAGTCCGCTCGGAAGCGTCAGGAACATCACGGTGAACATGATCGGCATGAACATCATCATCCGCTGCTGCGCGGGGTCGACGTTGGCCGTCGGGGTCATCTTCTGCTGGGCCATCATCGTGGCGCCCATCAGGATCGGCGTGATCCAGAACCGGTCCGGGTGGGTGAGGTCCTGGATCCACAGCAGGAACGGCGCGCCTCGGAGCTCCACCGTCGCGGTCAGCACGTCGAAGAACGCCCAGAGGATCGGCATCTGCACGAAGAGCGGAAGGCACCCGGACACGCCGCCGAACGGGTTCACCCCCTCCTTCTTGTAGAGCTCCATCGTCTCCGCGTTCATCTTCGCGCGGGCTTCGGGGTCCTTGCTCTTCTTGTACTTCGCCTGGATCGCCTTCAGCTTCGGCTGGACGCGCTGCATCTCCCCGGCGACCTTCCGCATCTTCACCATCGAGTACTGGTTCAGGGGGAAGAGCAGAAGGCGCAGGCCGACCGTGAGCAGGATGATCGCCAGGCCCCAGTTGCCGACCCAGTTCGCGTGCACCCAGCGCAGCGCGAGGAAGACCGGCTTCGCGCACGCGTAGATCAGCGTGTAATCGGAAAACCACACCGCGCGCTCGAGCCCGTGGCCGAACGAGGCAAGGAGCCCGAAGTTCTTCGGTCCCACGAACAGCTCGGCCTTTCCCTCGGGGAGCGCGACCGCGATCGTCGGCGCGTCGGCGAGCTCCTTCCCCGTATCGACTCCGGGCCGGGCGAGCGCCGAGAGCGGAAGGGGAGCGATCGTGACCGACCCCCTCGAACCCGCGGGGAGGATCAGCGCGGCGAAGTACTGATCGGCGAGCCCGGCCCAGTCGAGCTGCACGGATTCCGGGACGCTCGTCGGGACGTCGATCTTCCGCTTCGGCAACCTCAGGACGTGGCCGGATTCGAGGAGGAGCGCCTGCCCGTTGTAGTAGGTGTTGGCCCGGTTCTTCGGATCCTCGACCTCGAGCCCGGGGCCCCAGACGAGGCGTGGCGTGACCTTGCGCCCCCGATCCACCGCTTCGACCTCGACGCCCACGAGGCCGCCCGACTTCGGAAAGGTGAAGACCTTGCGGATCGTGCTCCCCGCTCCGTCGGACCAGGACAGGACCACCCGATCGGCTCCGCCGGGGCCGGTGTCGCGCTTCACCTCGTAGAGCGCCGAGTTCGCTTCGGGAAGCGTTCCGGCGTCGTCGAACGCGAGCGCGAGCGGGAGAACGTCCTTTCGCCGCGCGGCGTCCGAGACGAAATCGACCGGATGGCCCGCGGTGTCGTACCCGTGGAGCCGCCACGAGCGAACGCGCCCCCCCTTGTTCGTGAGCACGATCGCGGCGGCCTGCGTGTCCACGGAGAGATCCTGCTCGGCCGCCGGGGCGGTCGCCGGAGGAGCCGAGGCCACGCTCGGGCGCGGTGCCGCGGCCGGTGCTGCGGTGGCGCCGGCGGTGGGGGGCGGGGGCGTCGCGGCCGGGGCCGAGACGGGCGCCTTCGCAGCTTCGGGAGGAGGCTCGGGCGGGGGCGGGAAGATCGACTTGGCGATCAGCGACCATCCGAGGAGGATCAGGACGGACAGGCCGAGTGCCAACGCGAAACGCTTTTCCATGCGG
>JBGQLU010000134.1:0-9920 GCA_041500265.1 Acidobacteriota bacterium | reverse complement strand
CCCGGCCAGCTGATCCCGATCGCCAAGGTCGCCCACAGCAACGAGGGCCTGATGGCCTTCCTGGTGGTGATCACCTGGCACATCTACAACGCCCACCTCAACCCGGACGTCTTCCCCTTCGACATGACGATCTTCACGGGGAAGATCAGCCGGCATCGGATGGAGCACGAGCATCCGCTCGAGCTCGCGCGGCTGACGGGGAGCGGGGCGGCGGCTCCGGACGGCGATGGAAAGGACGTCTGAGCCTCCGCAGACGGGCGTCAGCCGGGGGATCCAGACCCGGGTCGCCGTACTCGTGCTCGTGGCGGCCTTGGCGCCGATGGCCGCGCTGGGATGGGCGAGCCTCTCGAACCTCGGGGACCTTCGCGACGCCGTCATCCACGAGCACGAGGCGCTCGTCGCGATTGCGGCGCGCCAGGTCGAGCGCGGCCTGCGCGACATGCTCGAGGCGCTCGCCTCCGTTCCCCCGGGCGCGCGGCCGGCGCAGCAAGCCGCCCTGCGGGGGGCCGCGCTGCGATCCCGGCTCCTTTCCGACTCTCTGGTGATCGACCGGAACGGCGCGGTGGTCGCCGGCGGGCCGTCCCCGGGGTCGCCGGGTCCGCTCGATCCGGCGAAATACCCTCAGGTCCGCGAGGCGTTCCGGTCGGGAACCCCCGTCGTCGTCCGGGGGCCGAGCGCCGGCGCCGCGGGCCGCACCCTCTTTGCGGTCGTTCCGTTGCGGGACGCCACGGGCGCAACGACCGAGGCCGCGCTCGGGGTGCTCGATCCGGACTCGCCGGCGTGGGAGGCGCTCCTCTCCGTCCAGCCCGCCGGCCCGCGGGCTCGCCTGAGGCTCCTGGACGAGTCGGGAGCGGGCCTGGCGGGCGCCGCGATCGATCCGAGGCGCACGCTCGGCCCGCACGACGTCCACGTGACGTCGCGCCTGATGGTGGTTCCGTGGACCGTCTCGTTGGACGAGCCCGCGGAGGAGAACTTCACGGGGCTGGCGGCGTTGCGCAACGAGTGGATGATCCTGGCGCCGGCGCTCGCGCTCGTCTCCGCCGTCTTCGCGTGGGGGGTCGCCCGGAGCGTCAAGCGCCCGCTGGCCCGCCTCGACGCGGCCGCGGCCCAGATCGCCGGCGGCGACCTGACCCATCCGCTGCCGCCGCTCGGCGAGGACGAGGTCGGACGGCTCGGACGGTCGTTCGAGGCGATGCGGATCGCGCTACGAGGCTCGGTGGAGGGGTTGCGGAACGCGAATCACCAGATGGAAGCGCGGGTTCGCGAGAGGACCCGCGAGCTCGAAGGGCTGACGCGGGAGCTGTCGCTCCGGGACGAGCTTCGAGGGAAGCTCCTGCGCAAGGTGATCTCGGCGCAGGAGGACGAGCGGAAACGCATCGCCCGAGAGCTCCACGACGAGACCTGCCAGACGATCGCCGCGCTGGCGTTGCGGCTGGACGCCGCCAAGAGCGGCCCGACTCCGGAGGAGCGCCTGGCCCGGATCGACGAGGCGATGTCGATGGCCACGCGGAGCCTGGACGAGCTCCACCGGATCATCTTCGACCTTCGTCCGTCGATTCTCGACGACTTGGGGCTCCTGCCGGCGATCCGGTGGATCGCCCAACGCCACCTGGCGCCGCACGGGATCCAGGTGCGCTGCGAGTTCGACGAAATCCCGGGAAAGCTCCCGCCCGAGTCGGAGATCGCGGTCTTCCGCGCGGTCCAGGAGGCGTTCAGCAACATCGTCCGCCACGCCCGGGCGGAAACGGTGCTGGTGGAAGTCTCGCAGGCCGGAGGCTGGCTCGAGATCGGAATCGACGACGACGGGAGGGGCTTCGACGTTCCGGCCGTGGGCGGTCCCTCGGCTTCGGGTCGAGGCCTCGGGTTGCTCGGCATCCGCGAACGCCTCGAGCTGATCGGTGGGACGGCGTCGGTTGCGTCCTCGCCGGGGAGCGGTACCCGCGTCGTGCTCCGCATCCCCGTGCCGGGGTAGAGTGAACCGTGCCGAAGATCCGGGTCCTGATCGCCGACGACCACGCCTTGATGCGCGAGGGTATCCGTGCCCTCCTCGGTGGAACGGACGACGTCGAAGTCGTGGGGGAGGCGGCCAACGGCGACGAGGCGATTCGCGAGGCCGCGCGCCTCGACCCGGACGTCATCCTGATGGATGTCGCCATGCCCGGCCTCGGCGGGCTGGAGGCGACGCTCACGATCCGGAAGGAACGGCCGTCGGCGAAGATCCTCGTGCTGACCCAGTACGTCGATCGCGAATATGTCGCGCGGTTCCTGAAGGCCGGGGTGGCCGGATACGTTCTGAAGAAGGCCGCCTCGTCGGAGCTCGTCTCGGCGATCCGCTCGGTTCACCGCGGCGGCCTGGTGCTCGATCCGGAGATCGCGCGCGACGTGCTCTCCGATCCCGGCAGGACGCCGGCGTCCGCGGAGGCGGACGACCCGTACGAGACCCTCACCGATCGCGAGAAGCAGGTCTTGAAGCTCGTGGCCGAGGGGCGGGCCAACAAGGAGATTGCCGAGGACCTCGGGATCAGCGTCAAGACCGCGATGGCCCACCGCGAGCATCTGATGGACAAGCTCGGCGTCCACAATCGCACCGAGCTGATCCGGTTCGCGATCAAGCGGGGCGTGATCCGGGATTAAGAGCCCGGGATCGCCCCGCCGTCGCTACTTGGCGGCGAGCTTCGGCTCGTGCGCCCGGCGCCCGAAGAGCCCCGCGATCCTGCGACCCGCCTCGCGGAAGGTCAGCGCGAAGCCGGCGAGCGGGAGGAAGATCACGAACGCGAACCCCATCAGCGGGCCGATCACCAGGAGCGCCAGCGCCGGGATGCGGATGTAGCGATCGTTCTCGCCGCCGGGAAGCGTCGTACCGGCCGTCCGGACCAGGTGGATGTCCCAGGCCTTCGTATTGAAGTAGAAACCGCCCTTGACCATCTCTCCAGCTTTACGGGTTCTCATGGCGTGCTCCTCGGGTGCTGTCCGTTTGTTTCTCATGGCACGGAGAAGGTTAGGACTCCGCGGAAGCTCCAACCATCGGGAGTCCGCCCCGGGCGGGCGGTTTCGATTCCCTAGTCGGGCGGGAGGAACTCCCTAGCGGCTAGCCGAGGCCGAAAGAGCGCATCTTGTAGCGGAGGGCGTCGCGGCTGATCCGGAGGAGCTGGGCGGCCTTCGTCTGGTTCCCCCCGGTGCGCTCCAGGGCCTGCCGCACCAGCTCGTATTGCACGTCCCGGAACGACACGCCCTCCTCGGGGAGACGCACCAGCTGCGCGGCGCCGGCGGAGGGCGCGCCGCCGGGCGCCTCGGCCTCCTCGTCGGCCCCCGGGTCGGTGGCGCGCAGGATCTCCTCCGGAAGGTCGGGAACGTCGAGATCTTCATGATCCTCGAGGATCGTCACGCGCTCGATGACGTTCCTGAGCTCGCGGACGTTGCCCGGCCAGTCGTAGCGGACGAGGCACGCCATCGCCTCGTCGGTCACCCGCCGGATCTTCTTCTTGAATTCTTTGTTGAACTGGTCGAGGAAGTGCTCGACGAGATCGGGGATGTCCTCCCGGCGATCGCGGAGCGGGGGAAGGTCGATCGGGACCACCTTGAGCCGGTAGTAGAGGTCCTCGCGAAAAGCCCCGGTGCTCGCGAGCTTCTCGAGGTCGCGGTTCGTGGCCGCGATGACCCGCACGTCGACGCGGATGTCCGCGGACCCTCCGACGCGCTTGAACGTCTTGTCCTCGAGGAAGCGGAGCACCTTCGACTGGAGCTGGGCTCCCATGTCGCCGATCTCGTCGAGGAAGACCGTCCCGCCGGCGGCCGTCTCGAGCAGCCCCTTCTTCAGCCCCTTCGCGTCGGTGAACGCGCCCCGTTCGTGGCCGAACATCTCGGACTCGAGGAGGGATTCGGTCAACGCCGTGCAGGTGATGTTCATGAACGGCTTGTCGGCCCGGCTCGACAGATAGTGGATCGACTTCGCGACGACGTCCTTTCCCGTGCCGGACTCCCCGCGCACGAGCACCGTCGTCGCGGCGGAGTCCGCGACCTTGCGGATCTTGAACAGCACCTGCTCGATCGCCTTCGAGTGTCCGACGATGTTCGTGATGCCGTACAGCCGCTGCATCTCACTGCGGTGCCGGCGGACCTCGCGCCGCAGGCGTGTGGTCTCGAGCGCCTTGGCGATCGTCGCCAACAGCGCGTCGAAATCGACCGGCTTGTCGATGTAGTCGTGCGCTCCGAGCTTCATCGCCTCGACCGCGCTGCCGACCGAGGCGAACGCGGTCAAGAGGATGGCCGAGGTGTCGAGGTGCAGATCCCGCACGTGCCGCAGGACGTCGATGCCGGTCATGTCCGGCAGCCTGTAGTCGAGCAACAGGAGGTCGGGTTCGTCCTCGCGAATCGCCTCGAGCGCCGCGGCACCCGTCTCGGCCTCGACGACGTCGTACCTCTGGTCCTCCAGACGCTTGCGCAACGTCATGCGGAGGAGCTTTTCGTCCTCCAGGATCAGGATCTTTTCGCGGATGTCCATGCGGGCTAGGCCTCTTTCGGCAGCGTCACGGTGAACACGGCGCCCGAACCCGGCGGGGAGGCGGCCTCGGTCCGGCCGCCGTGAGCGGTCACGATCTTGTCGACGATCGCGAGACCGAGCCCCGTGCCCTGCGCGCGTGTCGTGAAGAACGGCTTGAAGATGTTGGGGAGCGCGTCGGGCCGGATCCCGGGTCCTGAGTCGCCGATCGAGACCTGGACCTGGCGGGGCGTGGAGCGCGTCCTGAGGGTCACGGTTCCCTTGTGGCCCATCGCCTGGATCGCGTTCAACACGAGGTTCACGAACACCTGCTCGAGCTGGCGGCCGTCCGCAAGGACGATCGGCGGCTCGGGTTCGAAGTCCCGGACGATCGCGACGCCGATGTTGTCGGGATCGTCGGTGAGGATACGGCAGGAGCGCTCGAGCAGCGCGTGAAGATCGGTCGGCACCGGATCGATGACCTTCGGGCGCGCGAAGGCGAGGAGATCGTGCACCATCCGGTTGAGCCGGTCGACCTGGTGGATCACCTCGACGCCGATCGCATGGTGGGCGTCGTAGGTCGCGTACCCTTCGAGCAACAGCTCGCAGCCGCCCCGGATTCCGGCGAGGGGATTCCGGACCTCGTGCGCCACGACCGCCGAGAGCTCTCCGATCGCGGCGAGGCGCTCGCGGTCGACGAGCTGCCGCTCCATCTGCTTGACCGCGGTGACGTCGCGGACGATCGCGGTCGATCCCGCGAACGCCCCGCTGCCGTCGTCGATCGGCGCGACGTTGAGGGAGAGCGTGATCGGCGTCCCGTCCTTGCGAACGCCGTCGGTTTCGAGATCGCGAAGCGTGTGGCCGTCACCGAGGGCGGCGTCGATGCGCGCCAGCCCCGCTCGGGAATCCGGCCCCGCGACCAGCGCCTCGGCCCCCTGGCCCGCGATCTCGGCCGCGCGCCATCCGAAGATCGCCTCGGCGGCCCGATTCCATGACGTGATTCTCCCCGCGGCGTCGCGGACGATGATGGCGTCGGCGGTCCCGTCGATCAATCGCGTCAGGAAGTCGCGGGTCCGCTCCAGCTCCTCGTTGCGCGCCCGGATCTGCACCTCGTATCCGGTGCGGTACTGCACTGCGAGGAAGGCGATCACGGCGGCCATCGCGAGGCTGATGAGGACGGGGCGCAGCGTCAGGTAGGCGTCGTGACCGGGGCCTTCGAGCGGAAGCGCCAGCCGGTCCACGAACTGGAACCCCGCCAAGATGACCGCCATCGCCACCGGAGGGATGACGATGAAGTGCCAGACCCGGACACCGCGGGGAAAGAGGAAGCGGTAGACCGAGCGCAGGAAGCCGTTGTCCGACTGACGATCGAGGTGCCCTGACCGCAAGGCTCTCCTCCCACGTGCCCATGCCTATGGTGCTTGAACGCGCTCCCGTGCGCCCTGTGATGGCTCGCAGTCCACGACGAGTGTACTCCCCACCGGCAAAGCGAGACTCGCCGAGGCTATCGACGCCGCGCTCAGACCCCACCGGAGCAATTCAGTCTTCATGACAACGACTCCGAGAAGGCCGCCCTGGGTGCGGTGGGGACACGGAAACGGCCGAGAGTCTCCCGGCTGCCTGTCCCCCGAGATCCGGACGGGACCGGTGCGAATTTGCTCCGCACGAAGCGTGATACCGGGAGTATGTTGCCCTCTTTGGGGGGGACCGCGGAAGCGTCCTTTGTGGAGTGTCGACTTCTTCGGGGGTTTCTTGAGCATCGCATCTCGGCTTCGGGATCTCACCACGCGACGGGATGGGGGAGTGCGTCGGGCCGTGTTGCCGCAGGCCCCTCGCGTGGGTGTTGCAGAACTCCGTGTGGGCCATTTCAGCAAGGTGGAGCGCAGAACATGAATCCAATCACGGGGACTCTTGGAAGAAGGCTCGCTCTCGGCGCGGCGATCGTCCTGGTCCTTTCACTGTCGTTCCCAGGGAACGCCTGGTCGTACTACCCGCCGAGCGGCGCGAAGCCGGATGGGTCCGGCGGGTGGATGAATCCGGATGACGGCATGTGCGTCATCGGGGTCGACAACGCGGGCAACATGCGCGTCGATTGGTCGATCACGAATGCGCGGGATTGCGTGGCCTGGACGAGGTCCGCCGATGGCACCGTGGATCTCACCTCGATGGACACCTCGGACAAGTGCACGAAGACCGCCACGGCCGGCAGCGACGGATACAAGCACGCGTGGTCGACGAGCATTTGCTACGACGTGGCGAACAGCCGGGCGATTTCGAGGTTGGACCTCGATAACACCGACTCGATGTGCTTCGCCAAGGGTGGGACGGTGGTGACCACGGGGAAATGCGTCGCGTACGGCTGGATCTACAGGAACAGGAAGGTCGACAACTCGCTCCCGATCTCGGGGTCCGGTATCTCGACGACCGACGGCGTGCAAGCGACCGATAACTTGGGTTTCTGTTACGCGTCGATGAGGATGACCGGAGGATCGCCGGCTTATACCGTCTCCACCTGTCCCTCCTATCACAACAGCCGGGCCACGGCCCCGCTCGGTGAGTGGCCCGACTGCCTCAGCAGCACGACGGGATGCCAGACCCAAGCGTCCTACGACGCGGGGCTCGGCTGGTCGTGGGATGCCACGAACACCAGGTGCGTGTATGCGTTCGGCATGGCCGGTCCCCTCAACGCAGCCGCAACCAACGCTGCCGGCGCCGCGACCGCGGCCGGTACGACGGTGGATCTCAGCGGGTTCACCAACCAGGGCGACTGCCTCGCGGCGGGCTACTCGTGGGACAACTGGCTTCCGCGGGCGGGGACGACGATCAAGACGAATGCCGACCTGGGGGATTACGCCGGGATGCCGGCCGGCGCCCAGATCATCAGGCTCGACGCGCTCACGCCGGTCGAATCAGGCGGTGGTGAGTTCTTCAGCGGCACGGGCTTCAATTGCCTGAGGTGCCATGCGGATCAGTCGAGAGCTTACCAGGAGCGAGACAAGCCCGGCTTTGTCAAGACCAGGCACCTGAAGGCCGGAGACGACCCGAGCAAGCCGTTTCAGCCCAATTTCACGGCCGCGGGTTCGGACTGGGGGCTCCAGGGCGTTCAGTGCACGATGTGCCACAGCACGGCAAAGCCTGCGCAAGACGACCTCATTCAAGTCGTACCCGCGGGTGTCGTGGGCCCGCCGGCCGCAGGCGCCCCCAAGAGCGCCACGGGCCACAATCAGACCGAATACGGGGCCCACTTGCTCGATATCTGCTTCACGTGCCACGGCACCGCAGCGACGCCGCCGACGACCAACCCGGCGAGCGTGATCCCGGTTTCGGCGGGCGACCTGGCTCTCACCGCCAAGGGCGTGGCGCCGATCGCCAACGAGTTCTTGAACAGCCCCCACGCGAAGTACGCGGGCTCGAGCACGAAGGTCGACATCGGCGACAAGACCAAGTACGGCAGCACCTTCGAGGGCTACGTCTGCCGCTCGGGTGCGGGAAAGCTCAGCTCGACGACGTACCCGAACGCGGGCGCGTGCACGGGCGCCGGCTTCACGTGGTACACGACGGCGAGCAACGGCAGCTTCTGTTACTACAACGCGGCGAGCTGCGCGGCGCAGACGACCGGTCAGTGGTTCACCTCGTTCGTGCCCGCGGCTTACCCCTGGGCCGCGGATACCGGTGGTCCCGGCGGAGTGTGCGCCGGAGTCGGAATCGGTTCGATCGTGACGACGGCCTACCGGCTCGGCTCGGCCGTGAAGATACCGAACCTCGACACCACGGCGAATTCGGCCTGCACGAACCCGGGCGATGGCTCGGCGACCAGCGGCGCCGCCGCCTTCTGGGTGAAGGACGGGGAAACCAGTCCCGGCATTCCCAGTAACACGGCTCAGGGCAACTGCATGACCTGCCACGATGTCCACTGGGCGTTGGCCGACACGAATCCCGAGGCGGAGCCGTTCCGCAGGGAGTGCGTCACCTGCCACACCCACACCGCCGGTGAAGCCTCGGCCTCCGGCGCGCCGTCGATCGACCTGACTTTGATCAACCACCTCTCCGGACCCGGGACGCCGCTCGAGAACGCGGCCACGGACCCGACCTCGGCGTGCGAGACCTGTCACATGCCGCCGTCGGCGCCGGGGAACTCACCGTTGCACCTCTGGAGAATCAGCACCGATCCCGCCTACACGACGATGGGAGCCGGTCGGGTCAATCTCGCGCCCGACGGCACCGGATGGGTCGACCTCAATCACGCGTGCGGGCAGTGTCACGGCGGAGATGGGCCGGCGAAACCCAACGTTCCCTATTACACCGTGGCTCAGCTGGCCGAGGTCGCCAAGGGCATGCACGGCGCGGCCGGCGTGAACTACCCGGTCACCTTCACGACGTCGACCAGCGGACTCACGGTCGACGTCGCCGCCAGCGTCGACTGTGGCGGGCCGTGCCCGGCTTTCACGTACGAGTGGAACTGGGGCGACAACTCCGCCCATGGAACGGCGAATCCCGGCGCGCATACGTACGCCGCGCCGGGCGGGACGTTCTCGATCACGCTGACCATGCATCTGGCGAGCAACGGCGGCTCCGTGGGCAGCTCGACTCGGAACGTGTCGGTGGTCGCTCCCGATCTTCCGCCGGCGGCCGCCGGGTCGTGCACCTTCAACGAGAACACCTGGACCGTGGCGTTCACGGACGCCTCCACGGACGACGACCTGGCGACCCTCCAGGTCTGGATGGACTGGGGCGATGGAAGCACCAGAACGAAGGTCGCCCCGGGGGGATCCGCCTCGAGGACCTACATTCGGCCCGGAAGCTTCGCGGTGACCCAGACGGCGATCGACAAGAAGCTCCAGTCGAACTCCCGAACCTGCGTCGTTGTGACTCCGGCCTACTTCACGATCGCGGGCACGGTGACCACTGCGGGAACAACCCCCGTCCGGGGAGCGCTCCTCACGCTCAGGAGGTTCGACACGAACGTGGCGGTCGCTTCCGCGGTGTCGGCGACCGACGGCACGTACACCCTCAGGAACATCCGGCCGGGCCGGTATAGGATCACGGCGACAAGGGCCGTGTACCAGTTCGCCCCGATCCCGGATGTCACCGTCGGACCGAGCTTGACCGGCCAGGACTTCGACGGCACCACGTCCTCGCGGACGAAGAAGACGCCCGGTGCGACTCGTCTGGGCGCGAGGTAAGAACGATGCGAAACCACAAGATCCACGGAGGAGAGATGTTCAGGAGATACCTGTACGGAACGCTCGTGGCCGGACTCGCGTTCTTCCTCGCGCTCAATGCCCTGGCCTACACGGGGACCTACGTTCCGGGCACGGGAATCAACAACACGGTCCACGATCTCGGCACGGCCAAGAACGGGATGAACTACACCGCGGTGCCGGTGGATCCTCTCGCCCGGACCTGCATCTTCTGCCACGCGCCGCACGCCACCTACCGCCTG
>JBGQLU010000133.1:0-9939 GCA_041500265.1 Acidobacteriota bacterium | reverse complement strand
TAGTCGTTGATCAGGTATTCGGTGAGGAAGCCGCAGCACTGCGTGTAGTACTCGAGCCGCCAGCGTTGGTAGGGAATGCGCTTGGTGTTGGGGGGCGGATTGACGTTCATCGTCGCGTCCATGCCGAGGCGCAGCCGGCCGGCGATAGGGCCGAAGTTCCCCTGGAAGCGGATCTGGGTGGTGTCGTGCAGCGGCTGGATCTCGTAGAGGAGGCATTGCGTCGGATTCGACGGGTCGAACTCCAAACACACCGGAAGTCCGGTGCTCGGATCGAGCGCGCGCTGGTATCCGAGCCCGGGGCGGTAGACGAACGAAAACAACCCTTGGGCGATCTTGTCGGGGGTCAGGAAGTTCCCGGAGACGCTGACCTCGCTGACCTCGTGGAAGAGGATGTCGTACCGGCTCCCGAGGTTGAAGTTCATGACGCGGGAAGGGTTGTAGCGGGCGGTGAACGACAGCGGCGAGAAGTGCGAAGTCTGGAGGCAGCCGGCGACCGGGGCGCCGGCGGCGACGCAGTCGCCGTGCACGTCGCCGCTCGAGAGGGTGGAGTTGAACGAGCGGGACTGCGTGATCTCGAAGTTGGCGACCTCGATCGGCTCGAGCGGCGCCGAGGCGTCCTTGCCGCCGGGAGGACCGCCGGGGGCAGCCCCGGTGTCGGGTGCGGGAGGGGACGGCGGCGCGATCTGGGAGTCCTCCGGAACGGCGACCGGCGCCTCGCGGAGCTGGCCGGAGGCGCTGTCGGGGATCAGGATTCTCTCTCCGGAGCCGCCGGACGGATCGATGGACGATCGCGCGCGCTGGGCGATGACCCGCGAGGCGACCCCGTAGGTGATCGAGTTCGCGTTGCTGCCGAACGTGTCCACCTCGTCGTACCGGATGACCTCGTCGGCCTTGTCGAACGCCTGCTGGTAGCTGTAGGTGGCTCGCGGCTCGATCGTGTTCTTGGTCTTGCGGGTGCCGTCCTTCGTCTGCTTCTCGAAGATACGGAAGATCCGCGGGCCGGCGAAATCGATCGACGCCCCGAGCAGATTCCGCCAGAGCGCGTCGCTCGTGACCGTGGCCGGGACGCCCGGAACCGTCGAGGGGGTCTGCCGCTCCGACCAGTACGTGGTGCGGACCCCGACGGTGGGAGTGATGTCGAGCCAGGGGGCGGGAGACAACGGGATCGACAGTGTCGGGGCCAGGTCGGCCCGGTAGTAACTCGCATCGAGGGTGCTGCCGTTCTGGCCGATCCAGGCGGCCGAGCTCACGTAGCTGAAGTAGATAGGAGTCTTGCCGAGCTTGTGGCTGCGCCCGCGCCATTGGATTTCGGGGAGGGTCGTCTGCACGAGGGTCGAGCCGTCGCTGAAGAGCTGCTCCCGGTACTGCTCCTGCACGAGCAGCGAGGTCCACGCACCGTTCCGGGTGAAGCTCATCCGGCCGAGGATCGTCGGCGAGGATGCGGTGGTGAGGTTCCGCACGAAGTCGGTGTAGTAGTCGAAGTCGCTGACCAGATCGACGTCCGAGACCATCCGGAATCCGTTCAGGAAGCTCTGCGTCTGCTTGAGCGTGAACTGGTAGCGCCCCGCGCCGGTCACCTGATCCTGGATGTAGTGAGCCGCGGCCTCGGCGTAGCCGTCCCGGTTCGGCATCAGCCGGAACTTCGCGCCTCCCCCCCAGCCGGCGATCGAATACCACTCGCCGAAGACGGTCACGTCGGCGCTGGGGCCCAGGGGGATGAAGAGCGGGATCGAGATGACCCGCCCCCGCGTCGAGGTCGAGCCGAACTCCGGGAACAGGAGCCCGACCGCGCGGTCGTGCTTCACCGGCCACGCGAGGTACGGGAGGTAGAAGAACGGCACGTTCTTGATCTTGGGGCGCAGGTTGAACATGTGCGCGTACCCCTCGACCTTGATCTTCGCGGTCGAGACCGCGAACGACCAGTACGGCACGGGCTGGGTGCAGGTCGTCACCGTCGCGGAATGGAGGATGATCCGGTCCTGTCCGATCGTCTCGACGCTCTTCGCGTCGAAGTAGAACTCGGGGTCCACCTGCCCGATCGCCTGCTGGATGACGCCCTTGGCGATCCGCTTCTGGGGGTCGGGGGAATCCTTGATCCCCATGTCGTAGATCATCGACGTCCCCGAGATGCGGTTGTTCCCCCACACGATGAGCACGTTCCCCTGCGCGTCCACGATGTGCCCTTCGCGGAAGACGATGCGATCGGCCTGGATCCGTCCCTCGTTCGACTTGAGCGTGACCGCCCCCTCGGCGACGACGGTTCCGTCCTTCTGGTCCTGGCTGATCGACTCGGCGTAGAGCTCGACCCCGGGGGGAAGATGCGACGCCTGCACCTTCGGCTTCGGGTCCTTGGGGGGCGCGGCTTCGGTCCCCGCGTCGACGGGGTTGCCGGGGAGAGGATCCGCGGGCACCGGTGATGCCGTGGCGATCACGATGACGACGGGGAGGATGAGCGCCCGGAGGGAGGGAACGATGGTCGGCATCGTGAGGTCCGCGTCAGTGTACCCCTAAAACTGGTCGAGGTAGGGGATGAACGCCCCTTCGATCGTTGCGAGCGCGGCTGGGAGGGTCTCGCCGCGTCGCGGGCGGAGCATCGGGATCGCGCGCGGCCTCGGCTGCGGCCGCAGGCGCCACTCGGGGACGAGCGCGAGCCACGCGCGCGGGAGCCAGCCCCACACGGTGGTCGCGCCGGCGGCGCGCGCGTCGGACGCGGCGGCGACGAGGATGCGGCGCAGCGTGCGCGGGTCTTCGTCGAAGGCGCCGGCTTCCCGGAGGTTCCACTCCCCCGCTCCGAGCACGCCGACGAGGTACCCGGCGGCGGCGCCGCGCTCCTCGGCGACGATGAAGCGCCCGTCGAGGCCGCTGCCGTCCAGGCGGCGGAAGAACGTCTCGGCCCGGAGGAGGAGGAATTCCCAGTGCTCCCGGTCGCGCACGACGGCGAACGGCCGCCCCGCGCAGAACCTGTCGTGGGTCCGGGACACCGCGTCGATGTCGCGCGGCTCGATCGTGCGGAATCGCAAGCCGCCGGCGTCGCCGCCCCCCGACGGCGGAATCGCTCCGAGAACGTCTTCGCAGGGGAGTGCTCCGAAGCCCAGCGCGGCGTAGTAGTCGGTCCCGATGTCGGTGAACAGGAACCCCGGGCCGTCCTCGCGTCCTTCGGCTTCGTGGAGCACGGCGCGGATCATCGCCGCGGCGTGCCCGCGCCGGCGATGGTCGCGCGGGGTGTAGACGGCGCCGAGCGCGCAGGCTCGCCGCGTCGCGTCGTCGATCCGAACGGTCGGCCGGTAGAGCTTCAGGCTGGAGAGCACCTCGCCGTCGTCGTCCACGAAGGCGCGCCAGGAAAAGCACCGGCGGCCCCAAGCCGACTGGGCGAGCTCGTCCCACATCGCCACGTAGTCGGACCGCGAGAGCCCCGCCCCCCAGAGCGTGTGGGATTCGTACAGGATCGCGCGCACTTGAGCGGGCGAGGGTGTGACGAGGTGAGCCACGGCGCGAGTGTAAGGGAAGGACGACGGATTTCGGGATCGGCTACTGAGGCTCCTTCGGGCAACCGCAGCGCGGCAAGCGCTTGTTGCACGAGAAGCAATAGCCGTTCTTGGTGAAGTACTCGACCATCTCTTGCTGCCAGGCGTCGATGATCGACAGGCGGTCGAGCACGGTCAGCTGGCCCGAGACCGTTCCGTCCAGGAGCCAGCCGCGCATGTTCGACAGCGAGTCGTGGTAGGCCCGCCGCAACTGGAAGATCGTCATGTTGGGAGAAATCTACCGAACTTCGCGGCAGATCTCCATGCATTTGGTGGGGCATTGCGGCAGGCTTGCAGCGCGCGCGCAAGCTGTGGAAATCCTGTGGGCGCTCGACGAAAACGGACGAATTCGCTCACAGGAGGTCCACAGGATTTCGACGCGAGCCTTGGACGCTAACACTAATAAATTGAACAGCTTGGAGAGATTTCCTTCGTGTTGGCGTCAAGGCGAGCGATCGGCGCGGTGCGCCGGATGCGTTTTCCACAGCTTTTCCGCGGATCTCTGCTGTGGCGGGCGCGGCGGACGCGGCGTAGTCTCATGGCATGAGGTGATTTATGCGAATCATCCCGGTCGCGCTCGCCCTTGCAGCCCTTGTCCCGGTGGGATTCGCGCGCGCGAGTACCGAATCGGTTCCGCTCTACACGAACGACGATCTCGACCGAATGTTCGGCCCCGCGCCTCCGCCGGTGACGGACCCCGTGGACAAGACGACCCCCGAGGATTGGCGCTGGGTCGAGCAGTTCATCGACCGCCAGTACGCGCGCATCGACGCCGACCGGCAGTACGATCTCGACCGCTACTCGCTGCGGATCGCGGCGCGGCAGGACTATCCGTTCTACGGCGGCTACCCGGTCGCCTACGGGCTGGGCTACCCCGCATCGACCTGGTGGAACGGGGTTCACCGTGCCTACCAGGGAGGGGTCATCTCCCACGGCATGTCGCGCCCGGTTCCGAACGGCGGCATGCGCTCGCCGTGGATGCACGGATCGTCCTTCGGCGGCTCGCACGGCCAGAACGGCGGAAACGGTCACGGAGCGGGCCACCGGTAGAAAAAGAAAGGGCCGGGTTTCCCCGGCCCTCTCGACTCTTGACTCTCAACTCTCAACTTCCTAGGCTAAGAACTCCCGCAGGTCCTTGCACTCGTTGGCGGCCTGGATCTTCTTTAGCGCGGTCGCCTCGATCTGGCGGACGCGCTCGCGGGAAAGGCCCATCACGCGGCCGATCTCTTCCAAGGTGTAGGGCATGTCGCGCCCGATACCGAACCGCAGGCGGATGATCTCTTCCTCACGCGAGTTCAGGACGCGGAGCGTCGTCTCCACCTTCTCGCGCAACTCCCGGTCGACGGTCCGCTCGAGGGGAGAGACGGCGTTCGGGTCGGCGACGAACCGGAGGAGCCCCGGCGAATCGTCGTCGGCCGAGACGTCCTCCAAGGCCTGGGGCTCCTGGACGACGCCCAGGATCTCCTCGACCTTCGCCACCGGCATGCGGAGCTTCTTCGCGATCTCCTGAGGGGTCGGCTTCCGGCCGAGCGTCTCGGCGAGCTCGCGCGAGATGCGGGCGATCTTCTTGATCTTCTCGTTGACGTGGACCGGGATCCGGATGATCCGGGCCTTGTCCGCGATGGCGCGCTCGATCGCCTGCTTGATCCACCAGTAGGCGTAGGTCGAGAACTTGTTCCCGCGCTCGTACTCGAACTTCTCGACGGCCTTCATCAGGCCGATGTTCCCCTCCTGGATGAGATCCATGAAGGAGATCCCGTGGTTCAAGTACTTTTTCGCGATGTGAACCACGAGACGGAGATTCGCCAAGATCAACGCGTCGCGGGCGTGATCGACGTGACGCTTGTGCTCGCGGGCGGTCTTGAACGCCAGCTGGATCTTTGCGTCGTGGTTCTCGCGAGCGTAGCGGGAGAGCTTCGCGTAGAAGGCGAGCAGGTCGTCGAGCGGCCACTCGCGGCCGCGCTTCGGGCCGTCCGCGTCCCCCTCGAGCACGTAGTCCTTCACGTAGGCCGGCTGCCGGAGGGCGAGCCGGGCGATCGCCTCGCGCGATTCCTGCAGCTCGCGCGCGAGCTCGACTTCCTTGTGCTCGTCGATCAGCGGGGTCGCGCCCATCTCCCGGAGGTAGATGGGAAGGATCGCCGCGGTGGGGCGGTCGGCGGCGGCGGGGGCGTCCTTGTCCTTCCCCTTCCGGCGCGCGGCACGCTGGGCTTCCGCGATTTCCGCGCGGGCCTCGTCGGCCTCGGTCCGGATCGCCGGGTCGAACTCGAAGGCCTCTTCGATCGCCGACATGTTCTTGCGTGCCATGGCCGGTCCTCCTTTCGTTTCCGCTCGAGACGACTCTGCTTTATGAAAGAAACGGGCCAGTGCCGGCAATTCCAGGCACCCCGCTCGGTCCTCAGGCAAAATGTCCGAATCTCCAGGTTTCTACTGTGGTTGAGCCGGGACGACCGGGTCCCCGGGGATCCGCCAAAGTTGCGTTGACTCCGCCAAATGGACGCAGTTAGCGCAAATGTCGCGACACCGCGCCTGGTTGGCGTGGTCGTTCGTTCCACCGCTGTGCTACCTTCCGGGATTCCGCCGCGGTGGCGGCCTACGCTCGGGCAGAGGGTGGGACGAGTGAACTCGGTCCGCGTCGCGCTCGCGCAGGTCGCCCCCAAGCTCGGCGACCTCGACGCCAACCTCGATCTCCACGTCGAAACCGCGAGAGCGGCCCGTCGCGAGAAGGCCCGGCTCGTCGTCTTCCCCGAGCTCTCGTTGACCGGCTACGTCCTCCGCGACCAGGTCCCCGACGTCGCGATGACGCGGAGCTCGAAGCGGTTCGCGAAGCTGCTGCGCGCCTCCAAGGAGATCGACCTCCTGGTCGGGTTCGTCGAGGAGACGGAGCGCCACAAGTTCCACAACGCGGCGGCCTACCTCTCGCGGGGCGAGATCGTGCACGTCCACCGCAAGGTCTACCTCCCCACCTACGGCATGTTCGAGGAGGGGCGCGACCTGGCCGCGGGCGATCTCGTCCGCGCCTTCGACGCGTCGCCCGGCCCGTCCGGGATCCTGATCTGCGAGGACGCTTGGCATCCGACCTGCGCGTGGCTTCTCGTGCAGGACGGGGCGGAGGTTCTCTTCGTCATGTCGAGCGGGCCCACGCGGGGCGCCAAGCCGGGGCGCGGGATCACGAGCCTTCGGGTCTGGCACGATCTGCTTTGCGTGACCGCGCAGTTCCAGACGGCGTTCGTCGTCTACGTCAACCGTGTCGGGTACGAGGACGGCCTCAACTTCGGCGGCGGCTCGATGGCGGTGGACCCGTTCGGCCGCACGATCGCCTCGCTCCCGGCGCTTCTGCCGGGGATCGCGATCGCCGAGCTGTCGGACGAGGTGCTCCGCCGGGCCCGGATGTCCTACCCGCTGCTCCGCGACGAGAATCTCGAGCTCGTGCATCGCGAGCTCGCGCGCGTGCGGCGGGAGCGCTTCCAGGTCCCCGACCCGCTCGACTCGCTCTTCCTCGTGGACCCCGCGATTGACGAGCCGAAACGCCACCCGGCGCGTCCTCCCCGCCCCCGGAAGCGATGAGGCGCCGCCCCCGCATCGCGCCCCCTCCGGCCTCGGTCGAGCCCGACCTGTCGCTCGACCCTTCGGAGACCGGGCGGCTCCTCGAAGGGTTCATCCGGAGCGAGGTCCTGCGGACCGGCCGCCGCCGCGTCGTCGTCGGGCTGTCGGGGGGGATCGACTCCGCGCTTTCGGCGCGGCTGGCGGTGGGAGCGCTCGGCCGGGACGGGGTGATCGGCATCCTGATGCCCTACGCATCGAGCTCCCCCTCGTCGGTGTCCGACGCGGAAGCCCTCGTCGGCCACCTCGGGATCCTCGCCGAGCGGTGCGACATCACGCCGATCGTGAAGGGGTTCCTGGAGGCCGCCGGGGATCCGGGCCGGCATCGCCTCGGAAACGTGATGGCCCGCTGCCGCATGATGGTCCTGTACGACCGATCGATGGAGCACGACGCCCTTCCGATCGGAACCAGCAACAAGACGGAGCTTCTGCTCGGATACGGGACGCTGCACGGCGACCTCGCCTCGGCCTTGAACCCGCTGGGCGATCTTTACAAGACGCAGGTGCGGGCGCTCTCCGCGGCGCTCGGGCTCCCCCGCGCGATCCTCGCCAAGCCCCCGTCGGCCGATCTCTGGCCCGATCAGACCGACGAGTCCGACCTCGGCTTTTCCTACGACGAGGTGGACCGCATCCTCGCCCTGATGGTGGACGCGCGCGCGTCGATCCAGACGATCGTCGGAATGGGTTATGCGCGAAGGACGGTCACCCGCGTGCAACGACTCGTCGAGAAGTCGCAATTCAAGCGATGCCTTCCCGTGATCGCCAAAGTCTCGACTCGATCGATCGGCTGGGACTTCCGCTACCCCCGCGACTGGAAGAGCTGAGCCGCCGTTCCCATCAGAATTCGCTCCGCGCGGCACGCTTCGGCGATGCGCGGCGAGAAATCGCCGCGCCGCCTCGCTCCGCGCGGCTCGCGGCCTTCTAGGGAAGAACCGGCCGCTCGCCCCGAGGGCCGCTGCGGACCGAATCCTGATGGGAGCCGACGAGAGGCTAACGGGGCGTGTCGCGAAGCTCGTGACAGGCGCGGCAGCTGCGCATGACCCAGCGCATCGACTCGAACGCCGCGTCGAGGTCCCCGCGGGAGGCGGATTCGCGCGCCCGGTCGAGCCCGGCGTGAAGCGATGCGTCCAGATCGATCATCTTGTGGGCGCGGGCCGGCTCGTCGTCGGGACCGAGGCGGCGGCAGTCCTTCTCGACCCGGTCGAACGCGGCGCGCATGCCCGGCGCGTCGCCGTGAAGAAACGCCCGGGCGGCGTCGAGCACCGCCTGCTCGAGGTCCTTCGCGTCCACGTGCACGGGGGGAACCGGCTCCGGGGCCGGGGCTACCGCCGTGAGGGACGCCCACGTGATAACGACGGAAAGCGTCCTGGTAAGGGTGCGCCGGAGCATCGCGATCGAGGATAACCTAGGCGCCGAGGGGGCGCCGGGAGGGCCGATGATCGCAGCACTTTGGCTCGCAACGGCCCTGGCCGCGGAGGCGCCGCGACCGGAGCTCGTCTACAGGGTCGACCCCGCCGGGGCCGAAGCGGGGTTCGACGTCAAGGCGACCGCGCACACCGTCCACGGCAAGACGACGGGCGTCTCCGGCGAGGTCCACGTGGTCGACGAGGCCGGAGGCGAAAAGGCGCTGTCCGGCCGCATCGAGATCGCGGCCGGCTCGCTCGACACCGCGAACGCCAGGCGCGACCAGACGATGAAGACGAAGTGCCTCGCCGTGGATCGCTTCCCCGCGATCGTCTTCGCGCCGGCCCGCTTCGTGCCGTCCGGAGCACGGCCGGCGTCCGGCGCGGTGCCGGGAGCGCTCACGGGGATGCTCACCATCCGCGACGTGACGAAGGCGGTCGTGATGACGGCGACGCTCGAGCCGAAGGGGACGCACATCCTCGTCGCCGGAACGTTCGACGTGCCCTGGCTCGACTTCGGGATCCCGGACCCGTCGTTCTTCATCGTGTCCTTGGACAAGGTCGCCCACGCGCACTTCAAGGCCGAGTTCGTGCCGGCGGGGCCGTAACGACGCGATGGCCGGAACGCTGTTCATCGTCGCCACCCCCCTCGGCAACCTCGACGACATGGCCCCGCGCGGCCGCGCTGTGCTCTCCGGCGCCGCCTTGGTGGCCTGCGAGGACACCCGCCGCACATTCAAGCTCTTCGCGCGGTTCGATCTCGACGTGCCGCTGCTGGCGCTCCACAAGTTCAGCGAGCGCGAGCGGATCGACGCCGTCCTCGCGGTGCTGCAGCGCGGCGACGACGTGGCCCTGGTCTCGGACGGCGGGACTCCCGGGTTGTCGGATCCGGGGGCGCTCCTCGTCGCCGCCGCGCACGAGCTCGGCATCCGCGTCTCCCCCGTTCCGGGGCCGTCGGCGGTCGCCGCCCTCCTCTCCGCGAGCGGGCTCCCCGGCGACCGCTTCGTCTTCGACGGCTTCCTTCCCCCACGCGGCGGGGAGCGCCGGAACCGCTTGCGCGAGCTCGCCCGCGAGCCGCGCACCTGGATCGTCTACGAAGCGCCCCACCGCATCCTGGAGACGCTCGCCGACATGGCCGAGGTGCTCGGCGAACGGACGATCGTCCTCGGCCGCGAGATGACCAAGGTGCACGAGACGATCGCCCGCGGCTCGGCGCGCTCGATCCGCGAGATGCTGACCGGAAGCGAGGTCCGCGGGGAGATCGCGATCGCGGTCGCCGGGTTCGACGCCGCGGCCGTGCCGGCGGAGGCGGGCGCGGACGATCCGGTCGCGGTCGTCTGGCGCGAGGCGGTCGCGGCGGCGGAAGGAGATGAGCGCGAGGCGCTGAAGCGCGCGGCGAAAGCGCTCGGGAT
>JBGQLU010000132.1:0-9940 GCA_041500265.1 Acidobacteriota bacterium | reverse complement strand
GTTGCGCAAGGCCGTCTACGTTCCGAAGGACAAGGTCGCGGCGGCGCTCGCCGCGGCGCTGGACGCCGCCCGAACGGCGAACGCCGCCTTCGTCACCCTTCACACCGGCGAGACGTTCGACGCCGTCCTCGTCACCGGCCAGCCCTGGGGGGCGTACAACTGGTATCTCGGCAACTTCAAGAGCCGCATCGAGCTGAACACCGACCTCCCGACCCAGCTGAACGCCCTCCTCGCGACGATGTGCCACGAGGGGTACCCGGGGCACCACACGTACAACGCACTCCTCGAGGACAAGCTCGTCCGGGGGAAAGGCTGGCTCGAATACACCGTCTACCCCCTCTACTCCCCGCAATCGATGCTGGCCGAGGGAACCGCCAACGCCGGCGAGGATCTCCTCTTCTCGACCGACGAGCGGCGGCATCTCCTGGCCGACGTGCTCGCTCCGATCGGCGGGGTGCCTCGGGAGGCGGTGCTGGCTCTCGACCGGATCCGCGACGAGATGAAGCCTCTTCGCTACGTCGCCGGAGAAGGGGCGCGCATGCTGCTGGACGACGGCCGGCCCGACGCCGAGGTCGTCGCCTTCCTCATGCGGTACGGGCTCGTCAACGAGGACCGCGCCAAGAAGTCGATCGAGTTCGCGCGGGCGTACCGCTCCTACGTGTTCAATTACACGCTGGGCGAGGACATCGTACGGGCCGCGATCGGAACCGGCGCGGATCGCCGCAAGCGCTTCTATGACCTTCTCCAACGCCCGGTCGTCCCGTCGGAGCTCGCAACGCCCTGACCACGGCGCGGGCGCCCGACTAGCCTCTGTCTACCGATCGGTATACAATGGCAGCGCCATGGCGCACTGGAGTGTCGTCGTCGACCGGGGCTCCGAAGAGCCCGTCTACGCGCAGATCGCGCGTCAGGTGCGGGGGCTCATCGCCGCGGGGGACCTCCGGCCCGGCTCGCCGCTCCCTTCGGTGCGAACGCTCGCCGGCGATCTCGGGGTCAACCTGAACACGGTGGCGCGCGCCTATCGCCGGCTCGAAGCCGACGGCTTCGTGGAGATTCTCGACCGGTCCGGCGCGCGGGTCGCTCCCCCGGGCTCGGCGGCCACCACCCGCGAGACGCTGCGGGAGCGGCTGCGCGACGTGCTCGCCCGCCTGCGGCAGGCCGGCATGTCGTCTCGGGACATCCAGAGGATCGCTTCGACGGAGATCGCCGCGCTGGACGACGGCGAAGGGAGGAGCTGACGATGGAGCGAACGATCTTCGACCTGCAGATGGTCGTCGAGGTGATCGTGATCGGCGGGCTCATGCTGCTCTATCCGCGGATCACGCGCCGCGGGCTCCTCTTCGGGGTCTATGTGGGTGAGGAGCGGTCCGCCGGGGCCGAGGCGCGTAACATCGTCGGCGGCTGGAATCGCGGCGCGATCACGGCCACCTGTATCGCGCTCGCGGTCGCGGTCGCGCTTGCGCTGTCTCGGGCCAACCCTCTCTTAACCGCGGCGCCCACTCTGTTGCTGGCGCTCGCCTCCGTGGCGCTCTACCTCCGCTCGTACCGCAGGGCGCGCTCGCTCGCCCCCGAGCCAGGGGCGCGCCTCGCGGCGGCGTCGATCCTCGCGGAGGTCCCGGGGGGGACGGCGATTCCGGTGCTGGTCCTCCTCGCCGGAGTCCTGTGCGGCACCTTCGCCGTCGCCTACACCGAGGCGCATTACGGCGGCCTTCCGGACAGGGTGCCGACCCATTTCGGGACCTCGGGGCGGCCCGACGCCTGGTCGAGGAAGGGGTTCGCGTCGGTGATGATCATGCCGGTGATGACGCTGATCATGGGCGTGCTCCTGGGCGGCGTCACGGTGTTGACCTCGCGGGCGAAGCGCGCCGTCCGGCTCGACGCGGGGGGCGGCTCGCTCGACGCTCAGAACCGATTTCGCGGGGCGATCACGCGGTATCTCGCGGTCCTGTCGCTCCTCGTGATCCTGCTGCTCACCACCATGTCGATCACCTCTGTCCAGGTCGGCTTGGGCCGCCGGGAGGGGCTCCCCCCGGCGATGCTCCTCCTGGGAATAGGGCTCGCGGCGTTCGCGATGATCGGCGCCGTCTGGCTCGCGATCCGTTACGGCCAAGGAGGGTCGCGTCTCGAAGGGCCTGCCGCGGCCGCTCCGCTCACCAACGGGCTCGCCGACAACCGGGCGTGGAGGCTCGGCGTCTTCTACGTCAATCCCGACGATCCCTCGTGGATGGTCGAGAAACGCTTCGGATTCGGCTACACGCTGAACTTCGGCAACCGCAAGGCGGTCGCGACGCTCTCCGTCCTGTTCGGAGCGGTGATCGGCCTCGCGATCTGGGCGATCGCGGCGCTCTAGGCGCTGCGGAGCCTCAAACGCCAGAGGACCGCCGTAGCGATCAGCAGAACGCCGAAGCAGCAGACGATCGTCGGACCGGTCGGGAGATCCAGGGTCTCGAGCTTGATCGACAGCAGGAGCCCGGAGACCCCGGCGACCAGCGCGACGATCCACCCGATCAGGAGCCTGTTCCGCGTATTCGCCGAGAGGAGCGCCCCGCAGACCGCCGGCACGATCAGGTACGAGAAGACCAGGTAGACCCCGGTGATCTGCACGAAGCTCGTGACCGTGATGCCGAAGGTCGCGTAGAAGAGGAAATCCCACGTCCGGATCGACAGACCGCGCCGGCGCGCCTCCTCCTCGTCGAACGTCAGCATCATGAATTTCCGGCGGAGGGCGAAGTGGATGAGCGCCACCAGCGCGAAGAGCCCGACTGTGCGGAGCACCTCACCCTTCGTGACCAGGAGCACGTTGCCGAGGAGCAGGCTCTTGATCGCCTCGTCCCCTTCGGCGGAGTGGGAGAGCACCATCGTCGCGGCGGCCGCGGCGACCACGTAGATGATGCCGATGATCGATTCCTGCGGGACCCGCGGGTGGTTGAACCGCGTCCACGCGAACAGCGCCGCGCCGAGAAGGGTGAAGACGACCGACAGCACGTACGGCAGCAGGTCGTGCCCGGGGTGCGAGCCGAGCGCGACGGCGACGCAGACGCCGAGGGCCGCGATCTGGGCCAGCGCCAAATCCACGAAGATGATCCCGCGCTCCACGACGTGGAGGCCGAAGTAGACGAGGAGCCCGGGCAAGAGGATCAGCGCGAGCAGCGGCCAGAGCCAGAGGCTGAAGATCTCCATCGCCTCCCCCTATTTCTTCGCTTCGAAGCCGGCGACGATCGCCTTGACGTCGGCGTCGAGCAGCGCGATGTAGTCGCGGTCGGTTCCGGGGAGCCCGCCCGGGAATTGGCAGACGTCCACCACCGTCGCACCGGTGCGGTCCGCCACCGCCTCCGCCGTCTTGCGCGACTGAAACGGCTCGACGAGCACGATCTTGATCTTCTTATCGTTCATCGCCTGCATCACCTCGGCGAGATGCGGCGGCGATGGTGGAATCCCAGGCTTGGGCTCGAGGTACAGCTCGGAGACGAGCCCGAATCGCGCGGCGAAGTACTTCCACGTCGGATGGTAGGTGACGATCGGGCGTCCTTTGTAGGGGGCCAGGGCCGCGGCCCAATCCTTGGTCTTCGCGTCCAGCTTCTCCTCGAAGGCCTGCAAGTTCCCCTTGAACGAAGCACAGGAGGCCGCGTCGAGCTGGCAGAAGACGGTGGCGACGTGCTCCGCGACGATCCGGCCGTTCGCCGGGTCCATCATGAAGTGGGGGTTCCCCGCGGCGTGGAGATCTCCCAGGGAACGGTCGAGCGCCGCCGGAATGTCGAGGAGCTGAATCCCCTCGCTCGCCCGGACGCGCCCAGGAGCGCCCGCGTTGATCTTGGTGTTGCGCGCTCCGTCCGTCAGCGGGGGAAGCCACCCGACCTCCAGCTCGGCTCCTCCTTCGATCAGGACGTCGGCGTGGTTCAGCGTGACGATGTGGCTCGGCTTCGCGTCCACGAAGTGCGGGTCCTCCGTCGGCTTCGCGAGCACCGCGACCGTGACCTTGTCCCCGCCGACCGCCGTGGCGATCGCCCCGTACTCGGGAGTCGTCGCGACGACGCGGAGGGCCGCTGACGCCGGGAGGGCTGAGGCCGACGCGACGGCGGCCGCGGTCAGGAATCTCTTGAAGGACATCGCTTCCCCTTCCTCTAGAACTTGTGCGCGGCGTGCGCGCCGAGAAGGAACTCGAACTGCAGCCAGACGGAGTTGGCGTCCTTGAATCCGCCCCCCCGGTCGTCGTAGGCATACTGGACGCGGAGCTTGGAGTACTCGGTCGGATACCAGGTCCCCTCGAGGGCGGCGCGCTGCCGGGGGGCGAAGCGGGGATCGGCCGGATCGTCGCCTACGTCGCCGCCCACGCGGTCGTACCGGGCCCCCACCGTCCACATCGGCTTGATTCCCCAGACGACCTGGGCGTAGGCGCCATGGTCGTGGAAGGTCGTCTCAGGAAGGAGCGGGGTGGCCGCCGCGTCGTAGGAGCGCGCCATCGCCTCCGCCTGGACCTTGACGAACGGAAACCCCTTCTGGGCGCGCGCCGATTTCCACTTCCAGAAGAAATCGACACCGCCGATCGCGGTGTCGGCGGCGGATCCCGTGCCGTTCGGCCCGAACGCCCCGGAAGCCCCGACGACGATCGTCTGCGTGTCGCCGACGTCGAACGAGGCGTCGTAGCGCGGCACGTAGAGGAAATCGGAGAAGCTCTTCACCTGCCCCGGATCGAGCGGCCGGCCGAACTGCGTCTCACCGGCGGTGCTCCCGAAGCTCGTCGCGGTCTCCCCGTGCCCGTTCTGCACGCCGAAGAGGATTTCGGAGTAGAACGGCGTCGGCATCAGCCACGACAGGCGGACGCCCAAGCTCCTGAGGCCGTCGCCGCCGAACATCCGGCCGTTGACCAGCGGCTGGTCCACGAAGTCCCACGTGTGAGGGTGGGTCGGGTTGATCCGTCCGAATTCAGAGAAGTACTGACCGATCTTGACCTGCAGGTTGTGCGGAAGCGACGTCGTGGTCGCGTACACCTCCTCGAGCTCGATCGTCGTTCCCCCTTCGGGAGTGATTTGCAGGACGATGTTCGCCTGTCCGCGGAAGTACGGATCGACGGCGCCGTCGAGCACGATCTCGCCGTTCTGGAAGGTGAACCCGCGCTGGGCGGGGTCGTGGCCCCCGGTCTGCAAACCGGGTACGTCGGGCTCGGTGGACACCCCCGCGGCGATCAGCGCGTCGAACGAGATGTTGAGGTAGTTCTTACCGCCCGCTCCGGAGACGAGCGTGATCGGCGCCGGCGGCGGCGTCGGCTGCGGCGCGTCCTGACCCGGCGCGGCGCCGAAAGCCGCGACGGTGGCGCCGAGCAGGAGCGCCCGCGGAAAGAAAGCGATCGAACCGAACGGTCTCATCGATCTGGACTCCTCCGCGCGCCTCCGAAGGCGCTGCGCGACGGGCGGCCGCGACCATCGCGGAACGCCCCGGACGACCCTTCAGCAGCAGGTCGCGGGAGGAGGGGCGCGGGGAGAGCACGCGGGCTCGATCCCCGTGGAGGTAACGGAGGGACGCGGGAACACGGCCGCCTGTTCGGGCGCGGCGGGAAGTCCGAGCGACGGTGGATCCATCGCAACCGAGGAGACCTGGTGCGCGAGGCGGCAGATCGGGCACGACGCCGCGATGTCCTCGTCGGCCGCGCGAAGCGCCATCCCGTGCGCGGGCTCTCCGTGAGGCGCGTGGACGTGAAGGTCCGCGCCGATCGTCGCCGTGAGCATCAGTGCGGCGATGGCGAGCGCGAGCGCGCCGGAACCGGGCCTCGGGACGTTCCATCGTCGATTTGAACTCGTCATCAGCCCTCGGACGTTAGCCCGGGCCGCTCGGTGTGTCAAACCGGAACGGTTGCGGCCTCTTGACTCGCCCGTGGCAGGGGCGTATGGGTAATCCGTGCATTTTTCGATGAGGCGGCGCATCCACGCCGCCGGCGCGCTCTTCCTGACGGCGTTTTTCGCTGCCGCCGGGGCGTTCCATCATCATCCGCTCCCGAAGACAACGCACGATCACGCCGGCTTCTGCTCCGCGGCATCGGCTACCCTCTCGATCGAATCGTGCGCGCTGTGCAGGGTCGCCCACACGACCGCCGACCTCGCGGCGCGCGCGGTTGCACCCCTCTCGACCGACGCCGTCTCGCGCTTTGCCTCAGCTTCAACGCTCGTCCCGCCCAGTGCGGGCGCCGCGCTCCTCTGCGACTCTCGCGCCCCGCCCGCCGTCTGATCCTCCGCTACTGACTTCCGACGAACCCCGGGCCCCGGCCTGACGGCGTGCGCGCCGTCGCGCCGGGCGAATGTGCGCGCGCGACCGAGCGTCGCGCGTCCTGAATCGTCAACGGCCGGCTCACGCCGGCGCGGGAAGGGATCTCGATGAAAGACTCTGTTCGCCTGAGCGTGTTGTTGGTCCTCACTCTTTTGACTTCGCCGGCCTTCGGAGCGCAAGGGGCCGGTTCGATTGGAGGCCACGTCGTCGGCGTGGACGGCCAGCCGGTCCCCGGAGCCGCGGTCAGCCTATTGAATGCAACCACCGGATTCCGTGCCGACACCGCGACCAACGCGAGCGGGGAATTCCACTTCTACAACGTGCCGTTCAATCCATACCTCGTACGGGTCTCGCTGAAAGGGCTTCCTCCCGCCGAGCAGCACGTCGACGTGCGCGGCTCCATCCCCCTCGACATCCGCTTCGAGTTGAAACAGCCGGCTCTGACCGAATCGGTCAGCGTGACCGCGGAAAAGAGCAGCGCGGAGCTCGAAACCGACACCTCGGTGAGCCACGTCGACGTCGACAAGTCGTACATCGCCCGGGTACCAGCCTCGGCTTCGTCGCGGGCGATGGAGCAGATCGTCACCTCGACCCCCGGCTTCGCGAAGGACGAGAACGGCCGGTTCCACTTCCAGGGCGCCCACAGCCAGAGCCAGTACGTCATCGACGGCCAGACGATCTCCGATCAGACGGGGGCGACATTCTCGAACTCGATCGATCCCGGGATCGCCCAGTCGATCGAGGTGATCTACGGCAACGTCCCCGCGGAGTACGGCGAAAAGATCGGAGCCGTCATGAACCTCGCGACGAAATCCGGCCTGGGCTCCGACGGGTTCAAGGGGGACGTCTTCGTCGGCGCGTCGAGGTTCTCGACCCTCGACGGCGGCGTTTCGTTTCAGGACGGCTCGGACAAGTACGGGGTCTTCGCCTCGCTCAGCGGCTCGAAATCGGACCGTTTCCTCGACCCGGTCAACCCGGACAACCTCAGCAACCACGGCGACACGGCGCGCGGGTTCCTGCGGCTCGACTGGGCGGCCGACCCCAACGACAGCTTCCGGTTTACCGCGCTCATCGGCCAGACGAACCGTGGGGTGCCCAACACGTTTACGCAGGAGGCCGCGGGACAGAATCAGCGCGTCGCCACTCGGGACCAAAACGTCAACTTCGGCTGGCAGCGCATCCTCTCTCCGAAGAGCCTCTTCGATCTCTCCTTCTTCGGCCGGTTCTCCACCTTCCGCCTCGATCCGTCGTCGGGTGACACGCCGGTCACTGCGTTTTCGGATCGTTCGCTCGACAACTACGGGATCACGCCCTCCTACACCTGGTCGTCGGGGATCAACCAGGTCAAGGTCGGCGGCGTCTACAAGCGCATTCCGATCGATGAGGCGTTCAACTTCGGCATCACCGATCCGGGGCTGAACGATCCGACCTCACCGGACTACAACCCGAACCTCGCGCCGTACGATCTCACCCGCGGCGGGACCTTGTTCAAGTTCCATCGGACCCGCGCCGGCACCTACTACGCCGCCTACGTCCAGGACGACATTCACGTCAAGGGGTTCACCGCCAACCTCGGGCTGCGCTACGACCACAACGACCTTCCCGTCACCGACTCCGAGCTCGAGCCCAGGGTCGGCCTCGCGTACTTCATCGCGACGTCGAACACCGTCTTCCGTCTTTCCTACAATCGCGTCCTTTACACGCCCGAGTACGAGAACATCCTCTTCAGCTCCTCCCAGGAGGCCCGCGCGCTCGTCCCCCCTGCGGTGCAGGGTTCGGGACAACTCGGCGGCGGGGTGCTCCCGGTGCGCTCGGAGGTCCAGAACGCCTATACCGTCGGCATGCAGCAGGGCCTGGGAAAGAAGCTTCGCCTCGACATCGACTTCTGGCAGCGCGATTCGAGCTTCGCCGGGGATCAAGATCAGTTCCTGAACACCGGGATCGTGTTTCCCCTCGCCTTCCAATCGGGACAACTCCACGGATGGGACCTGCGGCTCGACCTCGCGGAGACGGCCGGAGTGCGCGGGTTCCTCTCCGCCGGCCATACGCGGGCGATCTACGTCGCGCCTCCCGTGGGCGGCCTGTTCCTCGACGCCGGCGCGCTGGACAACCTCGCCGGCGGCCCGTTCCTGATCGATCACGACCAGGCCCTGCAGGTTCAATGCGCCCTCACCTACGACATTGCCAAGAGCGGGTTCTGGGTCGGAACAAACATTCGTTACGACTCGGGGCTCGTGACGGATGCCGACCCCGCCGGTCTCGCCGCCGACCCCGACAACGCGTTCGCGGCGCCTTATGTCACGGTGCACAGCGGTGGCCCCTACGATCCCAACCGGATCAAGGCGCGGACCATCTATGACTTTTCGGTGGGGGTCGATCTCGACAAGCATCGGGTGCCGTTGTCGATTCAGGTGGACCTTCTGAACGCGACCGACGTGCAGGGGGTGTACAACATCCTATCGGTGTTCGGCGGGACCCACGTGATTCCGCCGAGGACGCTGGCGGGGCGGATCCGATATCGCTTCTAGACGGGCGGCCGGGTCAGTGCGTGACGTGTCCGCCCTCGTACGCCTTCTCCCCTGCCTCGACGCGGATCGGAAGCCAGTTCTCCTTCGGCGGAAGGGGGCAGGTGGCGTAGGGGGTGAACGCGCAGGGCGGGTTATAGGCCTGGTTGAAGTCCACGACGACCCGGCCGTCCTTCGGCATCTCGGCGTAGAGGAAGCGGCCCCCGCCGTAGGTCTCCTTCGCGCTGGTCGCGTCCTTGAAGATGAACCAGAGCATCGGCTCCTTCGGATCCTCGACGACCGGCTGGAGCGTCAGCGTCTTTCCGTCGATCGTGAAGGTGACGATGCCGGGCGCGTCCATCGTGTCGGTCGTCCCGAGAACCGTCGGGACCGCGACCTTCTTCGGGGCGTCGTACGGAACGAACGTGCCGGTCACCATCCACTTCGGGTCGGCGGGGAAGTAGTCGATCCCCTTGAAGCTCGTCCGCACGGGGCTGTTCTTGTCCTTCACGCGGATGCCGAACCGGTCGTCCCTCTTGATCACGTAGAAGCTGAGATCCCCGATCGCCATGACGTCGGTCGTGTCGCTCGTATCGTCGCCGAGGTCCTTTTCCGCGACCGGCTTTCCGTCGATCGTCAGGCCCGAGCCGGGCGCGGCCTTCAAGTGCACCCGCCCTTCGGCGAGGGTGAGGACGCCGGCGTGCTTCGGCGCCTTCCCCTCGGGGAGCGGGACGGGATTCGACGGGTCCGAGCCGAACGCGTTGTCCCCGGGTTGCAGCCAATGCAGCCCGACGAGGGTCAGCCAACCCCCCTCCGAGGCGAGGCGGGCGTGGCGCTTGTCCCTCCAGGTCCGTTCGATCGTGGCGAACTCGTCCGCCGCGACCGAGAGCGGGACCGCGAGGACCGAAAGAAGGACCACGAGCAGTGTCGTCAGCTTGATCATCCTTCCCTTGTAACACAGCCGGGCGTTGGGCGCCCTTCGCCTTTACAGTCGGCGAGTCGCGTGATCTCATTTCGCGATGCATTCGATGTTCCGACCGTTCGTCCTGCGGCGGGGGGCGGTGGTGCTCGACGGCGGCCTGGCGTCGGAGCTCGAGCGGCGCGGCGTCGATCTCGGGGATCCTCTCTGGTCGGCCCGCGCGCTCCTGGACGCCCCCGGCGCGATCGAAGCGGTCCAC
>JBGQLU010000131.1:0-10051 GCA_041500265.1 Acidobacteriota bacterium | reverse complement strand
TCTGGTATCGACGATAAAATGTTGGGGGTTGTTCACCGTCGTCGCCAGCGGGTTGTTCGTCGGGGCCGCGCTCACGTCCATCTGCGCATGGACGACCGGGAGACCGAGGCCGAGGTCGAACCGGTCGGTGACGCCCCAAGTCGCGGCGATGAGCGCGGTGTCCAGCGTCAGATCGATCTTCTGCTGCGAGGTGATGACGTCGCCTTCGAAACCGAAATTGACCGTGCCTCCGTCGCCGTTGGTGTCCTCGTGAATCAATTGAAGGGTCAGCGCGCCGTTCTTCAGGTTCGTCCCGTTCAGCGAGTCGTACCCGATGTGGAGGAACTGGACGCCGAAGTTGACCTTGTTCTTGCCGTTGGTCGGCGCCCGCTCGGCGAACTGCGGACCGAAGGTCTTGGAGTTGCTCGAGGCGACGCCGGTCGCGGGGTCGACCGAGTAGGTGAACCCTCCGGAGGACGAGGCAATCGGGAACGTGGTGAACTGGCCCGCGATCGAGGCGTTCAGCGCCTGTACGACCGCGGCGTTCTGAGGGCTGTTGGCGAACGAGAAGTGCGCGTCGTGGCCGGTGGGCGCGAGCTGATCCTGGGTGATGTCGTTCAGCGAGCTGAGGATCGTCGAAAGATCGTCCCCCGCCGACGCCGGCATAAAGAGCGAGCAACCGAACGAAGCAACCATGGCGATTACCGTGAAGCGCATTCGCATCGTCATCGACCCCCTTCTCCAGTGGAATGGCCGTCCGCGGTTCAGGCGGGCGCAAAACGCCGCCAGACTGCTCGGCGGCGGGCGCGAAGTCAAGACGTCATTTCGACTCGAAAGCGGCACCGGGTAGAATCGATCCCGTGACCGAGCCGCGGAGGATCGCCCACTACGAGATCGGAGAGCTCCTGGGGCGGGGAGGGATGGGGGAAGTTTACCGCGCCGTCGATACCCGCATGTACCGGCGGCCCGTGGCTCTCAAGCTGATCTCCGAGGCGCTCGGGAGCGATCCCCGGGCCCTGTCGCGCTTCGACCTGGAGATCGAGACCGCCGCCAACCTTCAGCATCCCAACATCGTCACGATCTACGACCGGGGGGAGTACGAAGGACGCCGCTTCTTCGTGATGGAGCTCCTGGACGGCGTGGACCTGTCGGCGGCGATCAAGGACCGGTCCATCCGGACGCTCGAGGAGCGGCTCGAGATCGTGCGGCAGCTCTGCGAGGCGCTCGACTACGCGCACCGGCAGGGGGTCGTTCACCGCGACATCAAGCCCGCCAACATCATGCTGGTGCGCGGCGGCGGAGCGGATCACGTCAAGCTCCTCGACTTCGGGATCGCGAAGGTTTCCCGGGCCGATCGGACCCGGACGGTCGTGCAGCCGGGAACGCTCTTCTACATGTCCCCCGAGCAGCTCCGGGACGACGTGGTGGACGCGGGATCGGACCTGTTCGCCGTCGGAATCGTGGCCTACGAACTCTGCTGCGGCGTCCACCCGTTCCGCGCGAAGACCGAATACCTCGTCAGCTCGAACATCATGCTGCAGAAGCAGCCCCCCGCCCGCTCGCACGATCCGTCCCTTCCGGAGGCGCTCGACGCCCTCTTCGACCGGCTCCTGGAGAAAGAGCGGGACAAGCGCCCCGCAAGCGCGGGGGAGGTGGCCGGCGAGCTGCGGCGCCTGCTCGCGCAGCTGCGCGGCGGAGCGACCGATTCCGAGCCCCACGTGTACGGAAAGCTCGACGAGATGACGACCTCGATGGTCGAGCGGCTCGTACACTGGGCCAAGACCAAGGAGGCCGCAGGGGCGTATCTGGAAGCGCTCGAGGGGTTCAAGCGGGCGCTGCTCCTGGCTCCCGAGGCCCGGTGGCTCGAACCCCCCATCGCCCGCCTCGAGGCGCGCCTGGCCGAAGCCTCCGTGGCGCAGGCGGCGACCTCGGACGACGCGCGATCGACCTCCGCGCGCGACCGGCATCGAGAGACGTTCGTCGTCGAAAGCCTCGCCTCCGCCACAGCCGCGTTCGACGACGGCGACGTCGATCGGGCCAGCTCGATCATCGCGGGGGTCATGCGCCGCTACCCGGACGAGCACCGCGCCCTGGAGCTGATGGACCGGATCGTGCTCATCGCCGGCCGCGGCATCCCTGTGAAGCCGTTCCGCCAGGCTCTGCGGGAGGCGAGCGCCGCGCTCGCGGCGGGGGACGTCGCCGCGGCGCAGAAATCCTGCGATGCCGCCGTCGCCCTCTGGCCCGACGCCGAGGAGGCGGTCACGCTGGGGCGGGAGATCGAAAAGCGCCGCCTCGTGGAGCTCTCCGAGGCGATCCAGGGCGCCCAGGAGGTCGTCGGGCGCGCCTCCGGCGGGGACGTGCCCGACGAGCGGATCGCAGAGACCCTGGCGAGCGCGCATGAGCCGCTCGCCCGCGCGGAGATCCTGGGCGCCCCGCAGGAGACCCTCCAGGAGCTGCGCGGGGCGATCGACCGGCTGGCGCGGGAGGCGGAGTCCCGACTGGCCGAAAAGCGGAAGCTCGCGGACCGGGCCGAGGCCGACCGCCGGGCCGAGGTCGCCCGCCTGCTCTTGGACGCGCGCCGGCGCATCGAGAGCGCCGAAAAAGCGGCGACGGGGGATCTCGCCGCCGCCCGCGCGGCCCACGACGATCTCGCCGGCATCGCCGAGCCGATCGGGAAGGCGCTCGGGCTGGATTCCGCCAATGGTGAGGCACGGGAGCTGGTCGCGACCGGAGACGCGCTCCGGAAGCGGCTGGCGGCCCACATCGCCGGCGAGGAGGAGGCGGAGCGCGCGGCGGTCGCCCGGGCGAGCGCGGTCGCGAGGGGGCTCGGGGAGGTCGAGGCGCTCGTCGGGGGCGGCGATGCCGATCTAGCCCGAGCCGATGAAATGTTGCGCAGCCTCGCCGGCGAGATCGAATCGCTCCGCCGGGAGCGTCCGGCGCTCGCCCCTCTTCCCTACCTCGGGACGACCTACGCCTCGCTCAGTGAAGCGGTCGTCACGCGCCGGCGGGTGAACGAGGCGGAGCGGGCGCGCGCGGAACGCATCGCGCGTGAGGAAGAAGAACGAGCGCGGCGCGAGCGCGACGATGCCGAGCGACGTGAAAGCGCGGCTCGCGCCGACGCCGAGCGGAAGGCCGAGGCGGAGCGCGATCGCAAGGAGCGGGAGGCGCGCGACGAAGAGGATCGTGCGCGGCGTGAGCGTGAGGAGGTCGAGCGACGCGAAAACGCGGCCCGCGCGGAAGCGGAGCGGAAGGCCAAGACGGAGCGCGATCGCAAGGAGCGGGAGGAGCGCGAGGCGGCGGAACTCGAGCGGGAGCGCAGCGCCCGGCTTGGGCGATCGATCGACGGTGCTCGCGCGGCCATGGACGAGGCTCGCGCCCAGCGCCCCGATCTCGAATTCGAGGCCGACCGTGTCCTTGCCGTCTTGGATCGCGCGGCGGCGTTGGTCGGCGAGGCCCTCGACATCGAGCCGAAGCACGCCGCAGGGGTGAAGCTGAGCTCCGAAATCGCCGCGCTCCGAGACGAGGCCGCCCCCCTCGCCGCCGGGGCGCCACGCCGGCGAGAACGCGCCGAGATCGGGAAAGCGGTCGCCGAAGCGAAGGCGCTCGCGAAGGGAGGTCGCCGCAAGGAGGCTCTGCGCGCCTTCCGGACCCTCGAGGCCAGGAGCCGGCGTCATCCCGACTGGAGCGAGCTTGCCGAGCCGGTCGCCCCGCTCGTAAAACGCTGGGAGGACGAAGCGGCCGCAGGCCGCTCCCGCCTGATCAAGATCGCCGGTGCGATCGGCGGAATCGTCGTCCTCGTCGTGGTGGGGGTCTTCGTCTTCAAGCCGGTCCAGGAGCACCAGGAGCAGCTCCGAGCCGCACGCCAGAAGGCGGACGGCCTCACGCAGCAGGCGAAGACCGACGTCGACGGGATCGAGGCGGAGCTCAGCCGCATCCAAGACAAAGCGACCACCTCCGACAAGGTCCGGCTGGAAGCCGAGCGTCAGCACGTGGCGGCCAATCTGGGTGAGGCGTCGACGCTCGATCCCGACAACAGGACGGCGCGAGACCTCGAGTCCCGGGTGGCCACACTCGGTTCGACGATCCAGCAACTGAACGTGGGAATCACTCCGCCCTCGCCCCCGCCCATTCCGCCGGGGCCGGGTCCCGTGGTGTCCGATCCCGGGTCCACGATCAAGGACTTGGAGAGCGATCTCGCCTCGACGAGGATCGGACCCGACGCGTCGCTCCGGGACCTGCGAGTCGCGCTCGACGCAGCGGAGACGGGCGCAAAGAAAGCCTCGTCAGCCAAGAAGCAGTATCCGGGAAACACGCGGGTCGTCGCGCTCGAACGGGATCTCGGCACCGCCGCCACGGACCTTGCGAAAAGACGGGACGAGATCGAAAGCAAGCTGGGAAGGGATCTCGCGGATGCCCAGGCGCGGCTCCACCAGGCCGAAAGCGGAATGAACACGGCGAAGACGGAATCCGATCGCGAGAAGGCCAAAGAGGCGTGCGATGCCGCGGGCAAGCTCGTCGCGCAGGTGCTTCGCCAGGACTCCGGCAACGCCGCGGCCGTGGAGACGCAGAAGGGCGTCGACAGGTTGTCGCGGTCGATCCGAGAGTGGAAGCCCGGACTCCCGCCGACGCCCCCGCCGCCGACGCCCCCGCCCCCGGGCGCATCCGGCCAGAAGAAGTTCGAGGACGCGATCGCCAAGGCGAACGCCTGCTCGGTGACGGACACGGCGGGCCTCCGAGACCGTGTCGCGAGTTTTGGCGATGCTCTCGCCGCCGCCGGAAACAGAGATGACAAGGCGAAGGCGGAACGCGGACGGGACGATGCCGGCATTCGGCTCGCGCTCTATCAGCTCGCGCGGCTCTACGCGACGAGGGATGCCCGGCAGATCCGGACGGTCTGGCCCTCCTATCCGGCGCCGCAAGGCCTCGGGGACTGGAGCCTCTTCAAGCTGACCTTCCAGCGCATCGATGTCGACCTGGGCGCTACGACCGCGACCGTCGATCAGACGATCACCCAGAACCTCGGCAAGGGGAAGGACATCGTCTCGTCCCAGAAGGCCGAGTATCGATTCGATCGCAGTGGCGATGCGTGGGTGATCGTGGGATTCCGGCTCGTCCGTTGAGACCTTGGACCCGCCGCGCACCGCCCGCTCGTCGGCCCGAATCCGATCGCTGTCCCCGATCCGGAAGCTGTGCCAGAATCCCGGCCCCGCTCCGATGGAGGTTCCTGACATGGCGTCGTCGAAGTGGCTCTCCGGGAATCGCATCAACCCCGAGCCGATCAAGAAGGACGTGGCCGCCGCCGACCTCATCGACCAGACCTTCCTCGCCTACAACGCGGGACGTCTGCAGAAGGCCGCGCGCCTGTTCGTCGAGAAGATGCTCGCTCCGGACGCGGTCGTGGGGATGACGCTGACGGGAGCCCTGACCCCGGCCGGCCTCGGCAAGTCCGTGATCATCCCCCTGATCCGTGCCGGTTTCGTGGACTGGATCGTCTCGACCGGCGCCAACCTCTATCACGACGCCCACTACGGTCTCGGGCTCGCCCTCCATCAGGGGTCGCACGAGGTGGACGACCGCATCCTGCGGGCCGAAGGGGTCGTGCGCATCTACGACATCCTCTTCGACTACAAGGTCCTGCTCGAAACCGACGCCTACCTCCGGGAGGTCATGGGGGCGCCCGAGTTCCAGCGCGACATGTCCACCGCCGAGCTGCACTTCCTCCTCGGGAAGTACCTCGCCGCGCGCGAGGACAAGCTCGGCGTGCAGGACACCTGCGTCCTGTCGACCGCTACCCGGTGCGGCGTGCCCTGCTACACCTCGTCGCCGGGGGATTCCTCGATCGGCATGAACGTCGCCGAGCTGTGGCTCAGGAGCCGCGGGCCGCGCCTCGACGTTTGCCGGGACGTGAACGAGACGGCGGCGATCGTCTACGACGCCAAGAAGTCGGGCGGGACCTCCGGTGTCCTGATCTTCGGCGGCGGGTCCCCCAAGAACTTCATCCTCCAGACCGAGCCGCAGATCCAGGAGGTCCTCGGCCTGGACGAGGCCGGGCACGATTACTTCGTCCAGGTCACCGACGCCCGCCCGGATACGGGGGGGCTGTCCGGCGCCACCCCCGGCGAGGCGGTCTCCTGGGGGAAGGTCGATCCCGAGAAGCTCCCCGGAACCGTGGTGGTCTACGGCGATTCGACGCTGATCGCACCGCTTCTGACCGCCTACGCGCTCACCCGTCACGCTCCGCGCCCGCTTCGCCGGCTCTACGACCGGCGGGAGGCGATGCTCGACCGTCTGAGGTCGGATTTCGTGGCCGGGGGCGGCCGGAAGTAACGGCTAAACCTCCGGGCCTCAGTCTCGGTCCAATCCAGCGAGAGGAGATCGCGCCATGAAACGGAAGAGAGTCGTGACGGCCTTGGGGATCCTCGTGGCCTTCCTGTTCGTGGGAGGGCTGGCCTTCGCCGGCGCCGCCCGGCGTGGGTACGGAGGCCACGGCGGTGGGGCCCGTGTGTTCGGCCGCATCGCCCGGCAACTCGACCTCACCGACGATCAGCGCGCGCAGATGCGCGATGTCGTTCACAAGCACTGGCTCTCGGGCCTCGGCGCCTCCGCGGACCGCGCGCGGGTCGCCCGGCGCGATCTGCGCGGCCTGATCCAGGACCCGGCCGCCGACGAGAGCGCCATTCGCGCAGCTTCCAAGAGCGCCGCCGCCGCCGACGAGGAGCTCGCCGTCGAGCGTCACCGCACCTTCGCCGACGCCGCGGCGCTGCTCACCCCCGAGCAGAAGGACAAGTTGAAGGCGCTTCGCCAGGAGTGGTCCGAGCGCGGCGACCGGATCTTCGGCGGGATCGACGGAGCCCTGAAGAACTAGCGGTGTCTTCTGAGGGACCCATGAGGTCGTGGAATTGAACGCAGGGGCGCTTGATCGCGACAACGTTCGCGGGTGACGAGGCACCCGCGCCGTGCGCGTCGGCACGACGAATCACGAACCGCTCATCGTTCGGAGTCGTCCTCGCCGTGCTCGTGCCATTGGTGTCCTCGACTCTCAGGGCCGCGGCACCGGCTCGCTCGACGCCAGGCGACGGCCAGGCTCCCAACGCCCAAACGTTCGAGGTCCTTCGGGATCGAATTCGAGTGGCCGCCCTTCTCGACGCCGATGATCCGAAGTTCCCCGAGGCGCTGATCATCGGTGGGAGGTACGGCGGCCGAGTTCTTACCTCGTCGATCACGATGGATCCTCTCATGCCGGACACACTCGAGGTCTATTTCGACGACTGGAACTTATCCGCGCGCGCGAGCTTGTTCTTGCAGTACGGGCGCCTGAAGACCGCCTCGGGGGAGCGGCAACGGTTTGCAGGTATCCCCGACGAAGACCGCCGTCGACTCGAAGCGTACTACGCCGATGAGCGGGGGCGGATCGCCCAGGTGATTGAGTCCGGCGGTTACGACACTGCGTGGCGACCCTTCATCGCGCGCTTCCTCGATTTCATTCGGGAGGCCGAAAGGCGGCTCCCGCCGGGCGACACGACCGGCGAGGGGACTCTGAGTGCCTACCAGGCCATCGGTCGGCTGGCTCGGCAGAAGGGGCTCTACGAACTGGTTCGTCAGCTTCCTGTTGATCCCTCGGACGTCGCGAATGAGATGCTGCGCCTGCTTGCGGAGGCGCGCAGGAACATGGGGGCCCCCGGCGACGCCGCTGAAACCGACTCGAGCCTTCTCTACTCTTGCGTCTCCATTTCGAGATCCGTCGTCTCCACGCAATCGCGGTCAACGGCGTCTGCTCGCGGCGCGACGCGACCCAAGCGCGCGCTGACCGTCCACGTTCACACCTGGCATAGCTTGGCGCCCGCCTTCATCCGCGCGTGGACAGCCGCCGACAAGAACCTCAACGACTCCCAAGCGAAACTCATCGTGGAGATCTTTGACGGCCTCACCTCCGAGATCAACTCATGGGCCGAGGCGCACCCCGATGCGGACTCGACCGCCGTCGATCGCGCGCTGAACCAGGTGGCGGCGAATCATGGGCTGATCGCTCTGCTTCACGAGTACGGCACCACGTCGAAGGCCAACCCGAATACTCCCGCCGAGCACGCCCTGAGTCGATGAGATGGGCGACGCACCCTCGTCGGATTCGGCGCCTTGCTTCGAGCGATCGCGAAACGACGAGGCACGAGGCGTCGGACGCGCCTACTGATCTAGCCGTCTCGGTGCGCTGGCGGCGCCGACCCCAGCTCCGCGACCAGATTCCCCGCGAGCAAGGCGCCGCCGCCGACGAGAAGCCAGGGCCCGGGGCGCCCGAGCCCCATCCCCCACGCGATCAGCGTCGTCCAGATCGGCTCGAGGGCGTACAGGATCGCCGCCCGCACCGGGTCGAGCTCGCGCTGGTAGAGGTTCATCAGCGACAGCGCGACGATCGTCGACAGAACGGTCGCGAGCGCCAGGGGGACGAGAAAGCCCCGGTCGGAGAGGAGCGCCATGAGGGTCGAAGGGGCGAGGCCGCCCCTGCCCACACCTCCCGCCACGAGCCCGGCCGACGCGAGCGCGAGCGTGGCGACGAACGACGCGAGCGTCACCGCCAGCGGCGGATGGGCCTTGGTCAGCCGGTCGGTTGCGATGATGTGGACCCCGAAGATCGCCGCGCATCCCACGGTGAGCCACTCCGCCGGGCCGAACGTGAGGTGCGGGGGCCCTTCGATGAATCCGGCGCCGGCGGTCGCGAGGACGACTCCCACGAGGAACGAGCGCCGGGGGTGCACGCGGTGGATCGCCACCGTGAGCAGCGCCGCGAAGACGACATAGAGGCTGGTCAGGAAGGCCGACACCGCCGGGGTGACGGCGGTCAGCCCGAGCATCTGGAGGAGGAACCCGGAGTAGAGGAGAATTGCGAGCGCCATCCCCGCCCGCCAGGCCCCCGCGTCGAGCCCGCGGCGCGCGCGGGGCCAGCACGCGAGGACGACGGCCGCCACTCCGAATCGGACCGCGACGTAGAACGAGACCACCGTGCCTCCCGCGGGGGCTCCGATCACCCGCGCGGCGGCTTCCAGCGCCTGCTTCATCCAGACGAAGGTGAAGCCCCAGAGGATCGTGACGAGGAGAAGCGCGAGCAGGGGGCGGCGGCTCTTCGCCGGCCCGCTCACATCGAGGCGTCCTGGACGATCCGCCAGCCGTCGGTCGACTTGCGGAACACGAGAAGCGTGAAGCCGGAGGCCTGCGGCATGTCCGGCCACGTCAGCGTCCATCGTGCGACCGCGGAGGCCGACGTCCCGGGAGCGAGATCGCGCGTCTCCAGAACCTCCAGGGTCAGGGAGCCCATCCCGGCCTTGTCCTTGTATTTCGCCCGGTAGCGGTCGAGCACCGCCTGACGCCCGTGCGTGATCCCTGACGGGGTCACGAAGACCGCGTCGTCCACGTACGCCGCGCAGAAAGCGTCGAGGTCGCCCCGGTTCCACGCCTTCTGATCGGCATCGAGGAGGGCGCGAATCGACGCGGCGGATTCCTCCGCCGGCGCGCTCCACGACGGGGCGAGGGCCAGAAGGAGGGCCGCAAGCCCCGCGATCGACCGCCTCAGCGGACTTCCCACGTCTCCCCGCCGTAGATGAGCGCGGTCAGGTCTCCCGGCCCCTTCTTCGCGGTCACCTCGGCGAGCTGATCGCGCATGGCGGCGTCGTAGACCGGAGCCTCCGCCTGGCGGAAAACCCCCACCGGGACGGGGAAAGCCGGTGCTTCCATCTGCGCCAGCATGAACGCGTAGGCGACCGGCGCCTTTTCGTCGTGGACGACGAGATCCTTCTCGGTGACGCCGCTCCCGAGCGTCACGACTTCCGGAGCGAACGGGCCCGCCATGCGGATCCCCTTGTCCTTCGCCTTCCCGAAGATCAGCGGCTCCCCGTGCTTGAGGTGGAGCAGGTTGTCGTCGCGCTGATCCTTTTCGCGGTAAGCCTCGAAGGCGCCGTCGTTGAAGATGTTGCAATTCTGGAAGATCTCGATGAAGGCCGTTCCCTTGTGGCCGGCCGCGCGGAGGAGAACTTCCTTGAGGTGCGAGGCGTAGACGTCAACGCTCCGCGCGACGAACGTCGCC
>JBGQLU010000130.1:0-10065 GCA_041500265.1 Acidobacteriota bacterium | reverse complement strand
GTACCACGACATCCTCTTCTTCAACGCGTTCCACGAATGGAAGATGGCCTCGGCGCAGGGGAATCCGACCCGCGAGAAGATCGCGTTCGGCCGGCTGAAGGCTCTCCGGTCCAGCCTCGAACGCCGATCTCCGGAAGTCGAAGCGTTCGACGTTTACGTCGAAAGGAGGCGGAGCGATGCGTAGCCGCCACTCGATCCTGGTGACGATTCTCGTGTCCGGACTGGCTGCGAGCGGCGCCCATGCGGCCGCGGTTCGTACTGCTGACAGCGGCAACGGAGGCGGGAAGGCTTCTACACCCGTCACCGATTACGTCCAGCAGATCGACGGACCGCTCGCGTCGGTGACGTCCGCGGACGGCCGGGCTTGGGCCGTCTGGTCGTACCGCGCCTCCGGCGAGTACGACATCGCGATCGCCTCGCGCAGCGCGTCGGGCACCTGGGCTCCGCCGTCGTTCCTCGGTCGTCGAGACGGAGTCGACCAGATCGATCCGACCTTGGCGATCGATGCGAACGGGGCGCTCTACCTGGCGTACGTGACCAAGTCCCCCGGGCGCGTGGTCGTCACCACCCTTCCGGTGGGCGCGTCCAGCTGGACGGCGCCCACGATCGTCGCCGTGGAAGAGGGCGTGTCCGCCCCGGCGATCCGCATCGTGCGCGACCGGCTGGTCGTTGCCTACAGGACCGCGCGCGGCGTTGCGATCGTCGACATCGCCGCTGCAGCACCCCAGACCACCCAGGGGATTCAGGACGGTCCGGACACCATCGACCCTCTGGGGTTCTCGGCGCCGGGATCGAACGGTGGTGGCAGCGGCGGTGGTAGCGGGAACGGCGGCAACGGCGGCGGCAACGGGAACGGCGGCGGGAACAAGTAGCGGTCTTCGTCTTACTTTTGTCTCTATTCTAGGGACAAAATCGTTTCAAAGTTCTTGACACCCACCACTTAGGCTTCTTACTATGCGCGCGGTGGTCTGAAGTGGAACAAAGTGGGCCGAGTGGGTCCACCGAGTTCCGCGTCGCACCCACGGGCGGCACGAGTCACAGCGGCGAGATCCGACGAGCGCGGCGATCAGGCCCGCGGTCTCCCGTTCTCTCCGAACCGGCCGGAAGGAAGCGGCTCGATGCTTCGAGGAAGCGCGCTCGCCAAGGTGGACGACAAGGGCCGGCTGAAGGTCCCGGCGTCCTTCCGCGCGGCCATCGAGTCCAAGTTCGGTCCGGAGTTCTTCGTCACGAGCCTGCGCGGGGAGTCGGTCCGCATCTACCCGATGGAGAGCTGGGTGCGGATCGAGGAGCGCATGGCGCGGGTGTCGTCGATGAACCCCGCGGTGATGCGATTCAAGAACGCCGTGAACTACTACGGACAGACCAGCACGATCGACGGGCAAGGCCGCCTCCTGATCCACCCGCTCCTGCGCGAGCGGGCGGGGGTCCGCGGAGAGGTCGTCGTGCTGGGCCAACAGGACGTTCTCGAGGTTTGGAATCGCTCGGCGTTCGAGGAGAGGCTCACCGCCGAACCTCTCACCGACGCGGACCTCGGCGCCCTTTCGGACCTGGGCATTTGAACCGCTGAACGCAGCGACGGAAGACGGAACCTCGGCATGCCGTCCGTTCTCGCGAGCGAGGTCGAGGCGACGATGACGCGCCACGACGTGCCGCATCACCCGGTCCTCCTCGAGGAGGCCGTGGACCTCTTGGGCGTCGGCCCCGGCGCCACCGTCGTGGACGCGACGCTCGGCCCGGGAGGCCACGCGGAGGCGCTCCTGGCGCGAGTGGGGCCCTCGGGGAGGGTCCTCGGGATCGACCGGGACGCGGCTGCGCTCGCCTACGCGTCGCGGCGGCTCGCGTCGGCCGGAGAACGATTCACCGCCCTTCACGGGGACCACCGCGACTTGATCGCGATTCTCCACGGCGCCGGCGTCGCCGCCGTGGACGCGATCCTCGCGGACCTCGGCATCTCGTCGCTTCAACTGGACGATCCGGCGCGGGGGTTCGCGTTCACGACCGACGGCCCTCTCGACATGAGGATGGACCCGTCCTCCGGTCTGCCCACGGCGGCGGAGCTCGTCGCCACGCTGGACGAGCGCGCCCTCGCGGCGCTGATCTTCCGCTGGGGGGAGGAGAGGGAAGCGCGGCGGATCGCCCGAGCGATCGTCCGCCGCCGGTCGGAGGCGCCGATCGAGACGACGCGGCAGCTCGCGCGCCTCGTGGAGGAGACCCTCGGCCCCGCCGCTCGCCGCTTCAAGATCCACCCCGCCACGCGAACGTTCCAGGCGCTCCGCATCGCGGTCAATCGCGAGATCGAGGACCTCCCCGCGTTCATCGGCGACGCGGTGTCCGTCCTGCGCCGGGGCGGACGGCTCGCGGTCATCTCGTTCCACTCCCTCGAAGACCGGGCGGTCAAGCAGACGATGCGCGATCTCGCGCACCGTTGCATCTGCCCGCCCGGGCTCCCGGTCTGCGCCTGCGGCCGGGAGGATCTGGTCCGGATCCTGACGCCGCGTCCCGTCGTCCCGGGAGAGGACGAGGTTCGCGCCAACCCCCGCGCCCGCAGCGCCAAGCTGCGCGCGGTCGAGAGGCTCTGATGGCCCGATTCGCCGCCGAATCCGTCAGGCGCTGGCGGAACAGCCCGCTCCACCGCGAGGTCGACAGCCGCAGCGCGCGCTGGGTCTGGAAGGTCGTCCTCGGGCTGGCGTTGGCGCTGGCGCCGTTCGCCGTCTACCTGGTCCAGAACATGTCGTTCGTCGAGACGAGCTACGCCCTCGAGGACCTCCGGTCGCAGGAGACGCGGCTCCAGGAGGCCGAGCGCCGCTACCGCATCGAGAAGGCCGTTCAGGAGGCTCTTCCCGCCGTCGAGGCGCGCTCGGGCCGGGAGCTCGGATTGACGCGCCCGCCGGCAGGCCACGTCGTCGTCGTGGCGCCCGGCGACCTCGCACGGCCCGCGGCGCGCTGATCCTCGAAAGGACGGGACCGCACTCGTGCACAGGACTCCGGACGTCGTCGTGCCCCGGTGGATCCGGACGCGAGTGATGGTCTTCGCCGCGGCGATCGCGCTCTCCTGCGTCGCCGTCATGGGGCGCCTCGTCGAGCTGCAGGTCGTGGACGCCGACCGCCTCAAGGCCAAGGCGCTGCGCCAGCACCAGCAGGTGATCGAGGTCGGGGGGCGGCGCGGCTCGATCCTCGACCGGCAGGGGCGGGAGCTCGCGGTCAGCGTGACGACCTCGTCGCTGTACGCGCATCCCCCGCGCGTGAAGGATCCGGAGCGCGCCGCCCGCCTCTTGGCGCCGGTGCTCGGCCGTCCCGTCCCGGAGATTCTCGGACTCCTCCGCGCGGACGATCCGTTCGTATGGATCGCCCGCCGCCTCGATCCCAAGGTCGCACGGGCGATCGCCGAGCTCAACCTGCCGGTCGGCAAGGGACAGGCGATAGGTTTTCAGGACGAGCCGAAGCGCTTCTACCCGCAAGGGGCGCTCGCGGCGCACGTCGTCGGCGTCGCGGATTCGGACCAGCGAGGCTTGGAGGGGATCGAACACACCTTCGAGGACGCGCTCTCCGGCGATTCCACGAAGTTCCTGGCCGTCCGGGATGCGCGCGGAGCGATGTTGCTACAGCAGCTTCGCCCCCCCGCCAAGCGCAGCGAGGACGTGATCCTCACCATCGACCTCGTGCTCCAGCACATCGTCGAGCGCGAGCTCGACCGCGCGATGGACGAAACGGGCGCCAAGGCCGCCTCCGCGATCCTTCTCGATCCGAAGACCGGACAGGTCCTCGCGATGGCGAATCGTCCCGCCGTGGACCCCCGGTCGTACGGGAAGAGCAACCCCGAAGCACGGCGCAACCGGGCGGTCGCCTACCTCTACGAGCCGGGATCGACGTTCAAGATCGTCAGCGCATCCGCGGCGCTCGAGCACGGCACGGTGACGCCGGAGGAGCGCTTCAACTGCGCGTCGTTCACCGTGGCGGGGAAGTCGTACACCGACGTCCACAAGTACGGCGTGCTCTCGGTGCGCGAGATCCTGGAGCACTCGTCGAACGTCGGGATGGTCCAGGTCGGGCGCACCCTGCCCCGCGAGCAGCTGCGCGGCACGATCGTCGATTTCGGCTTCGGGCGGCGTACCGGCATCGAGCTGACCGGCGAGCGCTCCGGCGACATTCCGTCGATTGCGCACATGTCCGCGACCTCCCCGGCCGCGATGTCGATCGGCTACGAGGTCCAGGTGTCGCCGCTGCAGGTCGCGTCGGCCTTCGCGACGATCGCGAACGAGGGCCTGCGCGTTCCGCCGCGCATCGTCCTCGGAACGCGCGACGAGGACGGTACCGTCCGGCTGGCGGAGCCCCCCGAGCCTCACCGGGCGCTCTCGGCGCGCACCGCGGTGACGATGACGAACATTCTCGAGGGGGTCGTGCTCCGCGGCACCGGCCAGACGGCGCATGTCGCCGGCTACCACATCGCCGGCAAGACCGGGACGGCGAAGAAGGTCATCCCCGGCGGGGTGGGCTACACGACCAACGAGTACTACGCCTCGTTCGGCGGGTTCGGGCCCCTCAAGGACCCGGCGCTCGCGGGATACGTCCTCCTCGATACGCCGCGCGGGAACTTCTTCTACGGCGGTCAGGTCGCGGCCCCGGTGCTCGGGAGGATTCTCGCGGATGCGTTCGACTACCTCCGCGTCCCGCCCGACGACGATCCGTGGAAGGCCCGGGAAGACGAGCTGCAGGCGCGCGCCGAGAAAGAGGCCAAGCGGAAGGCCGAAGAGGCCAAGCGCCGCAAGAAGAGCGCTCCACGCGAGGGTGCGGCGCCGGAGGATCCCGAAGACGCCGCCCTGCTCGTCACCACACCCGGGGAGGTCCCCGACCTTCGCGGCAAGACGGCGCGCGAGGCGGTCGCCGCGCTGGTGTCGCGCGGCTACCGCGCGCGCATCGCCGGACAGGGAGTCGTGATCGCGCAAAACCCTCCCGCCGGAACCGCGGTCACCTCAGGCCAGACGTGCACGCTCTCGCTGGGCGACGGCAAGGAGGCTCGATGATCGGGCCGCGCCACCTGTCGACCCTTCTGTCGGACGCGGGGATCGCGCCGGCTGCCCCCTTGGCCTCGGATCCCGTCGTCACGGGTGTCTCGGTCGACTCGCGCGCCGTGCTCCGGGGGGAGATCTTCTTCGCCCTGCGCGGGGCGAAGGACGACGGCGCGCGGTTCGCACCCGATGCGCTCGCGCGCGGGGCGTCGGCGGTGGTCGCGGAATCGCCCGCGCCCCCGGGGGTCCGGGGCGATCTCTGGGTGAGGGTCGCCGACGCGCGCCGGGCGATGGGGCTGGCGGCTCGCGCCTGGTGGGACCGGCCGGACGAGACGCTGACGCTGGTCGGCATCACCGGGACCAAGGGAAAGACGACCGTGACGTATCTCGTCGAGGCGATCGCCCGTGCCGCGGGGCGCGAGGCCGGACGCATCGGCACCGTCGGTTACGCCTTCGGCGGCCGGGAGTGCGACGCTCCCCGCACCACGCCCGAGGCGACCGAGTTGTTCGCGCTGCTCGCGCGGATGCGCGATGCGGGGACCGAGATCGTGGCGATGGAGGTCTCGTCGCACGCGGTCGCGCTGCATCGGATCGCGGATGCGCGCTTCGCCGTGGCCGCGTTCCTGAACCTGGGTCGCGACCACCTCGACTTTCACGGCACGATGGAGGCGTATTTCGAGGCGAAGGCGGCGCTGTTCGCGCGCCTGTCGCCGCACGACGCCGCCGTGCTCCCGGCGAGCGACCCGCGCGGCGACGACATCGCCGCGAGAACGCGCGCCCGCGTGATTCGATTCGGCCGGGGCGACGAGGCCGACGTCCGCGTGTTCGAGGAAGCCGGCGGCCTCGCCGGCTCGACGGCTCGATTGGAGACGCCCGGCGGCACGATCGAGATCCGGACGTCCCTCCCCGGCCGCTTCAACGTCTTGAACGCCGCCGCCGCGGCCGCGTGCGCGCTGGCCCTCGGGATCGGCCCCGAGGCGATCGCGGCCGGAATCGACGCCGTCTCGCGGGTGCCCGGGCGCCTCGAGCCGGTGCAGTGCGGCCAGCCGTTCGCGGTCCTCGTGGACTACGCGCACACGGAGGAATCCCTCGCCGCCGTCCTCGTCGCCGTGCGCGAGCTCACCCGCGGGCGGTTGACCGTGGTCTTCGGCTGCGGCGGCAACAGGGACCGCGGAAAGCGGTTCGGGATGGGGCGCGCCGCGGCCCTGGGGGCCGACCGCATCGTGCTCACGTCCGACAACCCCCGCGACGAGGACCCCGAGTCGATTCTCGAGGAGGTCGCCGCGGGTGTCGCCGCGGCTCCGGACGGGAGCGAGCGATGCCGGATCGAGCTCGACCGCGCGCGCGCGATCTCCATCGCCGTCTCGGGGGCGCGGCCCGGGGACGCGGTCGTGGTCGCGGGCAAGGGCCACGAGACCACGCAGACGCTCCGGGACCGCGTGGTGCCGTTCGACGACCGCCAGGCGGTCCGCAGCGCGCTTTCGGCGCTGGGATTTCGAGGGGGATCGCGTGCCGGCGCTTGAGGTCGGAGACCTGCTCGTGGCGACCGGCGGGAGCCTCCTCGCCGGCGACCCCGGCGTGCGCGTCGATTCGTACGCGATCGACACGCGCCGGCTCCTGCGCGGGGGAGCGTTCTTCGCGCTCCCCGGTGCGCGGACGGACGGGCACGCCTTTCTCGCCGACGCGGCGAGGAACGGGGCCGCCGTCGCGATCGTGTCCCGCCCCCCCGAGGGGTCCGGGCCGCTCCCGCCGGCGATCCTCCGGGTCGACGACGTCGCCGCCGCGCTCGCACGGTGCGGGGCCTTCGCGCGGCAGCGCCTTCGCGCGAAGGTGGTCGCCCTGACCGGCAGCGCGGGGAAGACGACGACCAAGGAATACGTCGCCGCCGGGCTTGGAGCGACGCTCCGGGTCCACCGGAGCGTCGGAAATCTGAACAACGAGCTCGGCGTCCCGCTGTCCCTCCTGGCCTGCCCGGACGACGCCGAGGCGGCGGTGTTCGAGATGGGGATGAACGGCCCGGGCCAGATCGCGTTCCTCGCGCGGCTCGTGGATCCGGACGTCGGGCTCGTGACCAACGTGCGTCCCGTGCACCTGGAATACTTCGAGTCGATCGACGGCATCGCCGCCGCGAAGGGAGAGTTGTTCGCGGTCCTGCGCGACGACGCCGTGTCGGTCGTGAATCTCGACGACGAGCGCGTACGGGTGCAGGCCGCGCGTCACGCGGGGCCCCGCGTCACCTTCGGGCGCGCGGAACGCGCCGACGTGAGGCTCCTGTCGCTGACCGACCGATTCGTGCCGGGCGCGTCCCTGAGCCTCCGTCACGACGGGCGGGTCCACGACGTCCCGCTCCGGATCGGCGGCGCGCACGCCGCGTGGGACGCCCTGGCGGCCGCGGCGACGATCGTCGCGTACGGCGCCGCGCTCGAACCCGCGCTCGCAGCGATCTCCGCGATGGAGCCGCCGGCCGGGCGGGGCCGCATCTCGCACCTCCCCGGAGATCTCACCGTGGTCGATGACACGTACAACAGCAACCCCGAGGCTCTGGCCTCGGTGCTGGGGACGCTTGCCGCCTCAGCACCGCCCGGCCGCCGCGTGCTCGTGATGGGCGACATGCTCGAGCTCGGGCTCGAGTCCGCGTCCTTCCACCAAAAGGCCGGCGAGCTGGCCGCCTCCTCCGGCGTCGCCCTCCTGGCGGCCGTCGGACCGCTCTCCCGCCACGCGGCGGACGCCGCGCGCCGCTCCGGAATCGAGGTGCGCACGTTCGACGACGCCTCGGCCGCCGTCGCGGGCGTGCCCGGCCTGGTGCGCCCCGGAGACCTCGTGGTCGTGAAGGGATCGCGGGGCGTCCGCCTGGAGCAGGTCGTCGAAGCGCTCCTGACGCGCCAAGGCGAGGCCGCCTGATGTTCTATCACCTCCTGTACCCGCTCCATTCCCGGTTCGGCGCGTTCAACGTCTTCCGCTACATCACCTTCCGGACCGCGATGGCGATCCTGACGGCGATGGTGGTGTCGTTCATCCTCGGGCCGTGGCTGATCCGGCGTCTGAGGCAGTTCCAGATCGGGCAGGAGATCCGCGAAGAGGGCCCGGCCTCCCACCAGGTGAAGCGCGGGACGCCCACGATGGGCGGGCTGCTCATCCTGACCGCGGTCGTCCCCACCACGCTCCTTTGGACCGACCTCACGAACCCGTTCGTCTGGATCGCGGTCGGGGCGATGGTCGCCTTCGGCGCGATCGGATTCTGGGACGACTACGTCAAGGTCGCGAAGAAGAGGAATCTGGGCCTCACCGCACGGAACAAGTTCGGCTTGCAGATCGCCCTCTCCCTCGCCATCGGGGGGCTGCTCTACGTCATGTCCCACGAGGGACTCTTCAACACCCGGCTCGCCTTCCCGTTCGTCAAGACGTTCGCCCCGCAGCTGGGGATCGCCTACCCGCTGTTCGTCGTCCTCGTCCTGACCGGCGCGTCGAACGCGGTCAATCTGACCGACGGCCTGGACGGACTCGCGGTCGGCTCGACCCTGGTGGCTTCCGCGACCTTCATGATCCTCGCCTACGCCGCCGGAAACGCGATCGTCGCCGACTACCTCGGCATCGCGAACGTCAAGGGGACCGCCGAGCTGACCGTCTTCTGCGGGGCCCTCGTGGGGGCCTCGCTCGGCTTCCTCTGGTTCAACGCCCATCCGGCCGAGATCTTCATGGGCGACGTCGGCTCCATGGCGCTCGGGGGCGCCTTGGGCACGATCGCGCTCCTCATCAAGCAGGAGTTCATGCTGGTCATCGTCGGCGGCCTGTTCGTCGTCGAGGCGCTCTCGGTGATCCTCCAGGTCGTGTCGTTCCGCACGCGCGGCAAGCGCATCTTCCGGATGTCCCCCATCCACCACCACTTCGAGCTCGGCGGTTGGAGCGAGACGAAGGTCGTGACGCGGTTCTGGATCGTCGCGATCATCTTCGCGCTCCTCGGGCTCGCGACGTTGAAGCTGAGGTAGACGATGCCGCGCCGGCGCTCCTACGATCGATGGCTCTTCCTGACGGCCGCTCTCCTCGCCTTGGCGGGGATCTTCATGGTCGGGAGCGCGTCGCAGTACATCGCGATGAGCGCCGGGAAGAGCTCGACGTACTTCCTCGTGCGGCACGGCGCCTTCCTCGCGATGGGGCTCGTCGCGATGGCCGCGACGATGGCCCTCCCGCTCCACCGCCTCGACGACCGGAAAGTCGCGATCGGACTGTGCGCGGTGTCGTTCGTGACGCTGCTCGGGGTCCTGGCGATGCCCTCGATCGGCGGCGCGCACCGGTGGTTCCGGCTCGGCCCTCTCGGACTCCAGCCTTCCGAGATCGCGAAGATCGCCACGGTCGTCACCCTCGCGCACCTGCTCGCGCGCCGCAGCTCCGACGAGGTCAACGCCCTGCGCCCGACGCTGATTCCGGTCGGCTGCCTGGTGGGGGCCATGGCCCTCCTCATCGTCATCGAGCCCGACCTCGGCTCGGCCGTCATGGTGCTGGCGACGGCCGCCGTCATGCTCTTCGTCGCCGGGCTCCGGTGGAGGTCGATCGGCGCCGCCGCCGGCCTGGGCGTCGTCTTCGTGGCCGCCGCGATCTTGGCGCAACCCTACCGGTTGCAGCGCATCAAGACGTTCCTCGACCCTGGCGCCAACACGCAGGGCGCGGGGTTCCAGTTGGCGCAGTCCCTGCTCGCGGTCGGGAGCGGAGGACTCGGCGGCGTGGGGTTCGGCCAGGGGCAGCAGAAGGCCTTCTTCCTGCCCGCGGCTCACACCGACTTCATCTTCTCCGTCGTCGGCGAGGAGCTCGGCCTCGTGGGAACGCTCCTCCTCCTCGCCGGAGTCGCCGTGCTCTTCTGGCGCGGCCTGCGCGCCGCCGTTTCGGCTCCCGATCGCTTCGCGTTCTACGTGGCGCTGGGCGGCACGAGCCTGATCGTCCTCCAGTCGTTGATCCACATGGGAGTGTGCGTGGGGTTGCTCCCCACGAAGGGCCTCCCGTTCCCGTTCGTCAGCTACGGCGGGTCGTCGCTGATCGCGTCGTTCGCCGTCGTGGGGCTGATCCT
>JBGQLU010000129.1:0-10090 GCA_041500265.1 Acidobacteriota bacterium | reverse complement strand
GAGCAGCGCGATGATCACGACGATGAGCACGAGACGCATCGGTTACTCCTTGGTCCCCAGGTAGCGGGCGGTGGCCGCCGACCACGTCCCCTGGGCGCGCAGCACCAGATCGATGCACTCCCGCACGATCCCGCGGCCTCCGGCGGTGGACCCCACCCAGTGGACGAGCGGGAAGACCTCGGGGTCTGCGTCCGCGGGTGCCACGGCCAACCCGCAGCGCTGGAAAGCCGGAACGTCGACGATGTCGTCGCCGATGAAGCAGATCGCCTCGCGCGCCAGGCCCCGGCGCCTCGCGATCTCCTCGATGCAGGCCCCCTTGTCGGCGACCCCCTGGTGGATCTCGACGAAGTCGAGCTCCTTGGCTCGCAAGCCCACCGCCGGCGAGCGGCGCCCGGAGACGACCCCGAAGTCGAGCCCGCCCGATTGTCCGAGGCGCACCCCCAAGCCGTCCCGCGCGTGGTAGGCCCGCGCCTCGTTGCCGTCGGCGAACACGATGATCCTCCCGTCGGTGAGCACCCCGTCGGCGTCCATGAGCACGAGCCGGACGTGACGCGCGCGCTCCACGATCTCGGGACTGGTTTCGGTGGACACCGGCCTCTCCTAGAACAGCTGCGTTCTCCAAAGGTCGTGAATCTGGAGCACCCCGAGGAGCAGGCCGCCTTCGTCGACGACGGCGAGCGAGGTGATCTTCCGATCCTCGAGGAGCCGGAGGGCGTCGCCCGCGAGCCGATCGGGGCCGATCGTGACCGGGCTCCGCGTCATGGCCTCGGCGGCGGTCCCGTCGATCGGGCGCTCGGTCCGGAGCAGCCGGCGCCGCAGATCCCCGTCGGTCAGGATCCCCGCAAGGCGCCCGTCGGGGCTCACCACGCACGTCATGCCGAGCTTCTTGGCCGACATCTCGCGCACCGCGTCGCTCAGGGTGGCGTCCACGAGGACCCGGGGGACGTCGTCGCCGCGCCGCATCAGCTCGCGGACCGGAAGCACGCGCCGGCCGAGGCGCCCGGCGGGATGAACGCGCGCGAAGTCCGTTGCGGTGAACCCCCGCCGCTCGTAGCAGGCGACCGCGAGCGCGTCGCCCATCGCGAGGGCCGCGGTCGTGGACGCGGTCGGGGCCAGGTCGAGCGGGCACGCCTCGCGCGCGACGGAAACGTCGATGTGGACGTCGGCGTGGCTCGCCAGCGTCGAGCCAGGGCGCCCCGTCAGCGAGACGATCGGCACGCCCAGGCGGCGGATGAGCTCGAGGCAGCGGACGAGCTCCTCGGTCTCACCGGAATGGGAGACCACCAGGACGACGTCTCCGGCGACGAGCAGGCCGATGTCGCCGTGAAGGGCCTCCGCGGGGTGGAGGAAATAGGCCGGCGTCCCGGTCGAGGAGAGGGTCGCGGCGATCTTCTGGCAGACGATGCCGGACTTCCCCATCCCCGTCACGACGACGCGTCCCCGGCAGGCCACGAGCAGATCGACGGCCCGGTCGAAGCTGCCGTCGACCCGTGCCGCGAGCGCGGCGACGGCTTCGGATTCGATCGTGAGCACGCGGCGCGCGGTCTCGAGGGACAAGGAGAAGCCCTCCGCGCCGCATGATAACAGCGCGGTCGCGCGCGAGGGGCCGGGATCAGACCGCGGGAGCCGGGTGGCGCCGTGCCGCGGCGTCGATCGCGAGGAGACCGTCCAGCACGTCGGCGAACGCGTCCAGGGGCATCTGGCTCGGTCCGTCGCACAGGGCGTTTGCGGGATCGTCGTGCACTTCGAAGAAGAGCGCGTCCACGCCGACGGCGACCGCCGCCCGCGCCAGCGGCGCGATGAACTCGCGCTCGCCGCCGGAGGCGTGGCCTTGGCCCCCCGGAAGCTGGACCGAATGCGTGGCGTCGAAGCAGACCGGCACGCCCAGGGCCCGCATCCGCGGGATCGCGCGGAAATCGACGACCAGGTTGTTGTAGCCGAACGTCGCTCCGCGCTCGGTCAACATCACCTTGTCGCCCCCGGCTCCGTGGATCTTCTCGATGATCCTGGCGACGTCCCAGGGGGCCAGGAACTGTCCCTTCTTGACGTTGACCGCGCGCCCGGTCGCCGCCGCCGCGACGAGCATGTCGGTCTGCCTCGAGAGCATCGCCGGGACCTGCAGGAGGTCGATCACCGGAGCGAGCGCCGCGGCCTGGTCGGGCGTGTGGAAGTCGGTCGTGACCGGGAGCCCCGCGACCTCCTTGACCCGCGCGAGGATGCGCAATCCCTCGGCCAGCCCCGGACCGCGAAAGGAGCCCGCGGAGGTCCGGTTCGCCTTGTCGAACGACGACTTGTAGACGAGCGGGACCCCACGCGACCGCGCGATCTCGCGGAGCGCTCCGGCCATCCGGAGCGCGTGCGCCTCGCTCTCGATCGAATCGGGTCCGGCGATGAGGAGGAGGGGGGCGCCCCCCCCGGCCTCGACGCCGTCAGCGATGCGGATTCGCGGTGAAGGCATCCTGATCCTGGAGCGCCGTGGCGGCCCGGCGCGCCTGCTTGTGACGATAGGCGGCGGCGATGAATTCCCGGAAGAGCGGATGCGGCGCCAGAGGGCGCGACTTGTACTCGGGATGGAACTGGCAGGCGAGGAACCACGGGTGGTCGCGGAACTCGACGATCTCGACGAACTTCTTGTCGGGGGAGAGCCCCGTGACCTTCAGCCCCGCCGCCTCGAGCTTCGGAACGAACTCCTGGTTGACCTCGTACCGGTGCCGATGACGGTCGATGGCCAGATCCTCGCCGTAGGCCGCCCGCGCGAGCGATCCCGGGGCCAGCTCGGCCGGATAGGCCCCCAGGCGCATCGTCCCCCCGAGATCGTCCACCCCGAGCAGGTCGCGGAGCTTGTAGATCACGCGGTAGGGGGTCTGCTCGTTGAACTCGGTCGAGTCGGCGCCGGCCAGGCCGCACAGATCCCGCGCGCACTCGATCACGGCGCACTGCAGGCCGAGGCAGATGCCGAAGAAGGGGATCTTCCGCTCGCGGGCGTAGCGGATCGCCTCGATCATCCCCGAGACGCCCCGGATGCCGAACCCCCCGGGCACGAGGATACCGTCCACGCGCGCGAGCTCCTGCTCGAGCTTGCCGTTCGTCATCTCCTCGGCTTCGATCCACTTGACCCGCACCTTGAGGCTCGCGGCCACGCCGCCGTGGAGCAGCGCCTCGTTGAGCGACTTGTAGGAGTCCTCGTAGCTGACGTACTTCCCGACGATGCCGATCGTCACCTCGTCCACGGGGTGCTGGATCTTCTGGACGAGGTCCTCCCAATCCTTCAGGCTCTTCCGGCGGTAGGGGAGGTCGAGGAGCTTCATGATGATCTCGTCGATTCCTTCCGCCGAGAGCGCGAGCGGGACCTCGTAGATCGTCTCGACGTCCCGCGCCGTGATGACGGCGTCCTCGGAGATGTTGCAGAAGAGGGCGATCTTCCTCTTGACCTCCTGCGGGATCGGGCGGTCGCAGCGGCAGAGCAGGATGTCGGGCTGGATGCCGATCGCCCGCAGCTCGCGGACCGAGTGCTGGGTGGGCTTGGTCTTCAATTCTCCCGAGGTTCCGATCCACGGGACGAGGGTCAAGTGCACGAAGGCCGCGTTGTTGCGCCCCACGTCCAGGCGGAACTGCCGGATCGCCTCGAGGAACGGAAGCGACTCGATGTCTCCGACCGTTCCGCCGATCTCGACGATCTGGATGTCGGCGTCGTGGGACACCTTGAGGATGCACTCCTTGATCTCGTCGGTGATGTGCGGGATCACCTGCACCGTGGCGCCCAGGTAGTCTCCCCGGCGCTCCTTTTCGATCACGCTCGAGTAGATCTTCCCCGTGGTGAAGTTCGTGTTCTTGTCGGCGGTCATCGAGGTGAACCGCTCGTAGTGGCCGAGGTCGAGATCGGTTTCCGTGCCGTCCTCGGTCACGTACACCTCGCCGTGCTGGAAGGGGCTCATCGTGCCGGGGTCGACGTTCAAGTACGGGTCGAGCTTCTGAAGGGCGACCTTGAACCCGCGTCCCTCGAGGATCCGCCCGATCGAAGCCGAGGCCAGCCCCTTTCCGAGGGAGGAGACCACCCCCCCGGTGACGAAGATGTACTTGGGGTTTCGCTTGGACTTCATCATCGGTCGGTCTCCTGTCGCGAGGTCAGATGGCGCGAGGCGCGCTCGAGATCCGCGGGCGTGTCCACGGCGATCGAGCGGAAGTCGGAATCGAGGACGAGGATCCGGATCCCCGCCTGCAGGGCCCGGAGCTGCTCCAGTCCCTCGTCCTGCTCCAGCAGCGAGGGCGCGAGCCCGGTCAGGTGGAACAGGGTGTCGCGGCGGTAGGCGTAGATCCCCTGGTGCTTGAGGTATCCCTTGAGCCCCCCGGGACGCTCGGCCAGCGCGGGGCGAAAATCCGAGTCGAGCCGGGTCGCGGCGCCGCGATGAAACGGGATCGGGGCGCGCGAGAAATAGAGGGCGAGACCGTCGTGCGCGGTGACCACCTTGACGGTCCCCGGATCGAATAGCTCGTCCACGGATTCGAGCGTCTCCGCGAGCGTCGCCATCGCCAGGTCCCCGCGGCGATCGAAGGCGTGGACCAGCCGATCGAGCGCCGTGGGGGTCACGAACGGCTCGTCCCCCTGGATGTTCACCACGACGTCGAACCCATCGCCCGCCCGGCGCGCGACCTCCGCCGCCCGGTCGGTTCCCGAGGCGTGATCGCGGGAGGTCAGCATCGCTTCGGCGCCCATCTCGCGGCACGCGGCGACGATGCGGTCGTCCTCGGTGGCGACGATGACGCGCGACAGCCCGCGCGCGGCGGCGGCCGCCGACCAGACCGCCGACAGCAGCGTTCCATGTCCGAGGGGAGCGAGGGGCTTGCCGGGGAACCGGGTCGAGGCGTAGCGGGCTGGGATCACGCCCAGGGCACGCAGCATCGGGACTCCGCGCGTCGCCCCGAGTTCGTACGACCGTGGCGACGGCGCATCTTAGCGCACGGGCGACGATGACGACAAGGGGCGCGGCGATATTGCGTTCGGAGCGGGAGTGGTTCAGAGTTACGAGTCAAGAGTTGAGAGTCGAGAGTCAAGGGTCGAGAGTCAAGAGTAAAGAGTCCAGAGTCGAGAGTCGAACGGTCGGGAGAGGTGATCATGTCCGATGCATCCTTGCGCGACGCGGTGCTCCGTCGGTTTCTCCACTACGTGACGTTCGATACCCAGTCGGACGAGAACTCTGAGACGTACCCGTCGACCGCGAAACAGCTCGAGCTCCTCCGCCACCTCAAGGGCGAGCTCGCGGAGATCGGGCTTGCCGACGTGACGATGGACGAGCACGGCTACGTCTTCGGGACGATCCCCGCCACCACGAAGAAGAAGGGGGTTCCGGTCATCGGGTTCCTCGCCCACGTCGATACGTCCCCCGAGATGCCGGGCTCCGGCGTGAAGCCGATCGTTCACGCGGCCTACAAGGGCCAGGACATCGTGCTCCCGGACGAGCCTTCCGCGGTCCTTCGTTTCAAGGACAATCCCGCCCTGGCCGAGCAGATCGGCTGCGACATCGTGACCGCTTCGGGGACGACCCTGCTCGGCGCGGACAACAAGGCGGGCGTCGCCGAGATCGTCGCCGCCGCCGAGTTCCTCGCTCGCCACTCGGAGATTCCGCACGGAGCGATCCGGGTGGGGTTCACCCCCGACGAGGAGGTCGGCAACGGGACGAAGTTCTTCGACGTCAAGCGATTCGGGGCGGCGTGCGCCTACACGATGGACGGCGAGACCCGCGGCGAGATCGAGATGGAAACGTTCGCGGCGGACGCGATGACGGTCTCGTTCCAGGGGTTCAACACCCACCCCGGATACGCGAAAGGGAAGATGATCAACGCGATCAAGGTCGCGGCCGATTTCATCCAGCGTCTTCCCAAGGACCGGCTCTCGCCCGAGACGACGGAGGGGTACGAAGGGTACGTGCATCCTTACGTCGTGAACGCCGCCGCCGAGAAGACGACCGTGAAGCTCCTGATCCGCGATTTCAAGACCCCGGGACTGCACGACAAGGAGGCCTGGATCACCAAGCTCGCGAACGAGGTGGTCGCGGACTGGGCGGGGTCCTCGGTCGAGTGCAAGGTGGAGGAGTCCTACCGCAACATGAGGGAAGTGCTCGACGAGCACGGGAGCGTCGTCGACAACGCGCGCGAGGCGATCCGGCGCGTGGGCCTCGCCCTTCGTGAACACCCGATTCGCGGCGGCACCGACGGGTCGCGCCTGTGCTTCATGGGCCTCCCGACGCCCAACATCTTCGCGGGCGAGCACAACTTCCACTCGCGCCTCGAGTGGGTGAGCGCGCAGGACATGGAGCTCGCCGCGAAGGTCATCGTCGAGCTCGCCAAGGTCTGGGAAGAGCGTTCCTAGCCGGACTTGACCTTGGCGATGGCGCTCTCCAGGCGCGAATCGACCCGCGCGCGGTCGGTCCGGTAGTTGTCCTCGAGCTTCAGGACCTCCGCCGGGTCGCCGCCGGTCTTTTCGAGATTCTTGCGATGCAGGATCTCCATCTCGGCGAGCTTGGCCTGAGCGTCGCGCCGGAGCTCGGCGATCCGGGACTTCTGAGTCGCGGTGAGCGGTTTCGTCTCCGCGACTCCGGCCTCGCGGTCCTTCGACTTGAGTCTCTCCATGGCGAGCTCGTAGGCGGATTTCAACGGTTTCTCGGTGGCCATCGGCGTTCCTCCCTCGGGACAAGGACATTCTAGCGATCCCGGGGCGTTGGCCGCGTGTTAGGCTCCGGCGCCGGGGGGCGGCTCCGTGTCCTACGACTACGACCTCATCTGCATCGGCTCGGGCCCCGCGGGGCAGCGCGCGGCGGTGCAGGCGGCCAAGCTGGGAAAGAAGGTGGCGGTCGTCGAGCGCCGCCGCGAGGTGGGCGGCGTTTGCGTCGACACCGGGACGATTCCCAGCAAAACGCTGCGCGAGGCGGTGGTCGCCTACGTCGCGGCCTCGGCGCGGCCCGGCCTCGAGCCCGTGGTGCGGGCCAACACGCGGCCGACCGCCGTCGAGCTCCTGGCGCGGGTGCAGGAGATCGTTCGCGTCGAACAAAGGGTCGTCGACGCCCAGCTCACCCGCAACGACGTCGCCGTCATCCACGGGGAGGGGTACTTCCTCGATCGGCACCGCATCGGCCTCAAGGACCAGGTCGGGCAAGGGCCATTCACCACGGAGAACGTGCTGATCGGCGTCGGCACGATCCCCGCGCAGCCTCCCGGGATCGCCTCCGACGGCGAGGTCGTGCTCACCAGCGACGACGTCGTGCGGTTGAAGACGCTGCCGAAGACGATGGCGGTGGTCGGCGCCGGAGTCATCGGGATCGAGTACGCCTCGATGTTCGCGCGGGTCGGCATCGAGGTGACGATCGTCGAGAAACGGGAGCGCCTGCTCGAGTTCCTCGACCGCGAGATCGTCGACGAGCTGATGCATCAAATGCGCGATTGCGACGTCACGTTCCGCATGGAGGAATCGGTGGCGTCGATCCGGGTCGAGCCGGGCCCTCCGCAACGCGCGGTCATCCTTCTCGAATCGGGCAAGCGGATCGTCTCCGACGTCGTGCTCTTCTCCGCCGGCCGGATCGCGGCGACCGAGGGGCTCGATCTGGCTTCGGCCGGGATCACTCCGGGCGACCGCGGACGCCTCAAGGTCGACGCGCAATTCCGGACCGAGGTGCCGAACATCTATGCCGCCGGGGACGTCATCGGCGCGCCGTCGCTCGCGGCGACCTCCGCCGAGCAGGGACGCCGGGCCGCCCGCGCGATGTTCGGCGTCGCGGCCGATCCCATGCCGACCTGGTATCCGTACGGGATCTACGCGATCCCGGAAATTTCCATGGTCGGGGAAACCGAGGAAGCGCTGACGGAAAAGAAGATTCCGTACGAGACCGGGGTCGCGCGCTACCGGGAGATCGCCCGCGGTCAGATCCTGGGAGACGATTCCGGCTTCTTCAAGATGATCTTTCATCGCGAGACCCGGAAGCTGCTCGGCGTCCACGTCATGGGGACGCACGCGACCGAGCTCGTTCACATCGGGCAGGCGGTCCTCGGGCTCGGCGGCGGGCTCGACTACTTCCTGGAAGCGGTCTTCAACTATCCGACGCTCGCCGAGTGCTACAAGGTCTCAGCACTCGACGCGGCGAACAAGCTGGCGAGCTAGGCGATCCGAAGGCAGCCGACCACGCGGGGAGTGACGGGCGTTCCCGGCTCGAGCCCCCCGCAATCGATCGCCAACCGTTCCAGGCACGAGGCGCCGAAGGCCTTGAGCGCGGCCGCCGCCCGGCGCCCCTGGGGCACCTCGTCCCCCAACGCCTCGAGCAGCCGGTCGAGGGCGCGCGCGGGTGCCTCCGGTGGCGCGGTGCGGCGGGAGGCCGTCGTGCGCAGGAAATCGGCCAGAACGTCCTGGGGTAGCCGGTCGATCTCGAGCCGGCCGCGCGCCGTTTGCCAGGCCAGGAGGGTCAGGAGGAGGGTCGAAAACCTCGGCGTGTCCTCGAACGGGCGCCGCTCCTCGCCGAGGATCGCCGCGGCGGTCGTGCCCCGTCGGGCCAGTAGGGTTTGCGCCAGGACGTCGATGAGGTCGACGGTGAGCCGGGTCTCCTCGATCTCTCCGAGCGAGCGGAAATCCCTGGGGGTCAACGAACCCTCGGGATCCGCCTCGACGTAGAGCGGGCGGGGGGCCAGGAGCGCGCCCATCCGCTCCCGGAGCGGCGAATCCAGAAGTTCGACCGCACGCGCGGGCCCGCGTGCCCAGCCGTCCCGGAGCATGCGGCGAGCTCGGGAGGATAGCTCGGCCGCGGCCGCGTAACCCTCGCGGAAGAGCTCGATCGCGGGAACCTCGGTCAGGACGCGCGCGGCCGCGGCAGGGCCGGCCGCGCCGCGCGCGGCGAGCGCGATCCCGACGTACCCCCCGGCCTTCTCCAGCGCGCGCCGGTGCGTTTCGACAGATCCGGGGTCGGCGTGGTCCGCGACGAGGACGCGGTTCGCGAGCGCTGTGAGCCCGAAGAGGACGCGCTCGCGATCCTCCGCGGGAACGGCCTCGAGCGCCGGAGCGATCGATCCTTCGGGACCGAGCACCCGCAACGCCGTTCGCGGTGCGGCCAGGGCTTCGGGGATTTCCGGCGGCGGGGGGGCGAGAAACACCGCGTCGGGCCGCCTCTCGGGGGGCGCGTAGATCGACAGAGCCTCCTCGATCGGCGGATAGCCGTGCTCCTCGAGGCGGGACGCGCGCCACCGCAACCCGTTTTCCTCGAGCTCCGAGGGAAGATCGAATTTCGCCGAATGGACGAGGCCGAGATAGTGATCCCGCGAGTCCCGGTAGAGCGCCTCCGCGAACCGCCGCACCGCGACCGCGTGCTCGGAACGCTCCGGCGCGAACAGATGCGCGCCGTCCGGGGACACGAACCCCCGCTCGTCGCCGGTCTCGGTGATGCCGTGCCCTCGCGTGGGCTCTTCATGGTCGATCTCGAGCGGGAGCACGCGCGCCCAGTCCCGGAGGAGCAGGACCAGGGTCGGGTCGTCCGCGGCGCGAACGAACCGCTTCAACGTCGCCTCGCCCGCTTCGGCGAGGAGCGCGACCCAAGCGCCGCAGCGGAGCGGATCGAACCGGTCGCCCCGCCAGCTCTCGAGATCGACGACGTGCTCGATCTGCGACGCGGAGCCGAGCTCGAGGATCGGCAGCGCATCGAGCGGTCCGACCTCGCGAACGGTCAGGTAGAAGTCGCCGTCGGGCAGGGCGCGGACGAGGGCCATCGGCTTCGGCGCCTGGAGCAGGAACTTCAGCCGCTCCGCCGGCGGCAGGCGCAAGACGAGGTCGGCCTGCTCGCGGACCGAAAGCGTGGCCGGATCCTTGGCGATTCCGTCGCCCGGTGTCATGGGAGGATCGTAGCAGCGACGCGCAACACCAAGCCGCGTGCGAGGTTACTCGACCCCGTAGAGAACCTCGAGCCGCCGGGCCTTCGCGGCCGTCACCGCGACCAGAACTGCGGCTAGCGCCAGCACCCCCGGAATCGCGACCCACGGCGACGCCGGGTCCGCGAGGATCGCGATCCCGGAGCTCACCGGGATCGACACGGGAAGGAGCGATTCCAGGTAGTGGATCACG
>JBGQLU010000128.1:0-10163 GCA_041500265.1 Acidobacteriota bacterium | reverse complement strand
TCCGGAATCCCGGTCGCGCTCGGCACGGATTCGATGGCGACCGCACCCGACGTCGATGTCTTCAACGAGGTGGCGGCACTCCGTCAGGAGCATCCGGGGTTGGCGCCGGCGGCGGCGCTCCGCATCGCCACCTTGAACGGTGCTACCGCGCTCGGGCTCGGACGGGACCTCGGCTCGATCGACGTGGGAAAGCTGGCGGCGCTGGCGGTCGTAGAGCTCCCCGACACGAAGGACGACCCGCTCGAGGCGGTGACCTGGTCGTCCGAGACCGTGGCCCCGCTCGACGCCGCCGTCTGGGAGCCCGCGTCGCGATGAGCCGGCCGGCGTCGACGGCGCAGACCGTCCGAACGTGGGCGCGGATGGTCAAGTTCTCCCACAGCGTCTTCGCGCTGCCGTTCGCCCTCTCCGGCGCGGCCTTGGCCGCCGCCCGCTACGGCGGGTCGCTCCGCCAGCTCTGCTGGATCGTGCTCGCGATGGCGTGCGCCCGCAACGCGGCCATGGGGTTCAACCGGCTCGCGGACCAGGCGATCGATGCGGCAAACCCGCGAACGGCGGGGCGCGAGCTGCCGCGCGGGGAGCTCTCGCGAGGCGCGGTCTGGACGTTCACGCTCGCGTTGGCCGCGATCTTCGTAGCCGCCGCGTTCGCGCTGAATCCGCTGTGCGGCGTCCTGTCCCCCGTCGCTCTGGCGGTCGTTTTCGGCTACTCCTACACGAAGCGCTTCACCTGGGCCAGCCATCTCGTCCTCGGCCTGGCCCTGGCCATCGCCCCCGTCGGAGGCTGGGTGGCGATCGCGGGGCGCTTCGATACGGTGCCCTGGCTTCTCGCGGCCGCGGTTTCGTTCTGGGTCGCGGGGTTCGACACGATCTACGCGCTGCAGGACGAGGCCTTCGACCGCTCTGCGGCGCTCCACTCGATCCCCGCGCGCTTCGGCGTTCGCAAGGCGCTCTGGCTCGCCCGCGTCTTTCACGCGCTCGCGTTCCTCGCGATGATCGCCGTCGGAATCGCCGCGCGACTGCATCCCGCATACTTCTTCGGGCTCGCGGTGGTCCTGGCGGTCCTCGTCTGGGAACACCGTCTCATCCGCCACGACGACCTCTCGAAGGTGGGAGTCGCCTTCCTCAACGCGAACGGGCTCATCAGCGTCTTGTACCTGGGGGTCATCCTGCTCGCACTCGCGTTCTGAACGCGCGGAGAACGACCATGGCGATCGACGATCCTTCGTACGTCCAGGCCTCCCAGGACCTGGCCTTCCTCCAGCGGGACGAGCTGCGGCCGGTCCGCCTGATGCTCGAGCTCCAAAAGGCGGAGACCTTGCAAGTCGAAGCCGACATCCGGTCCACGATCGTGGTCTTCGGGAGCGCGCGGCTCCGGGAGCCGGCCGCGGCCCGCGAGCTCTTGGAGGAGGCCCAGCGCCACGTGGCGCTCCGCCCCGGCGACCCGGCCGCCGAGCGCGAGGTGCGCGCCGCCGAGCGCGCGCTCGCCAATTCCAAGTACTACGACATGGCCCGCGAGTTCGGGCGCATCGTCTCGTCGGCGTGCCAGCTCGACGGCCGCTGCGACTATGTGATCGTCACCGGAGGCGGCCCGGGCACGATGGAGGCTGCCAACCGGGGCGCGCATGACGTCGGCGCCAAGACGATCGGCCTCAACATCGTCCTCCCCCGCGAGCAGCGTCCGAACCCGTACATCACCTACGGCCTCTGCTTCAATTTCCACTACTTCGCGATCCGCAAGATGCACTTCATGCTCCGCGCCAAGGCGCTGGTGGCGTTTCCCGGCGGGTTCGGAACGTTCGACGAGCTGTTCGAGACGCTGACGCTCGTGCAAACCGGAAAGGTGCGGCACCTGCCGGTGGTCCTCGTCGGACGGGAATTTTGGGAGAAGGCCGTCGGGTTCGACCATCTTCTTGACGAAGGGCTCATCGCCCCCGAGGACCTGCGCCTCTTCCGCTTCGCGGACAGCGCCGAGGAGGCGTGGCGGCACATCGCCGACTATTACTCCGAGTACGGCGACGACGAGTGACGCCTACCCCCTACCAGGGCCCCTCGCCACCCGCCCCGATCGCCGTCACGGAGTAGAACCGTCTGACGCCGTCGGCGGCGGCTCCCGCGTCGGTGAAGACGGTTCCGGCCGGCGTTCCCAGGAGCGTCCAGCTTCCCTGCGGAAGGCTGGCGGACGTCGAGACGTAGACGCGATACGAAAGCGCGCCGGCGGCCGGCTGCCACGCCAGCACCATGTCCGTCCCCACCCGCGCCGTCACCAGCGTCCTCACGGCGGAGGCCGCTCTGGTCTGTTTCGTCGCGGAAGACTGCAGGGGATAGTCGAGAAGGGCGCGCAGCCCGGCCCCCAGGGTGGCGTCCCCTTCGTTGGAGCAGAGCGGGTACAGCCGGAACGACGTCGGGATCGTGTCGGTCTCGCTGCTCGTGATCGTGTCGAGGTGGAGCCCATGATTTCCGTAGGCGCTGTTGTCGTCGTCGCCGTAGATCGGGACGTTTTGCGGCTTGTCGTTGTACGCCGCGTCGTCGCGATAGTAGAAGTCGGCGGTCCCCACGAAGGGAGACGGCGGGATGTTGTAGATCGTCGCCATGCCGCCCCCGGAGCCGCGGACGATCGACCAGTCGGGGATCGCCGTTCCCACGGAAGCGTCGTTGACCCCGTCCACCGCGACACCCGCCGGCACCGTCGAGGAGAGAAAGGTCGTCCCCGAGGCCGGAAGGAGGTCGAAGTAGAACCAGACCGCGGAGATCGAGTGGACGCGGAGGTTCACGACCCGCTCCCAGAATCCGCGGTAGACGACGTCGTGATGGACGGTGTTGATGCCGCTCGCGGCGCCGCGAACGTAGCGGATCGCGCGCACCGGACCGATCAGCCCTCCCATGTAGGTCGAGATCGGGTTCCACGTCTCTTCGCTTTCCGCGCGATCGGGAGCGAGTCCCGCCCTTCCCTTGATGCGGTCGAGCAGATCCGCTCCCGAGCCGCACGGCGGGTTGACGCGATACCCGGTGAGAAGCCATCGATCGACGAAGTCGAGGCCGAATCGGACGGACGAGATGCCGCCCGAGGCCGAGGCGGTCCACGACATGTAGTTGATCCCGGAGCGGGCCAGGCTGCTCCCGGTGAAGACGTAGACGAATCGGTCGGGGTACGGTCCCCCGGGCCGGGGATCGACGACGCGGAGCTCGAACCGGCTCGAGTCGGCCCCCGGAAGCCAGACGGCTCCCGCCGGCGCCTGGTCCCCGGCATCGGGGTACAGGAACGCGATCTCGTCGTTCGCATCGAGGAGCCCGTCGTCCTCGTGCATGACGTCGTAGATCACCTCGTGGACCTCGGCCGGCGTTCCGCCGCTGAACACGTGGTCCACCCGCTGGTCCACCTGGAACGGGATCGGGACGAAGCCGTTCGAGACGGCGTCGTAGCGGAAGACCGCGAGCTGATTGACCGAGGTCCCCCAGAGATCCGGAAGGGTCGCCCCCGAAACGATCACCGGATCCTCATCCCGATTCGCCGCGGCGGCGTGAGCGGCGGCGTGAGCCGCCAGCGACAGCGACGCGAGCACGAGACACCACGAACCGGCCCTCAGAAGGCCGCACGATCCGCGCTCTGCCATGCGATCTCCCCGAATGCTTTTGTAACATTGTAATACGGCGATCCGAATCAGGATCAAGGTTTTTTCGGCGGCGCGCCGCTAGAATCCGGCTCCCATGACGCCCACATTGGTCCTGTTTGACGTCGATGGAACACTGGTGAACACCGCCGGAGCGGGGCGGCGCGCATTGGAACGTTCGTTCCAGTCGGTGTTCGGCCTCGACGACATCGCCGAGGCCGCCTCGCGGGTGCGGTTCGACGGGAAGAGCGATCCGACGATCATCGCCGACATCGCGCGCGAGTCGGGCGTCGCGCTCCCCGAGATCGAGCGGCGCTACCCCGACCTCCAGCGGACTTACCTCGACGCGCTCCGCGACGAGCTGAGCCGTCCGGACCCCCGCCGGCGCACGATGCCCGGGGTGCTCCCGCTCCTGGAGATCCTGATCGCGCGCACCGATGTCGTCCTGGGGCTGGTGACCGGCAACATCGAGGAAGGAGCGCGCGCGAAACTCGAGGTCTTCGGATTGAATCGCTTCTTCGCGGGAGGGGGGTTTTCCTCGGATCACCCCGACCGTGCCGAGATCGCGCGGATCGCGCACGAGCGGCTTTCACGCCGCGCCGGACACCGGTTCCCTCCCCGCCAGGTGATGGTCGTCGGCGACACGGAGCTCGACGTGGCCTGCGCGCGAGCCAACGGCTTCGTCGCGATCGCCGTGGAATCGGGCTGGATCCCTCGCGAGCGGCTCGAGGCCGCCGAGCCCGACGCGCTGTTCGCCGACCTGACGGACACGGCGGCGGTGCTGGCGGCGATGCGGCTCTAACTGCCGCCGGTTCTCAGATCGATGCTGCGCGGCGCATCACCGTGTCGAGCATCGGGCGGGTCAGCCGGCCGGTGTTCGTGTTCTGCCGGCTCGGGTGGTAGCAACCCAAGACGGTGACGGCCGGCCCATCGTGCCGCACGACGAGCTTCGCCTCCGCGGCGTGGCCGAACCGCGGGCGTGGGCGCGGGACAGACTCGGCATCGACGCGGGCGGCGCGGCGGACGACCGCGTCCCACGCGATCCCACCCAGAGCCACGACGACCCGTACGCGCGGGAGAAGCTCGAACTCGCGGTCGAGGTAAGGCCGGCACGACGCGATCTCCGCGGGCGTGGGCTTGTTGTCGGGAGGGGCGCACCGGCAGGTCGCGGTGATGAACGCCCCGTCGAGCCGGAGCCCGTCGTCCCGGCGCGTCGAGACGCCGTGGCTGGCCAGTCCGGCGCGATGAAGCGCGCCGTAAAGCCAGTTTCCGGAATCGTCCCCGGTGAACATGCGGCCGGTGCGGTTGGCGCCGTGAGCCGCCGGTGCCAGCCCAACCAGCAGCACGCGCGCGTCACGGTCGCCGAAGCCCGGGACCGGCCGACCCCAGTAGTCTTCGTCGCGAAACGCGCGCCGCTTCGTGCGTGCGACCTCCGCGCACCAGTCGCGCAGCCGCGGGCAGAGGGCGCACCGCACGATCTCGTCGTTCAGCCGGGACCAGGAATCCATGGAGCCTACTTGACGGCCGCCTTGCGAGCGCCCGATGCGGACAGCGCCGCAACCTGATTCCCGGCGGCGACCACCAGCTCGTCGATCCCGTCTCCGTCGAGATCGCCGGCCGCGAGGTCGTGCACGTCCGCCCAGACGGCGTCGAAGAGGAGGCTCCCACCTTCGGCGTCGAGAAGGACGACGTGCCCGGAGTAGGTGGCGACCGCGAGCTGGCGCCGCGCCCCCGGAAGGAATCGCCCCAACACCGCGGCGACGACCGTGCGCGGCCCGACCGCCGCCCCGTCGTTTCCGGCGGCGATCAGGCGCGCCGCCCCGGCGGTCGCGGTGGGCCATCGCGCGGCGGCGCCGTCCGGTGACCCGATCGTCCCGTCCTCGGCCAGGGCGAGGACGCCGCCCCCGGGCCGCGCGGCGACGTCCAGCGCGGCCGATCGGCTTCCCAGCGGCTTGGCCGCCGCCTCACCCGCCCCTGCCGTCACGCTGCCGTTCAGGGTGGCGGCGGTCATCCTGCGGCCATCCCCAGGACGGGAGGCATCGACGGCCAAGTTCACGAGCGGTGCCGGCGATTCGATCTGCCGCGCCGCGCCGGAGCCCAGGTCGATGACGCCGAACGAGGTCCCCCCCTCGCGAAAACCGGCGAGCTCTCTCGAGCCGCCGGCGGCGACGCCGAAATCGCGAATCCGTCCGGCCCAGCTCGGGGCGCGCGTCCGAGCCGTCGCCTCGCCGTGCGAGTCGAATGCCACCAGAAGCCCGTGGCTCGACACGATGACCCGAAACGCGGCCGGCGCCGGTGGAGGCAACGCCACGACTCCCGAAACGTCCCCCGGCAGGTCGCGGAACCAGATCGCCTGCAGCAGGCCCGCACCGGTCAGCACCGACGCGATCTCGGTGCGGGTTCCCGCGGCATCGCCGGCGAGCAGCTCCGCCACCTTGTCCGCGATCGTGGTCTCGAGCCCCGTGCGATAGCCGTCCCATCGCGCCCGGACGCGACCCTCCTTGTCCGCGAGCAGGACGGTGGGAAGAGTGTGAACGACGAACGCTTCGTAGAGCTTCGGGTCGTTCAAGGCGACGGTCATCGTGAGCCCAAGGCGTCTCGCCGACAGCGTCGCGACCGCCGCGGGCTCGTCCGCGTTGACCGCGATGGCCAGGAGGCCCTTCGGTCCTTGCGCGAGATGGAGCTTCTGGAGATGCGGGAGCTCGGCCTGGCACGGGCCGCACCACGACGCCCAGAAATCGACGAGGACGACCTTCCCTCGCGTCGAGGCCAAGTCGAGGGTGCCGCCCTTGGCGAGGGTGAGCGTCAGCGGCGGAAGCTTCGCGTACCACGGGGTGGCGATGAGCGGCGAGGGCTCGACGCCGGCGGGGTGCGTGGTCCTGGCGATCGCCGTCTGCCACCCGGGCTTCCCGTCCGCGCGGACCCAGGTGACCCGGTCGGAGATCGGAGCGTCGGAACGCGCCAGCGAGCCGGCGGCGAGCAAAGCGACTGCGATGATCGGGACCCGAGGGGACATCCGGACCAGTCTACCCGCGAAGGTCCGCCTCCGCCGACGCCCGCCAGCTTGCGTAGATCGTCGAGGCCCGCGCCGTCTCTATTTCGACGAATCGGCGGTAGACCTTGTGGCGGTCCGTGTCGATCTGATACGTCTCGCGGCCGAAGCTGTAGTCGATGACCACCGCCTTGACCGGCTCTTCCACCTTCTTGCGCCCCACGTGTCGGCCCTCCGGAGTCGTTCCCCGTGATACGGACATCAAGAGCTATACCAGGTTCGTCACCGGACGGCTCGTCGGTCGTCGTCTCACGCGGGAGCCGCGCCGGACGCCGGTCTTCGCGAGGTCGCGCCGCGGAAGTGAATCCTTCTCCTGGGTCCGCCGATCGGCCAACTTGGCCGATTGACGACGGCCACCCCGCCAGCTTGGCCGGATTAGCCTCTTCCTCTATATACTCCGGCAGCGTGAGCGCGCCGGCCCCCGATCGCAGGAGAATTCTCGTTCTCGAGCCCGACCGGGAGCAGGCCGAGCGGCTCCGCTCGGTCCTGACGCGCTCCGGTTTCAGCGCGACTCTCGTCGCGACCGGCCGCCAGGCGCTCGAGGTCAACGAGCGCCAGCCTCACGACGCGATCCTCCTCGACCTCGAGCGCGCGGTGAAGGACAAGCTGTTCGAGGCGTTCCGCGCGCAGGCGCCGGCGACGCCGCGCCTTGCTTTGGCCACAGCGGGCGGGATCGCCGACGCGGTGCGCCTGATGCGCGACGGCGCGGACGACTACGTGATGCGTCCGCCCGACGCCTTCGAGCTGCGAGCGCGCCTCGGACGCCTGCTCGAGCGGAGCGATCTCGACTCGAGACTCGCGCTCCTCCAGGACCAGGTCTCGAAGATCCACGGCGTGAAGAGTCTCGTCAGCCATTCTCCCGCGATGCGGGACGTCCTGGAGCGCATCCGCCGGGTCGCCCCACTGCGGGCGACGGTACTCATCCAGGGGGAGAGCGGGGTCGGCAAGGAGCTGGTCGCGCGCGCGATCCACTTCAACTCCCCGCGCCGCGAGTTCCCGTTTCTCGCGATCAATTGCGCCGCCATCCCGATCCACCTCATCGAATCGGAGCTGTTCGGCCACGAGCGGGGGGCGTTCACCGGGGCCCACGCCCGGACGCGCGGGAAGTTCGAGATCGCCAGCAAAGGGACGCTGTTCCTCGACGAGATCGGCGAGACCGACCTGTCCACGCAGGCGAAGCTCTTGCGTATCCTCGAAGAAAAGGAGTTCATGCGGGTCGGCGGGGACAGCAACGTGCGCGTGGACGTGAGGGTCATCGCGGCCACCAACGCGAACCTCGAGACGATGGTCGAGCAGGGGGCCTTCCGGCGCGATCTGTACTACCGCCTCAAGGTCGTCTCGATCGCCGTGCCGCCGCTCAGGGAGCGGCGCGAGGACATCCCGGACCTCGTCGACTCGTTCCTCGACGAGCTGTCCCGCGCGAACGCCGTTCCCCGGAAGAGCGTCGCGCCGGAGGCGCTGGAGGCGCTGGCCGCCTACGCGTGGCCCGGGAACGTGCGCGAGCTGAAGAACGTCCTCGAGAGCCTCCTCGTGTCGAGCCCCGGCGACCGGATCGGCTCCGGGGACCTTCCCCCCGCGATCCTGCGGGAGCGGGCGGCGCCGATTCGCCCGGTCTTCGCCCTGGGGACCACGATCGCGCAGATGGAACGGGAGCTGATTCGCGCGACCCTCGAGACGACCGGCGGGAACCGGACCCACAGCGCCCAGCTTCTCGGGATCGGGGTGAGAACCTTGCAGCGGAAGATTCGGGAATTCGGGCTGGAGATATCGAGCAAGAGACGGCGGCCGCGGACCCGGGTCTCTTTGGTTTAATCGGGGACAGCAACCGAATTAGGAAGTCGGTTGCTGTCCCGGTTTTTCGTCACGGAATTGTCACAAACCCGTCCCAGACTTATCCTTCAGGTCGAGGGTCCTCATGTCCGAGATCGACGATCGCCCGCGCGAGGTCGCCTCCGACCTCGACAGCCCGCAGCTCTACGTCAACCGCGAGCTGTCGCTGCTCGAGTTCCAGAAGCGCGTCCTCGAGGAGGCGAAGGACCCGCGGGTCCCCCTCCTCGAGCGAGTCAAGTTTCTGGCGATCGTCGGCTCGAACATGGACGAGTTCTACATGATCCGCGTGGCAGGGCTGAAGCAGCAGGTCGCCGCCGGCGTGCAGGAGACCGGCCCCGACGGCATGACACCGGCGGACCAGCTCGCGGCCGTCCGGAAGCTGGCGACGGACATCCTTGGCGACGCCTGCCGGCTCTGGATGGAGGTGCTTCGCCCGGCCCTGATGCGCGAGGGGATCTTCCTCCTCGACCACGACGCCCTACCGACGGAATCCCGCGCGAAGCTCCGGAGCTACTTCGAGGAGTCCGTCTTCCCCGTGCTGACCCCGCTGGCCGTCGACCCGTCGCGACCGTTCCCGCACATTTCGAACCTCAGCCTGAATCTCGCGGTCGTGATCCGGGACGGGGCGGGGCACGAGCATTTCGCGCGCGTCAAGGTGCCTCAGACGCTGCCGCAGCTCGTCGCGGTCCCGCGCGCGGAGGGGTTCCCGGGGTTCACCTTCGTGCCTCTCGAACAGCTCGTCGCCGCCAATCTGGACGCGCTCTTCCCCGGGATGGAGATCGTCGAGGTCCACCCGTTCCGCGTGACCCGCAACGCGGACCTCGTGATCCAGGAGCTCGAGGCGGGCGATCTGCTCGAGACGATCGAGGAAAGCGTCCGGCAGCGCCAGTTCGGATTCGTGACCCGCTTGACCGTGGCGACCGGGATGCCGGTGCGGCTCCTCGACGACCTGCTCGTCAATCTCGAGGCGGACCGGAACGACGTCCTCGCGGTGGACGGACCGCTGGCCCTCGCCAACCTGGCGATGCTGGCCGCGGTCGACCGGCCGGACCTGAAGGAGCCGGCCTTCCTCCCTTCGGTCCCGCGGGCCCTCGAGGGGAAGGGCGCCGACCTGTTCGCCGCGGTGCGCTCCGGGGACATCCTCCTCCACCAACCCTTCGACTCGTTCGTCCCCGTGATCGACTTCCTGGAGGCCGCCGCGTTCGACCCCGACGTCCTCGCGATCAAGATGACCCTCTACCGGGTGGGGCGAAACGCGCCGGTCGTGAAGGCGCTCCTGGAAGCGCGCGAGGAGGGGAAGCAGGTCGCGGTCCTCGTGGAGCTGAAGGCGCGATTCGACGAGGAGAGGAACATCGAGTGGGCCCGGGCGATGGAAAGCGAGGGGGTCCACGTCGTTTACGGCCTGCTCGGCCTCAAGACTCACTCGAAGGTCGCCCTGGTGGTGCGCAAGGAGGGGGACCGGATCCGGCGCTACACCCACCTTTCGACCGGCAACTACAACTCCGTGACGGCCCAGGCCTATACGGACCTGGGGCTCCTGACCTGCGACGAGGCGATCGGAGCCGACGCGACCGACCTGTTCAACTATTTGACCGGATACTCGGCCAAGACGGACTTCCGGAAGCTGGCGGTCGCCCCGATCAACCTGCGCGAAAAGGTCGAGGGATTGATCGCCC
>JBGQLU010000127.1:0-10236 GCA_041500265.1 Acidobacteriota bacterium | reverse complement strand
CGTGGCGGCGATGCGCGCGCACCAGCTCGCGCGCTCCCAGCTTGACGTCCCCGCGGCCGCGCTCGAGCAGGAAGGCGCGCGCCGCCGGGGTGAGCTCGCAGTCGAACCCTCGCGTCCGGATCCAGCGATTCATGCGGTCGAACCGGCGGTCCAGGATCATGGCGAGGTGCTCGTCGTGGAGCCGGTGGAACACGACGAGCGCGTCCAGCCGGCCGATCAGATCGTCGCCGAACTGGGTCTCGGCCTCGATGCGACACGCGCGCGAGAGGCGGTCGTCGTCGTCCGCCGTCCCGGTGCCGGCCGCCCCGTGGAAGCCGATGCGCGGGGACTCCTCGAGGATCTCGCGCGCGCACAGACTCGTCGTGATGAAGACCATGCAGTTGCGAAGGCTTCCGAGCCTCCCGCCGGGGAGGGGGAGGCGGCCCGTGTCGAGAGCGGCGGTGAAGGCCTTGCCGATCTCCTTCCGGCCGCGCTCCAAGTACTCGATGAGAAGGACCGAGAACGGCGGCGCTTCGAGGATCCATCCGCCGTCCTCGGTCCGGAGCTGGGAGAACATCGGGGCGAGCTGCGTCACGAACGACGCCCAGGGATCGCCGTGGACGAAGTGCGTGCAATCGGCCACGTGCAGGCCGCGGTTCTCGCCGTGCAGAACCGTCGCGAGCGTCCTGACCAGCTGGGTCTTTCCGATTCCGCTCGGACCCATGAACATCGAAGCGGACCAGCTCTGCTCGCGCGGCGTCAAACCGCTCATCACCCGCGTGGCGCCGCGAACGACGCTCGCGATCGCGGCACGCTGACCGACGATCTCCTTCTCGAGCTCGGCCTTGAGGACGTCCGAAAACATCGTCGCCTCCGAGGGGAGGATGCGAGGCCGGCGCGGGAGGAAACGCGGGTCGAGGCCCCCGCGCCGGCGAGCTCACCCTAGACGATCGGGCGATACGCGTTGAACAGCGGCAGCGTCCAATTGAACGGGGTGAGCGGGTTGACGGGCGGAACCGGCGCGGGGAAGTACGGCGAGAAGCCCGCGAACGGCGTGACGGGGGTGTGCATCATCGGGTTCACCGGCGGAACCGTGGGGAACTGCGGGACGAACTGGGGCGCGGCGAACTGCGGAACGAACTGCGGGATGTACTGCGGCACCGGGTACGGCGGCACGAACTGCGGCGTGGCGTACTGCGGCACGAACTGCGGCACCGTGTACTGCGGGACGAACGGCTGCGCCATGTGCTGCGGGGGGAACTGCTGCGCGGTGAACTGCGGGCCCACCGGCGGATAGGTCGGATACGTCGGATACGTGTTGAAGAAGCGGGCGGCCGTCGATCCGCACAGCCCCGGGGTCGTGCCGAGATTCTCGCGGAAGGTGGCGCCGTAGAGGTTGGGGTCGTTGAAGAACATGGGCCTCTCCTTGTCGTGAGCGCTCGCCCCCTTGTGGGCGGCGCGGTTCGTCAGTTAAAGAACCCCGTGAGCGGCGCAGGCGTGTAGGCGTGCGCGGGGAGAGTCGCAGGCCACGGCGCGCCGAGCGGTGCGCTCCACGGCGCCGGAGCCGTCCACGGGGACAACGTGGCCAGACGGCCGTAGACCATCTGAGCCAGCGTGTGAATCTGACAGGCCGTCCGAATTTCGTCGGCGGTCGGGATCGCCGTCTCCGCCGTCTTCGTCGTGTGCTTCGTCGTCATCGCGATTCCTCCTGGCCGGCCGCTCACGCGACCTCGACCTTCAACTCCTTCGGTGTCGTGGCGGACGCGTCGATCGTGATTCGAAGCTCGAGGACCCCCTCGGCGTAGCGGACGGCGAGGGCGGACGGATCGAGGGGGAAGGGGAGCGCGAAGCGCCGCTCGAAGGGGCCGTACGCCCACTCGAGCGCCAGCGGTTGCCACTCACCGGTTTCGCCGGGGGCGGGCCTCACGCCGCGCACGATGCACTCGTTCCCCGCAACCAAGACCTTCAGGTTCTCACGGCCGACGCCGGGGATTTCCAGCCGGATGACGAAGCCGTCCGGAGCCGCATACGTGTCGGCGCGCGGTACCCATGCGATCGGGGCCGCGGCGGCCTTCATCCGGAGGGCGATCTGCTGCAGGTCCTTCACTTCCTGGGTCGCGAACTTGACGGGATCGACTCCCGGCGGAAACGGAGTGAAATTCGCGGCTCCGATCTCGGGTACCGGCTCGCCCACGAGCTTCAAGTAGAGATCCTTCATCTCGTGCAGGGTCTGGGTGACCTCGGTCATCGTCGTTCCCCTCCATCGGATCGGTGTGGTCGTGTTTACGCGCCCCGTGCAACCCCGAACCGAGGCTAGCGGTTCTAGACTCTCCTCTCCAGGGTCGGAACCAGAAAGCCATGCCCTGAATGGACACGGGTGGGCAGGCGATGACGCGGAATTCTTCAGAACTGCACGTCGGTGCGCGCCTCGCGGCGCTGCGCGCGCAGCGCGGCGTCTCGCAGGGGATGGTCGCCCGCCACGCGGAGATCGCGCCGTCGTATCTGTCGCGCATCGAGACCGGCCGCGTGCAGCCGTCTCTCCCGATGCTGATGCGGATCCTGGATGCCTTGCATGCCGACCTCACCGACCTGAGGTCCCCCGGCGGCGAGAAGCGGCCGCCCACCGCTGCCTGCCCCGTCAGCGGCCGAGGGGTCTGCCTGCTGGAGCTCGTCCGGCGCGAGGCCGAGGTCGCGCGCGCCGAAGGGCGGGAGGTCTACTCGATCCGCGAGGTGCACCTACTGCACGACCTCGCCGCCTGGATGCGCAAGGCCGCGCCCGAGCGCGTGCGCGCGATCGAGATGCTCATCGGGGAGCTGATCGACAAGACGGAGTGAAGGGAGGCGTTCAGCTCCGGGCCGCGGCCACCCCGGACTTCGGACGCAGCGACCCCGTCTCCACCCAGTGCGCGTACATCCGCCGGATGCGGTACGGGTCGGTGTCGATCGAGCCCTCGCAGGTCTCGGGCGGAACGCCGGTGGACGCGCTCTTCCAAACCTGGTGGAGCATCTCTCCGTCGGTTTCGTCCTCGGGCTGGGTGGGCTTCAAGCCGGCCGGCTCCAAGACGATCCCGTCGGGGACCATCGCGCGTGCCGCGTTGTATTCGTCGTGGCGCCGCAGCCCCTCGAGCATGACGCTCATGACCTCGTGCGTCTCTCCTCCCGCGGCGACACCCGAAGCGCTGGACCGGAAGACGAAGGTCCCCGGGAACGGCTTTTCGAGGATCCAGTAGACCGCCGCGAGCGCACGCAGCTATCCGGCCTCGGCGCCCCGGATCAGCCCCTTCGCGAAGCCGATCGATCCCTGGCGCCCCTGGGCGCGGTCGAAGAGGACCAGCTCGCCCGTCGCCTGGGAATCCGCGAGCGACTGCAGCAGGTTCGGCAGCGCGAAGAGCTCGAGGTCCCCCGAGAGCGCCTCGCTCGCGGCCTTCGCACGCGGCTTCGGCTCGAGCTTCGTCAAGGCCTTGGCCGCCTCCTCGCCGACGCCCTTCCCGTCGTACCGCTTCTTGACCTCGTCCAGGACCGCCCGCACCTCGGCGGTGGGCGTGCCCGACACGGCGCGGACGAGATGGACCATCTCGTCGCTCGAACGCTTGCGGACGAACCCCAGGACCTTCGACGGCAGCCCGTCGTGGATCGTCGTCACGAGGATCGCGAGCTGCTCGGCGTCCACCGAGAGGTCCTGCCACGAGAGGTGATCGAGCCGCGCGAGCGTGTCGCCCATGTTCGGGGCGCGCGAGAACGCGTGGCCGACGAGTGTGCGGATCGCCCGCGGGGTCGCCTGCCTGACGATCGCGGCGCACAGGCGGTCGAGGATCTCCCAGGACGCCTCGTTCGCGGGCGCGGCACTCGCGGTGAGATCGCGCTCCAGGGACTTGAGCCGGGCAATCAGTGCGTCTTCGGCGTCTTCGTGCTTGAGCTGCGAGAGGGCGCCGATCGCTTCCTTGACGACGATCTGCGATTCGGTCGCGGCGATCGCGCTCGCGAGGAAGGGGAGGGCGGCCTCGAGATGGTCGTTCCCTTCGGGGAGCCGTCTGAGGAGGAAGACCAGGTTCCGCTTCAACCAGCCGTGGGGGTCCCGGACCTCTCCGCGGCCGTGGGCCTCGAGCTTGGCGAACAGGGCGGCGCGTCCTCCGTCGCCGTGACACTCGTAAAGCTCCAGGAGGAGCTTGCGGCGGTCGCGGCGCTGCTCGTCCTCGAGCGCGGCGATGATCCCTTCCGGGCGGTAGGCGGGGAAGAACTCGAGCACGCGCCGGAGGAGGGAGTGCTTGTCCTGGTTGTCGGCGAATTTCTTGAGCGACCCCTCCGCCAGGGATTCCTGGGCCTTGCCGAGGACCGACGCGACCATGGTCGCGTCGAGCTTCCTCTCGGCGAGCAGCCGGGACGCGGCGTCCAGGATCGCCACCGCCTGGGCGAGGCGGCCGTCGTTGAACTGCTCGATCGCGGCATAGACCATCTCGCCGAGACGTCGCGCCGCTTCGACCCCGTCCGGCGCCAGCTCGACCAGCTTGTTCATCGCCTCGATCGGTTTGGCGGGAGGTGCCGTGGCGGCGTTGGCGCCGGCGGGAACGGGAAGGGTCCATCCGGGAAGGCTGCGGCCCAGAGTCCGGAAGACCTCCCCGATCGGGGCCGTCAACCCCTGCTCGCGGACGCGGGCGAGGTACATCTCGAGATCGGCGGCGCTGCGCGATTCGAGCGCGACCGTGGTCAAGACCTGCGCGAGAAGAGCCGGATCGATCGGTGTCGGAGACGCGGCCCCGGCCGCTCCCGAGGGGGCCGCTCCGGCCACCGCCTGTCCGGCGGTCAGCGTCGCTCCGCCCCCCGGCGCGATCTTCATCTTGCCGAGCCTCTCGAGGAGGACGCCGAGCTTTCGCATCCCCCGGTCGAGCGCCTTGTCCGACGTCGCCGCCGGCTTGCCGGCCGCGGCAACGCCGGAGGTCGCGACCGTGCCCCCCTGACGGTGGAGGAATTCGAGCTTCGGCGCCGTCGAGGTGACCACCTCGCCGATGTGGCTGATCCGCGTGCGCAGCTCGTCCTGCTCCGACGAGGGTGCCACTCCGACCAGCATGCCGCCGAGGGTCGCCATCAGACGTGACATCACTTCGGGGGCGACCAGGCCGTGCTCGCCCAGAAGGTTGATCTTGCTCAGCGCGTGGAAGATCAAGTCGGAGATCGAGACCTCTCCTCCCGGACCCAGCTGCGCGTGAATCCACCCCAGGACGATCCTGGCGGCGAGCTCGGGTGGCCGCCCGGCGAGCATCTCGATGGTGTCCGCGACCATCATCGGCGCGATGTCCCCGGAGAGGAAGCGCTGGACTTCGAGCGCCGCCTCGCTGAATTCCGCCGAGATCTTGGTTTCGGACATTCTCTCTCCGCCGATCGACACTTCGCCCGAATGCGGCCCCCTGGGCGGGGGCGTTACAGAATGTTCATTCCCGGGTGCCGCCGGTCAAGTTCCCTTGACGGACCCCCCAAAAGGCTGTATCCGAACGCCGCAATGAAGACCGCGATGCTCGCCCTCCTCCTTTTGGCGGCCCCGGCCGCGGCCCCCGGTCCCGTGCCTCCGGAAGCGATGCAGGGCGTCTCGTTCGACGGGATCGACGGCCCGAAGAAGGAGCAAGCGGTCTCGATCCTGAACGAGCGGGGGTGCGACTGCGGCTGCGGCATGAAGGTCGCCGTCTGCCGGCGGGACGACGCGAAGTGCTCGCGAAGCCTGGCGCTCGCCACCCAGGTCGTCGGCCTCGTCAAGGACGGCAAGTCCCACGATCAGATCGTCGAGGCCGTTTTCAGCCCGCCGTCGAAGTTCGTTCAGTTCGCGATCGACCCGGGGAACGCTCCCTCCGCCGGACCGAAGGACGCGAAGGTGACGATCGTCCACTACGTGGACTACCAGTGCCCGTTCTGCGCGCGCGTGGCCCCGACGATCGACCAGATCCTGAAGGACTACCCGGGCCAGGTTCGTGTCGCCTTCAAGATGCACCCCTTGCCGTTCCACTCGAACGCGCTCCCCGCGGCGGAGGCCGCAATGGCGGCGAAGGCGCAGGGGAAGTTCCTCGAGATGCACCGCAAGCTGTTCGAGAGCCAGTCAAGCCTGACGCGCGAGCGGATCCTCGCGATCGCGGGGGAGATCGGCCTCGACCTGCCGAGGTTCACGAAGGACCTGGACTCCCACGCGGCCCAGCCGGCGATCGCGAGCGAGACCCGCGAGGTCGAGGCGATCGGGGCGGCGGGAACGCCGGCGACTTTCATCAACGGCCGCTTCGTCAACGGCGCGAAGCCGTACGCCTACTTCAAGGAAATAATCGACGAGGAGCTCGGGTGGGCGAAGGCGGGGAACCGGCCCAAGTTCGCCGCCGGAACCAACGTGAGCCAGGCCGCGGCGCCGCAAGCCAGGGCGCCGGGGCCGGATCCGACCAAGGTCTACGACCTCCCGGCGGGAAACGCCCCCGCGCGCGGCCCGGCCGACGCGAAGGTGACGGTCCTCCACTACCTCGACTTTCAGTGCCCGGTTTGCAAGGTGGTCGCGCCGACGATCGGCCAGATCGCGGCGGCCTATCCCAAGGACGTCCGCGTCGTCTTCAAGATGCACCCGCTCTCGATCCACCCCCAGGCGATGCTCGCCGCCGAGGCGGCGCTCGCCGCGCACGCCCAGGGGAAGTTCTTCGAGATGCACGACAAGCTCTACCTCAGCCAGTCCGACCTGTCGCGCGAGCGGATCGTGGCGATCGCCAAGGAGATCGGCCTCGACGTCCCGCGGTTCACGAACGACCTCGACACGCACGCCTTCAAGGGAGCGATCGAGGCCGAGACGAAGGACGTCGTCGCGATCGGCTCGACCGCGACCCCGACGACGTTCGTCAACGGGCGCTACTTCGTCGGCGCGCAGTCGTTCGAGATCTTCAAAAAGGTCGTCGACGAGGAGCTCGCCAAGGCGAAGTCCAAGTCCGTCGCCGCGAACTAGCTACGGACACGTCCCCCCGTTGTTCCTCGCTGTGTTGCCGCATTGCCCCGAGGGGGTCGAGCCGCCGCGGGGGGCGCCGGCGCCGTCGGTTCCCCACGACCCCTCGGTTCCCGCTCCGTCCGTCCCGACGATGACGAACCACAGGTTCCCCGCCGGGACGTTCGACCAGGTGGCGTGGCCGCCGACACCTATCGAGCAGACGCCGCCGTCGATCGTGGCGGAGGCGATGCCGGCTAGGCTTCCGTAGAGGAGATCCTGATCGGTCGAGACGCACGTGGCGACGTCCCAGGCGACGTCGATCGTCGAGCCGGACGGGTCGGTCCGCGACGCCGTCATCGGCGCTCCGAACGAGCCGTCCGGCACCGGCTTCGGGGCGGGCGGCGGCGCGGCGCCGCAAACGGTCATCGCGCACCCCGCGGGAGCCGTCGTGTCCACCCGCACGTTGTCCACCTGCCACCACCACTCGTACGAGGCGTTGTAGTAGTGGAAGCGGACCTGCGCGTCGGCGGCGCCGGCCGCCTGCGCCGTCACGTCGACCGACCGGTGATCGGGGTCGGCGGTGGAGGCCCCCTGGAGCCGCAGCACGTTGACCCAGGCCCCGCCGGTCTTGGACGATTTCACGTCCACGTCGCCGATCTCGTTCTGGCCGGCGCTGTACCAGCGGAAGTACTGGTCCCACTGGAGGGTCGCGGTGGCCGCCCCCTGCAAATCGAGGACCGGCGTCACCAGCTGCTCGTCCTGGGTCGCGCCGATGTTCGCCCAGTCGCTGTCGATGATGGCGACCGGGCTGGCGAGCGGCGCCGTCATCGCTCGCGAGCCGGGATCCGACGTCGTCCACGTCGCGGCGTTCCCGCCTCCCGAGCCGCCGTCCACGATCGCCCAGGTTCCCGGGATCCCCGACGCGAACGTCTCGTTCAACGGGGTCTGGTTCCCCGGCAGGATGCGGCCGGCCTTGTGGGTGAAGGAGCCCGTCCACGATCCTTGGGCGGCGTCGATCCGGAGCTGGAATAGCACGTCGCTCCCGCACGGCAGGTCGGGCGGCAGCGTCGCCGTGAAGAAGGGAGCTTGCGAACCGGACGACGCTCCCGAAGGAATGTCGGGATAGCTCGCCGAGGCATCCAAGAGGGTCACCCCGGCCGTCGACGCCGTGAGCGTCGCGGTCACGCCGGTCAGAGCCTGCGTGCCGTCATTGGTCACGCGGACGTCGAACTGCACGCGCTCGCCGGCGTCCCACGTTCCATCGCCGCCGGCACCGCCGGTGTCGCAGACGTCCTGCACCGCGGCGTTGCTCTCGTACGAGGCGTGGGGTCCGCACTGCTGCGAGGCGAAGGTCAGGGTGAGCGTCCAGCTCTCGATGCGGCCCGTATCGATGTTGGCGCTGTCCACGGCCTTGAGCTTCCAGGCACCGTTCGCCGGGATCCCGTCCGCCGCCGACAGGGGCGTTTCGGGGCGAAACGATCCCGTGAACGGGGCGGCGCCGGAGCCGATCGCGGCCGCCGCCTCGTCGTCGAAGACGGTCGCCGTGAAGTTGTCCCCGCTGCCGCCGCGCGTGTTCGCCAGCGTGATCTGGGTTCCGTTCGGCGCGATCAAGGTGAGCGTCAGGTCGCCGTCGAACGTGTGGGTGATGTTGACCGTCGCGTTGACGTCCAGCACCGTCTTCGTGTCGACGACGACGATCGTGCTCGTCGCCCCGGTCGCGTTGTTGTCCGGGATCGCGATCGGCGTGTCGCCGCTCGAGAAGGACGCCGCGCTGTTCTTCCCGGTCGTGAAGGCGTAGTAGGCCCCGGACGCGTCGTCGGTCGCCGAGTTTCCCGGGGCGTCCGCGGAGGTCACCGAGAAGATGTACGGGGTGCATTCCGCGAGGCCGGCCAGCGGAACGCTGTGCGCGGCTTGGAGGCCGGCGGTCGACGCGGTCGAGGCCGGGGGTGAGGACGGCCCGTAGTGCACGAGGCTCGATCCGGGCTCGTCGGTGGACCAGGTGATCCGGGCCGAGTTCCCGGTGACGTCCCGCGCTTGCACGCCCGAGATCGCCGGCGCGACGCAGTCGGCCGACGCGGTCGCTTGCCGGGGAACGTTCGTCCCGCCGGTTCCGTCGTCGGCGTCGATGTAGTCCACCGTGATCGCATCGCCGTGCGCGACCGAAAGCAGGCCGTCCGCGGCGGCGGTTCCGGCCGTCGCCGCGAGCGTGCCCGAGTAGCTCGCCGAACCCGGCGAGACCTGGGAGAGCACCACGATCTCGCCACCCGGCTCCGAGGTGGAGCGGACGGTGACCGAGGCGGTGGGCCCGCCGACGTTTCCGTCCGTGACCGTGATCCCGATCGTCGACAGGCAGGCGTAGATCGCCCGGTCGAGCGCGACCGTTCCCGCGAACGGCTGCGGCGTCGCCGTCCGGCAGGCGGAGACCGTGCCGTCGCACGACCCGTTCGCGCCGACCGCCTGCACGCGGTAGTACAAGCCGAACCCGTTCGCGAGCCCGGTGTCGGTGAACGTGGTCGTCGGAGCGGTCACGCCCGCGACGACGGTCGCGGAGTAGCCGCATCCCATGTCGTTCCGGAGAACGCGGTAGCTCGCCGCCGACGGGACGGCGGTCCACGCCAGAGCCACCGAGTTGGTTCCCGCCGTCGCCGTGACCGAGGGAGCCGAGAGCGCGGGGCAGGCCGAGGTGCTCTGGTTCGACGCGTCCGCCGCGGTGCCGCAGGCGATCTTGTGCCTGTTGAACGCCGCGAAGATCGCGGCAGCGTGCGGCGTGCCGTTGGCGAGGTTACCGTCGTCGTCGTCGACCGCGCGGAGCTTCGAGAACCAGGAGGTGGAGGCGCAACCGTCGGAGCTGGGGAGGGCGCACGTGTAGGCGTTCCCTCCCGATCCGGTCCGCGATTGGTACCAGAGGCGGTCCACGACCTGCCAGGCGGTCGCGGCGTCGAGCCCGGAGGCCGGGAGGTCCCGGGCGGCCAGATCCCACAGCGACTCGCCTCCGACGTAACCCTCGCAGTGGACCTCGCGACCGCACGGCCCCGAGCCGGAGCCGCACGCGCTCGAGACGAACCCGGACGGCGTCGCCGGCTGATGGTTGGCGTGCTGGTCCCAATCCATGTCGCGGATACCGGTGCAGGAGAGGCAGGTGTCCCCGTACCCGCTGCACGTCCCCGACTGGAGGAACCCGCGGCCGATGCAGGAGGTGTGATCGGTCAGCAGCTCGGTGATGTCCGCGTACGCCTCGGAAGGATTGTCGAAGCCGCCGCCGTCGTTCTCGTCCATCCCGTGGCCCCATTCGTGCTGGACCACGCCCGGGATCTCGCCGG
>JBGQLU010000126.1:0-10647 GCA_041500265.1 Acidobacteriota bacterium | reverse complement strand
CGCCTCCGCCTCATCGTGGCCGCGTCCGTCTTCGCCTGCGCGTTCGCCCTCTACGTCCCGTCGATCGGCTCGGGCTTCGTCTGGGACGACCTCTCCCTCATCCGGGACAACCGCTACGTGCACGACGGATCCCACCTCGCGGCGAACCTGACCGGGGATTTCTTCCGGCGGAGCGGGGACAGGACGGCGATCGGGCACTGGCGCCCCCTGGTGACCGCGAGCTACATGGCGGACTGGCGCATCGGGGGAGGCGCGCCCGCGACCTTCCACGCTCACAACGCGCTCCTCCACGGGCTCGCTGCCGCTCTCGTCGCGCTCGCCGCCCTGGAGCTCGGCCTGTCGGGGGCGGGCGCGCTCGCGGCCGGCCTGCTGTTCGCCGCGCATCCGGCGCACGTCGAGGCGGTGTCGTGGATCTCGGGGCGCCCCGACCTGGCGTGCGGGCTGTTCGTCGCCGCGGCGCTCGCGCTCGACGCGCGATCCGGGGACCGCGGCGGCGCGGCCCCTCGCGCCTTCTCGGCGGCGGCGACCTGTCTCGGACTTCTGGCGAAGGAGATGGCGGTCGTCGTCGCGATCGCCGCCCCCCTTCGGGCCGCGTGGATGCCGGGAGCCGCCGAGCGCGGCCGGGGGACCTTGCGCCGCGCGATCGACGCGGGCTGGCCGCACGCCGCCGCCGTCGCCGCGTACGCGCTCGTGCGGTTCGGCATGCTGGGCATCCTCCCTCGGGCGCCGGCGGCCGCCGCGGCCGGGAGGCTCGCGCTCTTCAGGAGCTGGTGGAGCGCGTTCCTGGAGTACGCGCGCGTGATGGTCTGGCCCACGCACCTGTCGATCGTCCCGCGCATCGAGATCGTCTCGTCGCTAGCCTCGCCTCGGGTCGCGGCCGGGGCGGCGCTGTTCGTCGCCGCCGCGGTCGCCGCATGGCGGATCCGGTTCACGCGTCCCGCGGCGGCTTGGTCGCTCGCGGCGTTCTTGACGAGCCTTCTGCCGCTGACGAACTTCATGGTTCCCGTGCGAGCGGCGGCAGGGGTCCCCTTCCCTTGGGCGGAGCGCTTCCTGTTCGTTCCGTCGATCTTCGTGGCACTCGCGGCGGCCGCGCTGCTCGATCGATCCGGGCCGAGGCGCCGGCCTTGGGCGTGGGCCGGTCTCGCGATCGTCCTCGCGGCGCTGGCGTCGCGCGCGGTCACGCGCCAGCGCGTGTGGGCCGACCAGGCGACGCTCTTCGCGGCGGCGGTCGCCGAGGCGCCGGGCGACAGCGGCGCCGAGGCGACGCTCGGCGGCGCCTTGGCGGATGCCGGCGACTGGGCGGGCGCCGAGGCTCACTTGCGCCACGCTGTGGCGGGCGCCCCCGGCAACGCGCTCGCGCGATTCAATCTCGGAAACGTCCTCCGGCACCGCGAAGACCTCGCCGGCGCCGGTGCGGAGTACGAAGCGGCCGTGGCGGTCGATCCGGGCTACCCGCAGGCCTGGCTCAATCTCGGACTCGTCCGCGTCGCGCAGGGGCGCCTCGACGACGCGGCGGCGGCGTTCCGTGCCGCCGATGTCGCGATGGGCGGCTACGCCGAGGCGAAATTCGATCTCGCGACCCTGCTGCGCGGAACCGGCCGCCCGGCCGAGGCGATCCCGCTCTACGAGGAGGCGCTCCGCCTCGACCCCTCGCTCGAGGCGGCGCGGGCCGGCCTCGCAGCGGCGATACGGGAGTCGTCAGCCCCGTAGGGCGCGGCGCGCGTGCGAGAGCGCGGGGAGCTCCCGCCGCAAGCGGTCGAGCCGGTCGAGATCGATCGTCGCCGTCACGACCCCGGTCCCTCGCGGCCTCGAAGCCACCACGGTCCCCCAGGGGTCGACGATCATGGTGTGCCCGTAAGAGTCGCGCCCCGGATGGTGCCGCCCCCACTGCGCGGGGGCGATGACCCAGCAAAGATTCTCGATGGCGCGCGCCCGCAACAACGCGGTCCAGTGAAAGCGGCCCGTGTAGGCCGTGAACGCCGACGGGACCATGAGGATCTTCGCCCCCGCCATCGCGAGCTCGCGGTACAGCTCCGGAAAACGAAGGTCATAGCAGATCGACAGCCCGAGCGTCCCGAGCGGCGTGCGCGCGAGCACCCGGGCCGTCCCGGCCTCGACCGTCCGGGACTCCCGGTACGCCGCCCGCCCGGGGATCGCGACGTCGAAGAGATGGATCTTGCGGTAGACCGCCAGCCTGCGGCCGGTCGGGGCGAACAGGATCGACGTGTTCCTCACTTTGCGGCCACCCGGCGCGCGCTCGTAGATCGACCCGGCGAGAACGTACGCGCGATGCCGGACCGCCATCGCCGCGAATCGCCGCGCGACCTCTCCGTCGAGCCGCTGCGCCGGAGGAACCGCCGTCTTGTCCGCAAGGACGATGTCGGCGTGCTCGGGAAACGCGATCAGACGGGCGCCCCGGCTCGCGGCCTCGGCGGCGAGGCGCTCGGCCTCGGCGAGGTTGCGCTCGAGATCCTCGGTCGAGCGGAGCTGCACCGCGGCCGCGACGAATCGTCGACGCGGGCGGCGGGTCACCGCAGATGGCCGAGACGCGCGACCGCCGTCTCGACGCGCTTCCGGTACGTCCGCAGGTCTCCGGCGACCAGAGCCTGGCGGGCTTCCGCGACGACGAGGGCGACGTCGTCATGACCGAGGCCGGCGCACTGCGCGCGCGCCTCGTCCAGCTTGCTCCGGAGGGCGTCCAGGTCCCCGACGTTCAGCGAGTTCAGCAAGGCGATCACCTGCGTGGGGGTCATGACGGCCGCAGGGCTCCCTCCACGACCGCCCGGGCCAGATCCAGGGACGACACCATTCCGGTCACGCGCCCCTCGTGAACGATCGGAATGTGGTGAATGCGCATCCCCCACATCATCCGGCACAGCTCTTCGACGTCGGTTTCCTCGGTCGCACAGACCGCCGGCGAGGTCATGATGTCGCGCACGCGGGTCTGCGCGCCGCCGCCGTCCGGACGCCCCATCGTCCCGTAGAGGACGTCCTCCTCACTGACGATTCCGACCAGGTCTCCGTCCCGGCCGAGCACGGGGAGCCCGTTCACGTGAGCCGCCTGGAGGAGGTCGCACAACTGCTCGATCGTGGCGTCCTCGCCGATCGTCACGATCGTCCCCTGCATGAGGTCCTTGGCCAGCATCGTGCGGAGACCATAGCGGAGCCCGAGACGGGGTTCAATGCCTCCTCGGAGCCCTCGATGAATCGGGTGGCTTTTGACGGCCGTGAGGACCTCCGGTACCGTCCCCGGGATGCCTCCCCGTTCCGCCGTCCTCGCCGTCCTGGCTTCGTCCATGCTCTCGTTTCGGACCATGGCCGGAACACAGGACCCCGCCGCGGTCGCCGTCCCCGCCCGCCCGATCGCGTTTTCCGTTCGCGTGGCCCGGATCGACGCGGACGTGACGATCGACCCCGCGCGCGGCACCCTCCACGAGACGGTCTCTCTGGAGCTCACCGCCCAGGGCATCTCCCGCCTGGTCTTCGGTATCGACGAGAACCTCGTGGTGCAGAGCGCGCGAACGAGCGCCGGCATCGTCGAGTTCCACCAGGCGGGATCGGAGCTGATCGTCGAGCTCGATCCTCCGCTCGACGGCGAGCGCACGGTGACCTTCGCGATCAAGGGCAACCCCCGGCCCCCGAGCGAGATCGGTCCGCTCCGCGCGGTGCTCGCTCCCGCCGGGGCGTGGTATCCGCGGCTGTCCGGCACGTGGGCCGAGGCGACGGTTGTGGCGCGCGTACCGGCGGGCTGGACCGCGTTAGCACCGGGAGTCCCCTCCCCGCGGACGGCGCCGGACGTTTGGCGCTGGGCGACCACGCGGCCGGTCCGCTCGATCGCGATCGTCGCCGCGCCGTCTCTGAAGATCGCGGAGGGTTCGCTCGTGTCGGTGCCGTTCCGTCTGGCCGCGGCGGCGCGGATTTCGGCCGACAAGACGGCGGCCCGTCTGGCTCCGGCGATGGCGTGGCTGTCCGGCGCGCTCGCCCCGTATCCGTTCGACGCCTTCACCCTCGTGCTCCTTCCCGGCTACACCGGGCGGGTGCGGGCGGGGGGAATGATGATCGCGGGCGCCGACACTCCGATCGCGACCGACAGCGACGGCGCGGACCTCCTGACCGGACAGTGGTTCGGAGAGGCTCTCGCAGGGGACGGGCCGTGGATCGAGGGTTTCGCCGCGTGGGAGGCTTGCGTCTTCGCTCAGGACCGCACCCTCCCGATGCCGTCCGACGTCGAGGCGCAGCGCCGGAGCTACTTCGAGCTGCGCTCCGGCGACGTCGCCCTGGCCCGCGCGACCCCGACGACCCCGGCAGCGGTGCTGCGCGGCAAGGGATCGGCGGCCCCGGACATGGTCCGCCTCGTCGCGGGCAACGGGCCCACCTTCGATGCGGTCCGCGCCCTTTTTTCGAGTCCGATCGGGCCGCCGCTGTCCGTCGCCGACATCCGTTCGGCAATCGAGTCCCGCGCGGGCCGTTCGCTGGAGCGGGTGTTCACCGACTGGTTCGAGCGCGCCGGCGCGCCTCAGATCGAATCCGAGCTCCGGTCGTTTCCGGCATCCGACGGGGGCTTTCGGGCCGACGTGACGCTCACGCAGACGCGCGGCGCGTACCAGCTTCCGGTCGAGATCGTCATCTACGGCTCAGGGAGCGAGCATCGCGAAACGGTCGAGATCGTGGAGGAGACGACGAAGGTCTTCTACGTCCTGCCATTCGAGCCCAAGCGTCTCGAGGTGGACCCCCTGAATCGACTCTTCCGCCGGAAGTAATGACGGGGGGATGCGCTCAAGCTATAGTTCTTCCATCGTATGGTGTTGAAGCGCATCAAGGAACTGCTCACCCGCGCCCCCCGACGTCGCGAGACGGCGGACGATCCGGCGGCAACCCAGGCTTCGGCGACGATACCCCCGGCCCCTTCGGCCCCTTCGGCCCCGTTGGTCCCGCCGGCCGTCAAGGTGGTTCACCGCGGCCCCGACGTCGTCCACCATCCCGTCGCCCTCCAGGACCTCGATCCCGACGCGGTTCGCATCATCAAGCGATTGACGCGGTTCGATCACGCGGCCTACCTCGTCGGCGGCTGCGTGCGCGACCTTCTTCTGCAGCGCCAGCCCAAGGACTTCGACATCGGAACTTCCGCGACGCCGCGGCAGATCAAACGGCTGTTCTCGAACTGCCGGATCATCGGCCGCCGTTTCCGATTGGCGCACATCTTCTTCCAGAACGGGAAGATCATCGAGGTCGCCACGTTTCGGGCGCACGATGCCGCCGACGGCGGCGCCGGGCCGGAGTCCTCCCCGGCCCCCGAGGAGACCGAGGATCTCCTGATCCGCGACGACAACGTCTTCGGCACCCCCGAGGAGGACGCGCGCCGGCGAGACTTCACCGTCAACGCGCTCTTCTACGACGTGAACGCGGAGACGGTGATCGATCACACCGACGGCATGGCCGATCTGCGGCGCAGGGTCATCCGCACGATCGGCGACCCGGTCGTACGGTTCCGCGAGGATCCGATCCGGATCCTGCGCGCGATCAAGTTCGCGGCGCGGCTCGACTTCGAGCTCGAAGCGGCGACGCGCGCCGCGCTGATCCAGACGGCGGTCGAGATCCCCAAGGCGGCCCCTCCTCGCGTGCTCGAGGAGATCAACCGATTCTGCCGGGGCGGCGCCGCGAGGCGCTCCTTCGAGTTGTGCCTCGAGACCGGCGTCTTCGAGGCGATCCTCCCCGAGCTGATCCCGAGCTACGGTTCGGAGGGGGTGGAGCGGCGCGTGCTCCATGCCCTGATGGGGGCGATCGACTCGCGTCTCGCCGCGGGGCGGGAGATCTCGACGGGCGAGATCTTCTCGGTCCTCCTGTTCGCTCCGGTGGCTAGGAGCCTGGGCATCCCGTTGGACGCAGGCTCGCCGCCAGCGCGGGACCACCGCGACGGGCGGACGATCGTCGACGACGCGATGCGCCCGATCGCGCTCCGGTTGCGCGTCGCGCGCAAGGATCAGGAGCGCGCGCGGCAGGTGCTCTCGACGCTCCAGAGAATGGTGCCGATGCGGGCGATGCGCCGCGCGCAAAGGCTGACGTTGATGAAGCGCCCGGCGTTCACCGACGCCCTGTGGATGCTCGAGGCGCTCTCTCCCGTGCTCCTGGGAGAATTCGCCGCGGCGCGCGAGGCCTGGTCTCAACAGGTCGCAACCCACGGTGCGGCCGAGCCCGAGCGGGTAGTCCCCTTTCCGCTGCCTCCCGAAGACGAGACCGGCGGCCGGGCCGCCCCCGAGGGGGAGCGGAAGCGCCGCCGGAGGCGCGGGCGGCGGGGAGGCGCCGGACGCAAGCGCGGCGCCGACGTGCCCGCCGAGCGCCCCGCGGCGGGGGCGGCGGGAATCCCCGCGGCCGCCGCCCCCAAGCCGTCCCCCAAGGAGCCCCGGGCGCGCGATCCGAAGCTCCCGCCGGTGTGGGACGACGACTACTTCTTCGCCGCTCTTCCCTCGGTGCCGCGGATCGACGCCGAGACGGACGACACCGACCGTTACGGCGCGAACCTCGTCGCGGCGCCGGACCCGCGAGACGATTCCGATCCCGCGAGCCCGGTGACGGAATCGCCATCCGACGGGTCGCACCCCGCGCCGCGCCGCCGCAGGCGCCGGGGAGGCCGACGTCATCGCAAGGCGGGACCTATAATTCCCCCGAACGGTTCGCCGGCCCCGGCGGGAGGAGAAGCGTGATGCCACGAGGTCTGACGATCGTCGCGCTGACGGCGCTTTCGTTCTTCGGCTGCGGCGGCAGCAGCAGCAGCGGAGGAGGAGGCGGCGTGGGGGTGGTGTTCACCCCCAGCGCCACGTCGGGCACGAAGGACGTCGTCAAGCTGATCGAGAAGACGAAGTCCGGATCCCAGGTCGTCGTTCAGGCGGTGATCTACGGCCCCGACGTGACCCTCGACTTGTACACGTTCGCCTTCGACGTCACGATGGGCGACACGAGCGTGGTGAAGTTCGTGTCCGGTTCGGCATCGATTCCGGCGACCGGCGCGGCGCTCCAGGCATTCGCCGGACAGACGCTCCAGGTGATCGCGCAACCGGACGGCACCGACCCGAAGCACATCGTGGTGGGGGTCTCGAAGCTGGGAGGCGGCTTGGGGAACGGCATCGCCGGCGCCTCCGCCGTCGTCGTCAGTTTGACCTTCCAGGTCTTGAAAGCGGGGACGACCACGCTGACGATCACCGGGAATCCGGCGGCAACCAAGGCGCCCCAGGCGCTCGACAGCGGCGGGGTCCCGATTCCCGCCGTCGTGTTCGATTCCGTCTCGGCGACGGTTCAGGGCGTCTAGGGGGGACGCGCCGAGCCGAACGGCCCCCTCCATCCCCTCGCGAGGCGCCCGCCTCCCCCGTCGAACGGGGACCGAGCCCATACTTCTATCTTCTATGGGGCGCGGGCCCCTGGAGGCGCGTCATGAGATCCCCCCACACGGACCTTGCACGACTTTCGCTCGCTCTTGGGCTCGCCCTCTCGGTGACGCTCTCCGGGTGCAGCAGCAGCAAGGGCACCTCCCTCGGGGCCCAGTTCACGGCGAGCGCGACCGCGACGAACCCCGGAACGGTGAAGCTCGTCCAGAAATCGAAATCGGGGGCACGGGTGATCGTCGACGTGGTGATCTACGGCCCCGATGCGGGGCTCGACCTCTACGCCTTCAAGTTCGACGTCAAGATCGGCGACACGAGCATCGTGAAGTTCGTGCCGCAAGCCGCCTACATGCAGAGCGCACTCACGGCCGGCATGGGACAAACGATCTCGGTCAACGTCGACGACTCGGTCGCCGATCCGTCGCTCGTCAAATGCTCGATCCAGAAGATGGGGGGGGGCACCGGAAACGGCATCGCAGGGGCGAGCGCCGTCGTCATCGAGCTGGCCTTCGACGCCAAGATGTCGGGGGGGACGACGCTGACCCTGATCGGCGAGGGCGCGAACCCGCCGCAGGCGCTCGACTCCACCAACGCTCCGATCGCCGGTGTGTCGTTCGACATCGCCTCGGCCGGCGTCAAGGGGGTCTCGACCGGCGGGGGCGGCGGCTACTGACCCTGCTGTAAACTGCGCGGGTCCCCCCCGAGGTCAACCCGCGTGAAGTCCCTAATCCCGCTCGCGTTCTCGGTGAATGGCGAGGCCGTCGAAACGGCCGTCGCGCCGTACAAGACCCTGCTCGAGGCGCTCCGCGAGGACCTCGACCTCACCGGGACCAAGCACGGCTGCGAGCTGGGCGAGTGCGGCGCCTGCGCGGTGCTGCTGGACGGCAAGCCCGTACTCTCGTGCCTGGTCGTCGCCCAGGAGTGCGCGGGGCGGGAGGTGACGACGATCGAGGGGCTCGCCGGCCGGGACGGCGCGCTCCACCCGCTCCAGGAGGCCTTCGCCGACCTCGGCGGATCCCAGTGCGGCTACTGCACGCCCGCGATCCTCCTGGCCGCCAAGCACCTGCTCGACTCGAAACCGGCTCCGTCGCGCGACGAGATCGCCGAAGCGCTGTCCGGGAATCTCTGCCGCTGCACCGGATACAACCAGATCTTCGAGGCGGTCGAGGAAGCCGCCGCGCGCCTGCGCGGGGAGCCCCGCGTCACCCACGACGACGAGCGCTGGGCGCGAACGGGGGACCCGCTCGCCGCCGAGGTCCGCAAGCGATGAGCGAAGGCCGGGTCCCGCGCAACACCGTGGGTCGCGCCAGGCGCCGGGTGGACGGCCGCGCGAAGGTCACGGGCCAGACGCGCTTCGCCGACGATCTGAACCTGCCCCGCACCGTGTACTGCAAGCTGCTGCGCTCGAGCGTCCCCCACGCGGCGATCCGCTCGATCGACGTCTCGAAAGCGGAAGCGGCTCCGGGAGTGCTCCTGGTGCTCACGGGAGCGCACTTCCCGGTTCCGTTCGGAATCCTCCCGGTCAGTCAGGACGAAGATCCCCTCTGCCGCGACCGCGTCCGTTTCGTCGGCGACCCGGTCGCGGCGGTGGTAGCACTGGACGAGACGACCGCCGCCGAGGCCACGGGGCTGATCGACGTGGAGTACGAGGTCCTGCCGTCGCGCGGAAGCCCGCTCGAAGCGTACGAAAACCCCTCCCCCCGCATCCACGACTACGGCGAGGAGGGCAACGTCCACAAGCGGGTGTCGTTCCGCTTCGGCGACACCGACCAGGGGTTCGCCGAGGCGGACCGGGTCTTCGAGGACGTCTTCTTCTTCCAGGGGAACACACACCTCCCGATCGAGCAGCACGCCACCGTCGCCGAGGTCGATCCGGACGGGAAGCTGGTGGTCCACTCGTCGACCCAGGTGCCGCACTACCTCCATCGCGCGCTCGCGCGGGCCCTCGAGCTCCCGGCCGCGCACATCCGGGTGATCGCGTGTCCGAACGGGGGCGGTTTCGGAGGGAAGACCGATCCGTTCAATCACGAGATCGTGGTCGCGAAGGCCGCCCGGATCCTCGGCCGTCCGGTGAAGATCGCGCTGACCCGGGAAGAGGTCTTCTACTGCCACCGCGGCCGCCACCCGGTGCTCATGAAGTTCCGGACCGGGGTGCGAAACGACGGCACGATCACCGCCATGCATCTCAAGACCTTGATCGACGGCGGAGCGTACGGCTCGTACGGCGTGGCCTCGACCTTCTACACGGGCGCCTTGCAGACGGTCACCTATCGGGTCCCGCGGTACCGGTTCGAGGCCTGCCGGATGTTCACGAACAAGCCGCCGTGCGGCCCGAAACGGGGCCACGGCACGCCGCAGCCGCGCTTCGGCCAGGAGGTGCAGCTCGACAAGATCGCGGAGGCTCTGGCGCTGGACCCCGCCGAGCTGAGGCTGAAGATCGTCGAGCAGCCCGAGACGACGACCGCCAACTTCATGCGCGTGACGACGATCGGTCTCGCCGATTGCCTCCGGAGCGTGGTGCGCCGCTCGGGATGGAAGGAGCGGTTCCGGAAGCTGCCGCCGGGTCGCGGGCTGGGCCTCGCGTGCTCGTCGTACCTGTCGGGAGCGGGGCTCCCGATCTACTGGAACAAGCTCCCGCACTCGGGCGTGCAGCTCAAGCTCGATCGGAGCGGCGGCGTCACCGCGTTCTGCGGGGCCACGGAGGTGGGCCAAGGCTCGGACGACGTTCTCGTCAACATCGTCGCGGAGATCCTCGGCATCCACCCCTACGACGTCCGCTGCGTCACGGGGGACACGGACCTGACGCCGGTCGATCTCGGGAGCTATTCCAGCCGCGTGACCCTGATGATGGGGAACGCCGCCATCCAGGCGGCCGATCGCGCCCGCGAGCTGCTGGCGCGGGCCGTGTCGAAGAAGCTCGGAATCCCGGAAGACCGCCTGGTCTTCGCGGAGCGGCGCGTCTTCGACTCCGAGGACCCCGGAAGCGGCACCACGTTCCAGGAGGCCGTCATCCTCGCGGAAGCGGAGTTCGGCACGCTCGGCACGACCGGCTCGTACACGCCGCCGCGCTCGCCGGCCAAGTACAAGGGAGGAGGCGTGGGCCCCTCGCCGGCGTACTCCTACACGGCGTGCGTCGTCGAAGTGGACGTGGACCCGGCGACGGGTTGGATCCACGTGCCGAAGGTCTGGATCGCTCACGACAACGGCCGCGCGTTGAACCCGGTCCTGGCGCGCGGTCAGGTCGAGGGGAGCGTCTACATGGGGCTCGGCG
>JBGQLU010000125.1:0-10730 GCA_041500265.1 Acidobacteriota bacterium | reverse complement strand
TTCCGGTACTTGATCCTGTGCGGAGTGTCGGCCTCGGTCCCGAGCCGGCGATGCCGGTCGACCTCGTACTCCTGGTAGTTCCCCTCGAACCAGACGACCTGGCTGTCTCCCTCGAAGGCGAGCATGTGGGTCGCGACGCGGTCGAGGAACCAGCGGTCGTGGGAGATGAGCACCGCGCACCCCGCGAAGTCGAGGAGCGCCTCCTCGAGCGTGCGGAGCGTATCGACGTCCAGGTCGTTGGTCGGCTCGTCCAGGAGCAAGACGTTCCCGCCGCGCTTGAACATCCGGGCCATGTGGACGCGGTTGCGCTCGCCGCCGGAGAGGTCCTTCACCAGCTTCTGCTGGTCGGATCCCTTGAAGTTGAACCACGAGACGTACGCGCGCGAGGGGACCTGGCGCTTCCCGAGGAGGATCATGTCGTTCCCCTCCGAGATCGCCTGCCAGACGTTCTCGTCGCCGTTCAGCACGTCGCGGCTCTGATCGACGTAGGAGAGCTGCACGGTGTCGCCGATCCGCAGGCTGCCGCCGTCCGGCTTTTCCTGCCCGACGATCATGCGGAACAGCGTCGTCTTCCCGGCCCCGTTCGGTCCGATGACGCCGACGATGCCACCTTTCGGAAGGTTGAACGACAGGTCGTCGATCAGCAGGTTGTCGCCGTACCCCTTGCGGAGCCCCTTCGCTTCGACGACCAGGTCGCCCAGGCGCGGACCCGCGGGGATGTGCAGCTCGTCGAGCTGGTCCATCCGCCGCTCGCTCTCCTGGTTCAGGAGATCTTCGTAGGCGGTGAGGCGCGCCTTGCTCTTCGCGTGACGCGCGCGAGGCGACATGCGAACCCACTCCAGCTCCCGCTCCAAGGTCTTCGCGCGGGACGCGCTCGATTTCTCTTCCTGGGCCAGTCGCCGCTGCTTCTGGTCGAGCCAGGAGGAGTAGTTCCCCTCCCACGGGATCCCCGCGCCGCGGTCGAGCTCCAGGATCCAGCCGGCGACGTTGTCGAGGAAGTAGCGGTCGTGGGTGATCGCGACCACCGTCCCCGGGTACTCCTTGAGATGGCGCTCGAGCCAGGCCACCGATTCGGCGTCCAGATGGTTGGTCGGCTCGTCGAGGAGGAGCAGGTCGGGCTTCGACAGGAGCAGGCGGCAGAGGGCCACGCGGCGCTTTTCTCCTCCGGACAGCCTGGCGACGTCGGCGTCTCCCGGCGGGCAGCGCAGCGCGTCCATCGCGATCTCGAGCTCGGTGTCGAGGTCCCAGAGGTTTCCCGCGTCGATCTTGTCCTGGAGCTTCGCGGCCTCGTCGGCGGTCTCGTCCGAGTAGTTGGCCATCAGCTCGTTGTAGCGGTCGACGATAGCCTTCTTGCCGGCCACCCCCATCTCGACGTTCCCGAGCACCGTCTTCGCGGCGTCGAGCTGCGGCTCCTGCGGCAGGAACCCGACCGTGGTCCCCTTCGCCGGCATCGCCTCGCCGGTGAACTGGTCGTCGCCTCCCGCCATGATCCGCAGCAGGGACGATTTCCCGGCGCCGTTGTGGCCGAGGACGCCGATCTTGGCGCCGTAGTAGAAGGACAGCCAGATCCCCTTGAGGATCTCGCGCTTCGGGGGGACCACCTTGCGGAGGTCCTTCATGGTGAAGATGAACTCGGGCACGTTGAACCTCAGGAGGAGAGCGGTACGTCCCGTCTCCCCCGGTATTTCAGTAGGAAAACCAGACCTGCCGCAACCGTTACGAGCGCCACCAAGGCCACCGGGAGCGGGACGAGTCGTCCCGGAGCGGAGAGAAAGGGAATCGGGGCGCTCGAGCCGAGCAGCTGAGTCAGCGCGTGGAGCGCGCTCGCCCCGGCGTGGACGACCACCGGAGCCCAGAGCGATCCGGTGACCTGCCGCGCGGCGCCTAGAACGATTCCGGCGACGAACGTGCCGGAGAAGACCGCGATCCATGACGTCGCCTCGGTCCGCAGGCCCGCGACGATCGCCCCGTAGAGCGCCGCAGTCACCAGCACGCCGCGCACGGCGCCGAGCTTCGCCACGACCCCCTGCTGCAGGACCCCGCGGAAGAACCACTCGGCGAGCAGCGGGATCAGAACGACGACGACCATGAGCGAGCCGAGAAGCCCCAGGTCCGACCGCGCCGACAGGAGCGGCCCGTGCCATTCCCAGATCCCGGTCGCGCGACCCCTCATGAGGGGGAGCCGGACGAGCGCCTGCACGGCGACCGCGACGAACGGGATGGGAATGAGGAGCACCAGCGCGGGGACAGAGCGGGCCGGGATTGCCGTGAGCCCGATCCGCGGGCCCCACGGCTTTTCCACCGAGGAGAGCGCCAACACCCCGATGAGGCCGTACGCCATGAGGAAGGCGAACGCCATCGCCGCTTGCAGCGGCGCGAACCGTTGCCCGACGATCGTCCACGCGAATTGCGTCCACCACGCGAGGTAGGTCATCGCGAACGCGATCAGCGGACCCGGAAACGGCTTCCGGATGGCGATTTCGGGCTCGGGCATCCGGCCATTCTAACAGAGCCGCCACGCCCCACCGTCGGCGCCACGTTGCCCGGGATCGGGAACCGTCGTACGTTGCTCCGCCATGTCCGCCGCTCCCTCACAAGGCCGCTTCGTCTTCCCCTCGGTCGGGCTCGCGCTGGGCGCGGGGCTGCTCCTCGCGGAGAGCGCGCTCATCGTGCGGGATTTCCTCGGGAGCTTCGGCGGCGGCGGGGTGTGGCGGCAGCTTGTCCCCAGCTTCGCGGGGTACGCGCTCGCGGGTGCCACGGTCGATCTCCTCGTTCAGCTCGTCGCTCCGTCCCGCTTCCGCCGCTCGGTCGTGGCTCGCGGGCTTCCCGTTCTGATCTTGGCGTTCGTGGCGCAGAGGACCTTCGGCATCGCATCGCTCGCCGCCTACGCGGCCGTCCCGCTCTCGGTCGTCTTCGCCTTCGCCTCCCACGTGCGCTGGGGGCGTCCCATGGCCGCCGGACTCCTCGCGCTGGGGCTGCTCCCATCGCTTCCCCCCGCGCTCCCCGACACGCCGCCTCCCGCGGCGGAAAAGACAGGCACCGGCCCGTCGGTCCTGCTCGTGGTGCTCGATACGATGCGGCGCGATCACGTCTCGGCGTACGGCTACGGCCGCCCCACGACCCCGCATTTCGACGCCGTCGTGGCCAAGGGGGTGCGATTCGATCGCGCCTACGCCAGCTCCTGCTGGTCGGTCCCCTCCCATGCGGGGCTCTTCACCGGCCTCCTCTCGACCAAGCACGGGGCCGACTTCGAGCATTTCTTCCTCGACGAAGGGGTGGACACGCTCGCCGAGCTGTTCGCCAAGAACGGCTGGGAGACCGCCGGCTTCTCCGGGAACCCGTACATCGCCCACGGCACGGGGCTCTCCCGCGGCTTCGACCGCTTCGACGAGTCCTGGCGCCCCCACGTCATGCGCCGCTGGCTCGTCGGGGAGCAGATCGCGACCCGCGTTCTCGGGACCGAGCACGACAAGGGGGGGAGACGGGTCGTCTCGGCGTTCCAGGACTGGATGGCGCATCGCGACCGCGCCCGCCCGTACTTCGCCTTCGTCAACTTGCTCGAGGCGCACGCGCCCTATCAGGACGCGCCGCTGGCGGGAAAATTCACGGACCCGAAGCTCCGTCCGTCCGACCTCGAGAGGATCGGGAGCGTGAGCCACGAGGCGCAGTGGCTCGGAACCAAGCCGGGGAAGGAGATCTTCCCCGCGACGTGGGATCTCCTGGACGGCGCGACCGCCTCCGCCGACGACTACCTCGGCCAGGTCCTCGCCTCCGTCGGCGACGACGTGCTGGTGGTCGTCGTTTCCGATCACGGCGATCTGGTCGGCGAGCACGGCCTCTGGGGGCACATGACCAGCCTCTACGACACGCTGATCCACGTCCCGATGACGATCATGGGCCCCGGCGTGCCGCACGGCATCGTCACCGACCCCGTGTCCCTCCTGGACGTCATGCCGACCGTGCTCGGCTACGCGGGGATCGCGCCCCCGGCCATGGACGGTTTGGACCTGCGCGGCGTCATCGATGGGAAGCAATCGATGGCCGACCGGATCGTTCGCGCCGAGCACATGCGGACCGATCTGGCCACGCACCTTTGGTCCCTGAACCGGCCGCCGGCGGAGCTGCGGAGCATCCGCGCCCGGCGCGCCGCGGCGATCGGCGGGTTTTTCAAACGCATCGTGGCGGAAGACGGCGAGGACGACGGGTTCAATCTCGAGGAAGACCCCGGCGAGATGAACCCGATGCCCGGCCCCGCGACCCACCTCTTCACCGAGGTTCCGAAGCCCCCGCCGCCTCGAGGTCCCGCGCGCGATCTCGATCCCGCGCAGATCGACGCTCTGAAGTCGCTGGGCTACATGCGATAGGGGATCGCCCCTACTCCACCTTCAGATCGAAGACGCCCGTTCGTACCGCGTCGGCGTACTTGACTTGGACGAACAGACGGTAGCGACCGGCGGAGGGGAATCCGTAGGGGAACGAGACCCGCGCGCCCTCGATGCGGCTCATCGCCGCCATCGCCTTCGCGTGTTCCTCCGGCGTCATCGTCGCGTGCCCCGCGGGCATCCCCGCCATCCGGCCGCTGACCGTTCCCATGGGGTGGACGTGGGCGAAGACGTTCAGGTCGTCGCGCAGGATCAGGAGATGTCCCGCCATGCCCATGTACGCCTGCAGGGCGTTCACGGGCTTGCCGTCGGGGCCGTCGAGCTCGAACCCGAGATCGAGCAGCTCGTTCACCTTGATCGGACCGGCCGGCGAGATGCGTTTCATCGTGAACCCGCCTCCGGCGTCGTAGGCGGTTCCCGACGTGGCTTTAGCGCCGAACGCCGGCTGCACCGAGTCGGAGTCGTCCGGATCGTCGAACGTGCTGGCCCGGCCGCCACCGCCGGGAGCGGCCTCGAGCGTCGCCGTGACCGTCTCCGCCGCCCCGGTCGGGAACAGGACGTCGGCGAACACCTTGTACCTGCCCGGCTCGGGAGGGAGGAGCGTGAGCGCGAACACCCCCGGCCCGTCCATTTTCGGGTGCGCGTGCAGGAAGTAGGTCATGTCCGGCACGTGGACGACGACCGCGTGCATCATCTTCCCGTGATCGGGGACGACCCCTTCGACCGGCTTGCCTCGCCCGTAGACGACGCCGAGGCGAAGGGACGCCGGCTGCCCGGCGACGATCGGCCCCGAGACCGACTGGAGCTCGGCACGCGTCGTCCGCGAGGTCCGGATCGCGAGCTGCTTGTCCTTTTCCCACCAGGCCAGGCCGTGGAATCCGAGGATCGCCACGAAGCTGACCGCCGTGATCCAGGGGAGGTACCGGACCGTCCGCGCCGACAGGACGCCCGGCCGGGCATAGACGTCCCGGCCGAGCGCCCGGGAGATCAGCGTCGCAGTGATCAGCAAGGCGGTCGATAGTGCTCCGAGGATCCCGACGAGCGTCCGGGTCATCATCCGCGACGGCGGCTTGGTGGCGGCCACCGGGATGTCGATCGAGCCGCTCCCGCGCGGCCCCGACACCTCCACGCGCGCCTTCCACACTCCGGAGGTCATCAGCGGCATCGGCGCCAGGAAGGTGCTCGCGTCGGCGGCGAGCGCCTTCGCCGGGATCCACGGTGGCGCCGCCTGCTCGCCGTCGGGAGGGATTTCGAGGAGGCGCACGCGCGGCCCCTCGCCGGGCTTGAGGTCGGTGAGGTGGACGTAGACGCGCGCCTCGCCCGGAATCGCCGACGGCATCTCGATCGACGTTATCGCGGCCCACGGCCCCGCCGCTTCCTCGAGGTAAATGTTCGGGCTGTTGAGGTGGGCGCCGGCCGCCGACGGGACGAGGGCCAGCGCCACGGCCGCGGCGGCGGCGCGAGCGTTCATCGAACGACCTCGCGGAGCCAGCGTCCGCCCATGTGGCCGGCCCACGAGTAGAAGACCCCCAGCGCGATGCCGATCGCGACCGACAGCGCCCCCGCGGGGTCGGCGGCGAGCGGCTGGGCGGCCCGGAACCCCTGCTCGAAGACGTTCCCCGGATACCCTCCGCCGAAGAAGCGGTTCTGCCCGACGGGCGAGAGGATCAAACCGGACATGATCCAGTTGGTCGTCGTGAAGACCGCGAGGAAGACGACGCTGCCCGCCAGGTAACGTCCGAACGTGAAGCGAGCGCGGTCTCCGGGAAGCACCCATCCCATCGCCAGCGCCGGGACGACGAGCAGGAGCGGGAAGGGCGGTGGGAGGAAGTTCGGAATTCTGTGGAAGACCGGGCCGAACTGCGGGGAGGCGGGGAAGAACTGGAAGATCTGCATCAGCGCGATCCCGAGCGCCAGCCAGACGAGCGAGGCCCACGCGGCGCTGTCCTTGCGCCCGAGGTAGGCGTTGATGAAGACGAGGCCGAACGGGAACGCCATCGCGGTGGTCGCGACGAAGAAGACCGTGCGCACGGCCATCGGTCCATACATCGGATCCGGCGCGATCGAGATGTGTCCCAGGAACATCCCCCAGATCAAGATCGCGACGAGCCGCGTCTTGCGCTCGTCCGCGGCGGGCGCGGTGTTGCGCCAGAGCGCGACCACGGCGAACTGCCCGAGGTAGAAGACGCTGATTCCCCAGGTGAGCAGTCCGTGCGGCGGACTGAAAACGTCCACGTCGAGGCCGTAGGTGTTGTGCCACCAGTCGTCGAAGACGATCGCGGTGAACTGGAGGAGCAGCCCCCACAGCGTGATGAACCCGGCCGAGGGCCCCTTGAAGCCGAGGATCCGCACGCCCGGCGCCTCGCGCAGCGATCCGAAGGTGTGGGACAGGACGAGCCCTGCGTTGTAGAGGAACGCGAGCGCCAGGGCGACGTAGATCGCGATGTGCGCGAGCGTCCAGACGGTGTCGCGCCCGATCGACCGGTGCCAGCTGATGTCCCAGTTCCAGCCGATGATCATCGACGCGCAGGACAGGATCGCCCCCCAGACCGGAACCGGAAGCCCCGCGATCTCGCGGCCGAGCGCTCCCGAAGCGGCCCCCGCGGTCCGTTCCTTCGTTCCGCCGGCGGCGGCCGTCATGTCCAACGTCGTGGACCTCCTCGACCTGAGAGAATGGTCGGCCCGACCGGAGAAGGCGTCCTATACGTTGCGCGCCCGAGAGGCGTCAAGCGGTAATTCGGGCGCGCGGAGGAGGGAATCGGTAGCGATCAGGACGAGCTCGACGGCCTCACGGGGTGCTGGATCGAGGATGGACGGATATCGGAGTCGTCTCCGGCGAGCCGGGACCGGGAGCTTCAGGCGCGGTGGTGGGCGACGGCGGCGTCGCGGACCGGCCCCGCGTGAGCGACGGAAGTATGACGCTCGCCCAGCGCTCGAAGCCGTCCATGTAGGTGTAGACGACGGGGGTCACGAAGAGGGTCAGCATCTGGGAAAAGAGGAGGCCGCCGACCACGGCGAGCCCCAGCGGCTGCCGGGCCTCGGCACCGGCGCCGACCCCCAGGGCGATCGGAAGCGTCCCGAACAGGGCCGCCATCGTCGTCATCATGATCGGGCGGAATCGGACGAGGCAGGCGTCGTGGATCGCCCGGACGGCGTCCTTCCCCTCGTTGCGCTGCGCCTCGACGGCGAAGTCCACCATCATGATCCCGTTCTTCTTCACGAGCCCCACGAGCAGGATCACGCCGACGAAGGCGATCACCGACAGGTCCTTGCCGAACACGAGCAGCGTCAGGAGGGCGCCGAACCCGGCGAACGGGAGCGCGGAGAGGATCGTGAGCGGGTGGATGAAGCTCTCGTAGAGAATTCCGAGGACGACGTAGATGAACACCACCGCGATGAGAAGCAGCGCCCCCAGCCCCTGCTGCGACGATTGGAAGGCCTGCGCGGTCCCCTGGAAAGCCGTGGTCATGTTCGCGGGGAGGAGCCGGCGCGCGACCTTGTTGACCGCGGTGACCGCCTGCCCGAGCGAGATCCCCGACGCCAGGTCGAAGGACACCGTGACCGAAGGCAGCTGCCCGGAGTGGCTCACCGTCAGCGGGCCCACACCCGTGTCCAGATGGACGAGCGTGTCGAGCGGGACGAGCGCCCCCTTGGCCGAGCGGACGTAGAGGAGCGAGAGCACCGAGGGGTCGGTCTGGAACTTCCGCGCGAGCTCGAGGATGACCTGGTAGGACGCGTTCGAGGCGTAGATCGTCGAGACCTGGCGGAAGCCGTAGGCCGAATACAACGCGTCGTCGATCTGCTGGGCCGTGAGGCCGAGCGCCGAGGCCTTGTCGCGGTCCACGGTGACGGCCGCCCTCGGGTTCTTCAGCAGGAGGTCGGTGGTGACGTCCCGCACCTCCGGAAGCTTCCGCATCTCGGCCTCGAGCTTCGGGGCGTACTCGTACAGGTCCTTCGTCTCGGTGGACTGGAGGGTGAGCTGGTACTGGCTCAGCGTGAGCCGCCCGCCCAGCCGGATCGGGGGCGGGTTCTGGAGGAAGACCCGCAAGCCAGGGATCGATCCGAGCTTTCCACGCAACCGCGCCATGACGGCGTCGATGGGCGCGCGCTCGGAGCGGGGCTTCAGCCGCATGAACAGGATCCCCTGGTTGGCGCCGGTGGATCCCCGGGCGCCCGCGGAGGACATGAACGCATCGACGGCGGGATCGGCGGCGACGATCGCCATGGCCTTCTTCTGGTGCTCGACCAGCGCGTCGAAGCCGATCCCCTCCTGCCCTTGCGTGAACGCGATCAGCTGGCCCAGGTCCTGATCCGGAAGAAAGCCCTTCGGGATCATCACGAACAGCCCGACGGTCGCGGCCATCATCGCCAGCGTGATCACGAGGATCGCGGCGCGGTGCCGGAGCGACCAGGTCAGCCCCGCGTCGTACCACGACAGCGACGTCTCGAACCACCGCTCGGTCAGCGCGTAGGCGCGGCCGTGGCGAGCCTCGCTCTCGGGGCGCAAGAACCGGCTCGCCAGCATCGGCGTGAGGGAGAGGGAGATGAACCCCGAGATCAGCACGGCGGCGCCGATGACCACCGCGAACTCGTGGAACAGGCGACCCATGATCCCGCCCATGAACAGGATCGGGATGAAGACGGCGGTCAGCGAGATCGTCATCGACACGACCGTGAAGCCGATCTCCTTGGCCCCGTCGATCGACGCCTGCATCGGCGTTTTGCCCATCTCCATGTGGCGGACGATGTTCTCGAGGACGACGATCGCGTCGTCCACCACGAATCCGACCGCCAGCGTCAGCGCCATCAGCGACAGGTTGTCGAGGCTGTACCCGAGCGCCTCCATCACGATGAAGGCGCCGAGGAGCGACAACGGCAGGGCCAGGGACGGGATCACCGTCGAGGAGATGTTCCGGAGGAAGAGGAAGATCACGAGCACGACGAGGACGAGGGTCAGCAGGAGCGTCGACTGAACGTCGCGAACCGAATCCCGGACCGTCTCCGACCGGTCGAACAGGATCTGCAGGCGCGCCGACGCCGGGAGCTTCGCCTGGAATTGAGGAAGCAGCGCGCGGACGGCCTTGGCCACCTCGACGGTATTCGTCCCCGGCTGGCGCTGGATCGCCAGGATGATCCCGCGCTGGCCCGAGAACCAGGCGGCGGTCTTGTCGTTCTCGACCCCGTCCACGACCTCGGCGACCTCGTCCAACCGGACGGGACGTCCGTCGCGGTAGGCGACGATGATCGGACGGTAGCCGTCGGCGCGCAGAATGGCCCCGTTGGTCTCGACCGTGTAGGTCCGGTTGGTTCCCCAGAGGGCTCCCGTCGGGGTGTTCGAGTTCGCATCGCGAAGCGCGTCGGCGACCTCGTTGATGCCGATGCCGCGCGAGGCGAGCGCCGTCGGGTCGGCTTTGACGCGCACGGCGTACTTCTGCGATCCGTACACCTGCACCTGCGCGACGCCGGAAACCTGGGAGATGCGCTGCGCGATCATGTTCTCGGCGTACTCGTCGAGGTCGTACATCGCGAGGGTCGTCGAGGTGAGGGCGACGTAGAGGATCGGCTGGTCGGCGGGGTTCACCTTCTGGAAGGACGGGGGCGAGGGCATTTCGGGAGGGAGGTTCTTGAGCGCCCGCGAGATCGCCGCCTGGACGTCCTGCGCCGCCGCGTCGAGGTCGCGGCTCAGCACGAACTGCAGGGTCACCTGCGTGTTGCCCTGCGAGCTCGAGGAGTTCATCGAGTCGAGCCCCGCGATCGTCGAAAACTCCTTTTCGAGCGGTGTCGCGACCGACGCCGCCATCGTCTCGGGGGAGGCGCCCGGAAGCGCCGCCGAGACCTGGAGGGTCGGGAAATCGACGTTCGGAAGGTCGCTCACCGGAAGGAGGCCGTGGGCGGACCAGCCGAACGCGACGATCGCGAGCATCACCAGCGTCGTGGTGACCGGACGGCGGATGAACAGCTGCGAGATGTTCATGATTTCGCCGGCGCCTGCACCTCGACTTTGGCTCCGGGAACGACGCGAATCTGCCCGTCGGTGATCACGGTCTCGCCCCCTTCGAGCCCGCTGGCGATGACGGACTCTTCGCCGATCGACCGCGAAACGGTGACGGGCCGCACTTGGGCCGTCCCGTCGGCCGCGACGACGAAGACGAAGCTTCCCTGTTGACCGACCTGAATGGCGGTCGTGGGGGCGACGACGGCATCGGCCTGCTCGGAGATCCGAAGCTCCACCTCGACGAACTGTCCGGGCCACAGGACACGGTCGTCGTTCTCGAACTGGGCCTTGAGCTTGATCGTGCCCGTCGTCATGTCCACGGCGTTGTCGATGAAGGTAAGCGCCCCTGGGTG
>JBGQLU010000124.1:0-10767 GCA_041500265.1 Acidobacteriota bacterium | reverse complement strand
GGACGCGGATGTCGAACGTGTAGTCTCCGGTCAGGGTCCCGTGGTGCACGTAGAGCGCGAGGATGCCGATCAGCATCAGGACCGAGCCGAGCAGCGTGTACAGGAAGAACTTCACGGACGCGTAGAGGCGCCGCGGCCCGCCCCAGATCCCGATGAGGAAGTACATCGGGACCAGCATCACCTCCCAGAAGATGTAGAACAGGAAGGTGTCGAGGCTCACGAACACGCCCAGCATCCCCGTCTGGAGGACGAGGATGTAGGCGTAGTACTCCTTGTGCCGCGCGTGGATCGCGGTCCAGGACGACAGGACGGCGAGGAAGCCGAGCGTCGTCGTCAGGAGCACGAGCAGCATCGAGATGCCGTCGACGCCCACGATGTAGCGCACGCCGAGGGAGGGTATCCAGCGCGTGTCATGCACGAAGCGGAACCCGTAGGCGTCCGCGGGGGTGGACCACCAGGCGAACCAGAGGGGCAGGCTGACGAGGAGATCGAGCGCGGCGATCGAGGTGGCCAGCCGCGCGACGAGGACGGGGCGGTCTTTGGGGAGCACGAGGCAGAGGACGGCGCCGACGAGCGGCAGGAAGGTGACGACGTCGAGCAGTCCGGAGCCCAGAGGGTTCATGGAACGGCAGAAGCTATCACAGCGGTCGTGGAACCGGAAACCGGGTGGGGCTAGGTCGAGGTCAGATCGCCGCCTTGGCCTGCAACGCCGTGAGCACGTCCCACACGCGATCGCTGTAGCGGAGCGGAAGCGAGGCGAGGGCGTCGCGGCGCGACTCGACGAGCGACGGGCCGCTGCAGTAGGCGGCGAGTGCCGAGTCCTGGTCCCCGAAGCGGTCCAGGAGCTGCCGGAGGTAGTAGGTCCCCAGCATGACGTTGACATCCGGGTTGACGAGCAGCTCGTCGCCGGTCCACTGCAGTCCGAGATCGGCCGCCAGCTCGCGCGCCGTCTCCGGCTGGAGCTGCATGAGCCCCACGGCGCCGGCGGACGACATCGCGTTGGGGTCGAACTGGCTTTCGACCTGAATGACCGCCAGAACGGTCAACGGATCGACCCCGAATCGCTTCGCGTACCGCTCGACCAGCGGGAGGACGCTTTCGGCCCCTCCCCGGGGCGACCCGGGAAAGACGTCGCGCGCGTTCTCCAAGATCCTCGACGACCATCCGGCCGGGAGGGCACGGCGCGGAAGGGAGCGCGCCGACGACGGCGCGAACGTGTCGGCGCCGGCCGGGACGCGGGCGAACAACCCCGCGACCAGGATCCAGCTCACGACCGTGAGCACGGCGAGGGTCCGGATGACCATGCGCATGCCGGGAGAGTACGGGCACCCATCCGGGATCGTCAACGCTCGACAAACTATATTACCTATAGATTGGCGGCCCGACGAGGCTTGGGGGGCGCGGGGGCGACACTTTTTTTTGTTGGCCCGCCTTCGAATCGGACGTCCCAACGGGGGGTCGCGACCCGGAACGTGACTTCGGCGGTGGTGCGCCGGATTCGGTAGACCCGGTCCGGACGGGAGAGAACCCGCGCGCCCTCGGCTCCATCGGCCACATTTTCCCCCGGAAACCTGGCTTGGAGGCAGCGCTCGAGCCCGTAGGCCATGTCCTTGGCGTCTTCCTCGGTGGTCCACCGGCTGATCCAGACCGTCACCCCGTCCTCGGGGGCTCCGGGAGCCTCGAATCGCCAGAGCCCGTCTCCGGCCCAGCCGTCCCCCGCGATCAGCGCGAGGTTGTCCTTGCCGGTCAGCTGGGAGACCCAGGCCACGATCCCTTCTTCACCGAGGACGTCGTGGTCGACCGGCGAGAGCCCCGTTCCGGCGGGAAGCGGAGGCGCTGCGATCTCCGCCGGGACGAGCGGCGCGCGATCGAGGTGCATGACGTCCCGCGTGGTCTTCCGCCTGCGCCGCTCGATTCCCAGCCGGGTGAAATCCCCCGCCTTCACCAGGGCCGACGCCTGGGCGAATCCGTCCAGGTACGCGAATTCCAGGAGGGCGGCGACCGGCGGGGAGGCGGTTCGAACTCCCGCCGGGACGAGCCGGCCCGAAAGCGCGTCTTCGGGGCGCACCTTCCCTGAGACGACCTCGGCCTCGAGCCCGACGCCGCCGAACAGCATGAGGAGCGCGGCCACGTTCGCTCCGCCCTCCGCGAGCGCGGCGCGCGCGAGCTGGCCATCGGTCGTCCCAGGCGTGCTCGCCGCGCCGTCGTCGAATATCGCGTGGGCGACGTAGTGCCCGACCACCGGCTCGTCCGGCGCGACCCCGGTCGTGAGCACGAGCGAAGCGGCCGCGTCGGCGTCGGGGTCGCCCTCCCCTTCCTCGCCGCGGAGCCTCTCCGGATCGACGAGCAGGCGCGCACCCGCGGCATCGAGCCCCATGCCGTCGAGATCGGAGGCGAGCGCTTCGGTCAGCTCGGCGGGGGCCGTCGTCGCGCCCAGGCCCAGATCGCGCCACGCCCGTCCTCGCGCCTCGGCGATCGTCGCCGGGAGGATCCGCTCGGCCCTTTGACGGGCCGCGGCGGCGCGCTCGGGCGCATCCGCGCGCAACGCGACGAACGAAACGCGCGCCTTCGCGCGCACGAGCGAGGCGACGCGATCGACGACCGTCCGCACGTCGCTCGCAAGCGACGCATCGAACCGCGGCTCGGACGAGGACTTCGCCTCGGGAGGCGGCGCCGCCGGCTGCGCGGCCGCGCCGGCCGCGACGAGTGCTACGGCCGCGAAGGCCGGTGCCGTCCTCATCGCGCCCGAGGCTCGCCCAGGATCACGACGTCGTCCCCCGCGCGCAGCTTCTCCCGCGCCGCCGTCCCCGCGGCGAGCTCCAGAACGTAACGGGCCGGAGCCGGAGGGGCGATCGTCGGACACTCCCCGGCCTCGGGGCAGGGTTTCTGGTCGGCGGCGACCCACACGACGCGGCGGCTCCGGTCGAGCCAGACCATGTCGAGCGCCACCTTGCAGTTCTTCATCCAGAAGGCGTGCGGCGCGTCGGCGTCGAAGATGAAGAGCATCCCCTCGCGCGGCCCGACGCGCTCGCGCCCCATGTACCCGCGCTCCCGGGAGGCGGCGTCGGCGGCGATCTCGAGCGAATACTCGTGCCCCGAAGGGAGGACCGCGACGGCCCAATCGGTGGGCCCGGCGCCCTCCGCCCCGCCGGCGGAGAGAACGGCGAGCAGGCCGAAGGCCGCGACCCGGCGCGCGATCACGGAGCCGCCGTGACGAATTCGCCGTCGACCACGAGGAGGTCGGCCGCATCGCCCACGCCTCCGGGCGCGCCGTCGCCGCCGTCGCAACGCAAGCGATAGCCGCGCCCCTGCGGCTCGTAGCGGAACGGGTGACCCCACGGATCGAGGGGCACGCCGGGCAGGACGTCCAAGGCCGCGGGAGGCTTTCCGTTCGACTTCCGGTACGCCTCGACGGCGCGAGCGACTTGCACCATCAGCTCGCGCGCGCGCCGCGTGGGGTAGTTCGACACCGCGTTCGCGAGCCCGCGGTAGACGACGATCTGATCGCGCGCCCGTTCGGCGACGGGCGTGTCGGGATAATCGTCGATGATCTTCTGCATGAGCACGATCGCGCCTTCGGTGTCGTTCTTCTGAACACGCTCCTGCGCCTGCCGCCACAAGCGATCGGCGCGCCGCTCGGGTCCGCCGCACGACGACGCAAGCGCGATGGAAGCGACGAGCGCGACGACGATCGACGACGCGGAAATCAAGCGACCGCATCGGTCACGTCGACCGTTGACTTCGCGTCGGCGCCGTTTCATAATTCGCGCGCTCTCGAGCACGGGTGGTCCTCGGTTCCAAACGTATTCGCGCTCTCGCGTCGCTGCGACGCTCGGGCGATGGGCTCACTTTAGATGACGCTTCGGCCACGGGCAACCGAAGTCCCCGAACTCGTGCGGCGACTCGGTAGCCGACGACCCAAGCAGGTCGATCGAGCCCGCGCCCGGCTCTCCATCATCGGCTCGCCGTCCGTGGTCCCCTTGATCGAGGCGCTCGAAGGGGACAACGATCGGGTGCGCGCGCACGCGATGCCGCTGTTGGCACTTCTGCAGGACCCGCGAGGACGCGAGCCGCTGGTCGCGATGCTCCTCGACCGCGACCCGAAGCTGCGCGAGGTCGCGGCCCGTTGCCTCGCACGATTTCCTTCGCCCGAGGCGGTGGTCGCTCTCGAGCGCATCCTCAAGCGGGAGAAGGTGCGCGACGTACGGATCGTCGCCATCCACGGCCTCCTCGAGCTCTACGAGGCCGGCCAGGACACGGCGCTCCGGCGTGTGCTGGAGGTCCTCCTCGACGTCAAGGAAGACGCCAAGCTGCGCGGCGCGGCATTCTCGCTGTTTCCCCTGCTCAAACCGGCCGCGCGCCGGGGATTGCTCCGCCGTCTCCGTCAGGATCCCGTGGAGGACGTCGCACGGAAAGCGCAGGACATCGCCGAAGAAGACGACGCCCCTCCGCCGCGCGACCGGTCCCGGCCCGACGCCCTGGTCCGGGATCTGGCCTCCCCCGATTACGCGGTCTGGAACGAGGCGGTCCACAGGCTCGTCGCCGTGGGACCGTTGGCGATCGCCTCGCTGGTCGCCGAGATGCGGCGGCGGGCGCACGATCCCGAATACTGCGCGCGCGCGGGCATGGCCTTGAAGGCGCTCGGGCCGCGCCGCCTCCGGAGCCTCGCCGAAGCCCTGGACGAAGTCGACGAGCCGCTGGCCCTCCAGGTCCTGGTCGAGGTCGCGGGAGCGACCGGCGACAAGCCGCTGATCTATCGATTGAAGAACGTGATCGAGCGCGTCGCCCCGAAACCGGACGGTGCCGGCGCGGGACGGTTCGACACGATGCAGCGGGTGCGGGCGAAGGCCCACGTGGAGCTCGCCCGCATCGGGAGCCGGGTCGCGATCGCCGACCTGCAGGCGATCGTCGCCGAGGGGGATCGCCGCCTGCCGCTCGAGGCGCTGGCGGCGGTCGAGCTGATCGGCAAGAAGGACGAGATCCCGCTCCTGTTGCGCGCCTACCTTCGCGAAGACCCCTACATGCGGGGCCGAATCGCCGGCGTCGTGCGCGCGATCCTGAAGCGCGAGCGGATCCGGCGCACGAGCTCCGCCCTACGCGCGCTTCCGATGGAGCAGCGCCGCGCGCTCGACGGCATCCTCGCGCGTTCGCGGCGCAGCACCGCGCGAGGCTCGACGCGCCGTTGACGGGGGATCCATGCCAAGGAAGCTGAGCGTCGGCGACCTGCGCGGCCTTGCGGGCAAGCGCGTCTTCTGCCGGGTCGACTTCAACGTGCCGCTCGCCTCGGGGAAGGTCGCGGGCGACGCGCGCATCGTCGCGTCCCTGCCGACGATCCGGATGCTCTCGGCCGGCGGGGCCCGCGTGGTGCTCGCCTCCCACCTCGGGCGGCCGAAGGGAAAGCCGAAGCCGGAGTTCTCCTTGGCGCCGGTGGCGGCCCACCTGGCCGGCCTTCTCGGCCGGCCGGTCGCCTTCGCTCCCGACTGCGTCGGGCCGTCGGCCGAGGCGGCCGTCGCGGCTCTTCCGCCCGGCGGCGTCCTCCTGCTCGAAAACCTCCGCTTCCACCCCGAGGAGGAAGCCAACGACTCCGCGTTCGCGAAGGCGCTGGCGTCCCTCGGTGACCTCTACGTCGACGACGCCTTCGGAAGCGCGCACCGCGCTCACGCCTCCACCGCCGGGGTGCCGTCGCTCTTGAAGCCCGCCGCCGCCGGACTGTTGATGCAGGCCGAGCTCGATCACCTGGGACGCCTCCACGATCCCGCGCGCCCGTTCGTCGCGATCCTGGGCGGCGCCAAGGTTTCGGACAAGATCGAGCTGATCGACAACCTGCTGCCGCGCGTGGACACGTTCCTGATCGGCGGCGCGATGGCGTACACCTTCCTGGCGGCGCAGGGGGTCGCGGTCGGGCGCTCGCTGGTCGAGGCGGACCGCATCGACACCGCGCGAGCGCTCCTGGCGCGAATCGAAGCAGCGGGAAAGCGGCTGGTGCTCCCGGTGGACCATGTCGTCGCGGTCGGCGGGGACGACGCGAAGGTGCGCGCGACCGCGGGCGCCGCTCTCGCCGCCGACGAGGCCGGGATGGACGTGGGGCCGAAAACCGCCGAGGCGTTCGCGAGAGAGATCGCGCACGCGGGCACCGTGCTCTGGAACGGGCCGGTGGGGCGCTTCGAAGTCCCTGCGTTCTCGGCCGGGAGCCGCAGCGTCGCGGAAGCGCTCGCCTCCTCCGGCGCGGTCACCGTCATCGGCGGTGGCGACACCGGCGCCGCGGTGCATGCCTTCGGGCTGACCGAGAAGATGACCCACGTCTCGACGGGCGGGGGCGCGTCCCTCGAGTTCCTGTCGGGGCTCGAGCTGCCGGGGGTCGCGGCGCTGGACGACGCGCCGTGAGCTCCCGAACGGGGCGCCCGCTCGTCGTGGGGAACTGGAAGATGAACCTCGGGGAGGCGGACGCGCGCGCCCTCGTTCTCGCGCTGGCGCGAACGCTGCCGTTCGATCGCGTCGATGCCGTGGTCGCGCCGGCCTTCCCGTGCCTGCGCGCGGCGCTCGACGCGGCGGCCGGGTCCCCGCTGGCGATCGGCGCGCAAGACGTCCATCCGGACGATCGCGGCGCCTTCACCGGCGAGGTCTCCGCGTCGATGCTTCGCGAGATGGGGATCCGCTTCGTGATCGTCGGCCACTCGGAGCGCCGTCGCCTCTTCCACGAGGACGACGCGCTGGTCCAGAGGAAAGTCGTCGCCTGCCGGCGTCAGGGCCTCGTGCCGATCGTGTGCGTCGGGGAGACGGCGGTCGAGCGGGAGGAGGGGCGCACGCTGGAGGTCGTGGCGGGCCAGACGCGCGCGGCGTTCAACGACCTCGCGATCGGGAACCCCGCCGACCTCGTCGTCGCCTACGAGCCGGTCTGGGCGATCGGCACCGGGCGGATCCCGTCGGCGGATGAGGTCGCCGCCGCGCACGGCACGATCCGCGAGGCTTTGACCCACCGATTCCACGGCGCCGCCGACTGCCTGCGCGTCCTTTACGGGGGATCGGTCGCCCCGTCGAACGCCCGCGCGATCCTCTCGGCCCCCGGTGTCGACGGCGCCCTCGTCGGCGGGGCCTCTCTCGAGGAGGCCTCGTTCCGCGCGATCGCGGAGGCGGCGGGCTGACAGTCGTGGTAGCCTTCGGGTTTCAAGCTGCCGCAAACGAGGTCTAGGTCATGATCGCCCTGGTCACCACGCTCCACGTCATCGTCGCCCTCTTCCTGATCATCGTCGTGCTGCTGCAGACCGGGAAGCGGGCGGACCTTGCCGGAGCCTTCGGCGGCGGCGGAAGCCAGACGGCGTTCGGAACGCGCGGCGCCGCGACGGTCCTCTCCCGAGCGACCGCGTGGTCGGCGGGGATCTTCATGGTGACCTCGCTGGTCCTGACCCTCCTCCAGTCGGGCGCCGGCCCTGGATCGAAGTCGGTCCTCGACTCCGTACCCGCTCCCGCCACGAAGACGGCGCCCGCGGTCCCCCCGGCTCCCGCGTCCAAGGCTCCGGCTCCGTCCGCACCCGCGCCGTCGACGCCGACCCCTCAGAAGTAAGCGGCGCGCGTTCGAAGTCCTTCGCGTTCTTTGTTATGATGCCGCGCTTTCACGGCGTCCCTCAACGTTGCCGAAGTGGTGGAATTGGCAGACACACCATCTTGAGGGGGTGGCGCTCGCAAGGGCGTGGGGGTTCGAGTCCCCCCTTCGGCACCAAGTCCCGGACGGACGCCGGGATCCTCCGGCTCACCAGTCCTTGTAGTAGGTCCCGTCCAGGGCCTTGATCCCGGAAAGGCTGTAGACGTCGAAGACGTTTTCCGATCCCCAGGACGTGGCGTCCCAGTCGTCCTGCTCCGAGCGCAGCCCCCACTCGTCGGTGCCGGTGAACGGATCGACGGGGATCTTCTGCAGGAACTTCATCTTCTTGGTCTTCCCGGACTTCGGATCGCCGACGTCCACCCCCTGCGCGAGCTCCTCGAGGCTTTGCGGATAGCCCTTCTGGTCGACGTCCTTCTGCTGGATCTTCCCGTCGTCCGACAGCTTCTTGTACTGGTCGATCGCGTCCCGCATCATCTGGAGCTCCATGCGGAGCTGCTCCTCGCGGCGGCGCTTGTCGTTCCACCGCGTCAGCGGGATCGCGATCGACAGCAAGACCATCATGACGCCGAGCGCCGCGAGCATCTCGACGACGGTCAGTCCGCGCGTTCGGGAACGGGTCACGATCGGGTCTCCCGGGCCGTACCGTGGTACGACGGCCGGAGGCGGACCGTCTAGACCGGGCGCTTCTTGTCGGGGTGGAAGAGGTTGTGCCACCAGCGGCGGAAGGCCCCCTCGTGAAGAGGGCAGGTCTCGGGCTCGGTGCCGGCGAGGAAGACCTCCTCTCGCCTCTGCGGGCAGCCGCCGACCGCGATCCCGCCGCTTTCGGGGTCGATCTCCGCGTGCTCCAAACCCGGCGGCTCGGGGAAGACCGAGCCTTCCCACCGGTGGCGGACGTGCATCATCAGATCGACCCAGATCGGAAGCGCTCCGGTGGCGCCGGTGAGCCCGGTCTTCGCGTTGTCGTCGTAGCCGACCCAAACGAGCGCCAGGATCTCCGGAGTGAACCCCACGAACCAGGCGTCCCGCGTGTCGTCGGTCGTTCCGGTCTTCCCGGCCGCCTCCCCGCGGAAGCCGAGCGCCCCCGCGGACGCGGCCGTGCCCTCGGTCAGCACGCCCGAAAGGACGCTATCGATGAGGTAGGCGACCTGCGGAGGGATCACCTGCTCGATGCGCGTGGCGGTCTTCTCGAGACGCTTTCCGTCGTCCGAGACGACCTCCTGGAGGATGCGCGGCTCGGCGCGAAGCCCCAAGGTCGCGAAGGCGCCGTACGCCCGGGCGAGCTCGAGCGGCGTCACTTCCTGCGCGCCGAGGGCCACCGAGGGGAGCGGCTCGAACGGCTCGTCGAGGCCGCACTGCCGCGCCGTCGCGATCACGCGCTTCAACCCGACGCCGAGCGCGGCGCGCACGGTCGGAACGTTCAGCGAATGTTCGAGCGCGTCCCGCGCCGTGACCGGGCCCCGGAACGTGCCGTCGTAGTTCTCCGGCCGCCACGCCTTGCCGCCGCTCTGCAGCTCGAGCGGCGCATCGTCGAGCATCGAGGCCGGCGTCAGGGCCCCGTCGTCCCCCGTTTCGGCCGCGGCGAACGCGGTCAGATAGACGAAGGGCTTGAAGCAGGAGCCCGGCTGCCGGCGGGCCTGGGTCGCGCGGTTGAATTGGCTGTCCTGGTAGTCCCGCCCGCCGACGAGCGCGAGGATCGCCCCGCTCCTCGGGTCGGTCACGATCACCGCCCCCTGGAGCCGGCGCCGCGCCATCTGTCGCTTGACCTGCGGGACCTCGCGCTCGAGCCGGTCGAGTCCGCGGCGGAGCGCGTCCTCCGCGCGGGCCTGCACGAGCGTGTCGATCGTGGTGAAGATCTTCAGGCCGCTCCCCGCCAGGTCCTGCGGAGAGTACATCTCCGCGAGCTGCGCGCGGACGAATTCGACGACGTAGGGAGCCTGCGCGAACCCCGCGCCTCCGCTCGCGAGCTTGAGAGGCTCCTTCTTCGCCGCGCCGGCCGCGGCGCTCGTGCAGAACCCCTGCTCGACCATCGCGTCCAAGACGTCGTTGCGGCGCGCCGCCGCCCGGTCCGGATGCACGAACGGGTTGCTGCCGCCGGGATTCCGGATCATCCCCGCGAGGAGCGCCGACTCGCCGAGGGAGAGGTCGGCGAGGTTGCGCCCGAAGTAGAACTGGGAGGCCGCCTGCATCCCGCAGATCGCGACCGAGCCCCGCTGCCCGAGGTAGACCTCGTTCAGGTAGACCTCGAGAATCCTCTCCTTCGAGTACTTGAGGTCGAGGATGATCGACAGGAGCGCCTCGCGCGCCTTCCGCCAGAGCGTCCGCTCCTGCCCGAGGTAGAGGTTCTTGACCGTTTGCTGGGTGATGGTGCTCCCCCCTTGCACGACCCTCCCGCTGCTCACGTTCTTGAACGCAGCGCGCAACACCGCCAGCGGATCGATCCCCGCGTGATGGAAGAAGCGCGCGTCCTCCGCCGCCAGCACCGCGTGGACGAGATCCTTCGGCACGTCCTTGAGCGGGACGATCTGGCGCTCCTCCTGGCGAGGGCCGAACACCAGGGCCAGGAGCTCGGGCTCGAGGTCCACGGCCGCCACCGGGCGGCGCCGGTCGTCCGAGATCCCGGAGACGGCGTCGCCGTCGAACTCGATCGTCACGCGGCGGGCGACGATCGGAACGTCTCCCCCGGGAAAGGCGCGGACGAAGATCTCGAGCCCCGAAGGGCGCGCGCGGAACTGCCCCGGCCGGGAGGCCAGCCCATCCACCTTGGCGTAACCGCAGCGCGTCAGCCGCTCGACGAGGGCGTTCCGGTCGATCGTCATCCCCGGCGCCACCCGGAGGCGGGCGGAATAGACCCGAGCCGGGAGCGTCCAGACGCGCCCGTCGAAGGTCAGTGTGATCTGGGTCGTGAGAACGAGAACGAGGGCCGCGCAGGCGACGGCGAGCGGGACGCCGAGTCCCAGCAGCCAGCGCGCCCGCGCCCGGCGCCGCTTCTTGCGGGCCGGCGCTCGTTTCGGCGCGGACGTCTCCCCTTGCGAGTTCGCCATGTGCGATCGCCTGGACGCCCGAGCCTTCGGCCCGGACGGGCTTCAGCCCTTCAAGGATTCCTTGAGGGGCTTGCCCGCCTTGAAGGCCGGCGCCCGGGTGGCCGGGATGTCCAGTGTCTCACCGGT